>NZ_POVS01000011.1:0-926 GCF_002894905.1 Paenibacillus sp. F4
ATTTCCCAATTAGTAAGACCCCTTGAAGACGACGAGGTAGATAGGTTGGGGGTGGAAGTGCAGTAATGCATGGAGCTGACCAATACTAATCGGTCGAGGGCTTATCCTAAAATAAAACGCAAATGAGTTTCGGATCCAGTTTTCAGGGTGTAACCTTGAAATTGTGCTTGATATTCCAAATCACTTTGGTGAGTTGAAGAATAACTTGCGGAGTTTTGCTAAGCGAGTCCATTTATATGGAGAGATACCCAAGTGGCTATAAGGGGACCCTCTGCTAAGGGGTTAGACTGCGAAAGTGGTGCGAGGGTTCGAATCCCTCTCTCTCCGCCATTTAGGACAAGCAAGCGAAATATTATGTTATGGCGGTGTAGCTCAGCTGGCTAGAGCGTACGGTTCATACCCGTGAGGTCGGGGGTTCGATCCCCTCCGCCGCTACCATACATACCCAGGAGGCTTAGCTCAGCTGGGAGAGCATCTGCCTTACAAGCAGAGGGTCGGGGGTTCGATCCCCTCAGCCTCCACCATTGTGCCGGTGTAGCTCAACTGGTAGAGCAACTGACTTGTAATCAGTAGGTTGGGGGTTCAAGTCCTCTCGCCGGCACCATTTTTGAATTTTGAAAAATCTAGGGAACTGTGGTGTAGAGGCCTAACATGCCTGCCTGTCACGCAGGAGATCGCGGGTTCGAATCCCGTCAGTTCCGCCATTTTTCAATTCAATAGTTTTACCGTACTAAAGTGGGAAGGGGTATCCCTCCGCACTTTATTTTTTTGTTAATGGGTATGGCTCGGTAGCTCAGTCGGTAGAGCAGAGGACTGAAAATCCTCGTGTCGGCGGTTCGATTCCGTCCCGAGCCACCTTTATATGGAGGATTAGCGAAGTGGCCAAACGCATCAGACTGTAAATCTGCTCCCTTACGGGTTCGGTG
>NZ_POVS01000011.1:968-221100 GCF_002894905.1 Paenibacillus sp. F4
CTCAGTTGGTAGAGCACCTGACTTTTAATCAGGGTGTCGAAGGTTCGAGTCCTTCATGGCTCATCAGAAGTCATCAACTATAGGTTGATGGCTTTTTTTGTATTATTTTAAGTTATGTTTTTATATAGCTTTTTTATTTTACGGTATCGACAGGTTATAATGAGTTCATTATGTTCGCTTAGTGCCTATTCTATATTCTAAAAAAAGTGAAGTGGTGATCGCGTGACTCTGGATACAGAATGGATTCAGCAACAGCTTCAGAATATTATTCAAGCGCCTTTTACCATAGTGCCTTGGTGCCCGGAAATGATGGCAGAAGGAGAGACAGCCGATTCAGTTATTCCGGATAGATCGTTTGTACGTGACAACAAGTTATATTTTCCGTTTCGTGCGTCAGCAGGTGAACTGGCTGCCTTTGTGGTAGAGGCCAGATATTTGACGGATCGAGAACGGAAACTGGTAGAAGCGCTATTGGGGAACATGGAGCAGGTCTGGCAGAACGGTCCACAATTGTCAGATAACCCGGTTTATAGCGAGGAAGAGCGGATGAATCGTTTTGGACAATGGCTCATACAGCAGGCTGCCAATCTAAACAGGGAAGAAGAGGTTCCTGATGAATTGCAGCTTCGTGATTCGCTATCAGCGTGTATGGTTCCGATTTTACTGAATGGAGAGGGAACACAGGAGGGGGCTATTACTTATACGCAGCTCCATCGATTGTTCGCGAGCTATTTTGGAGGGGATGTGTTACTTACTCCATTGGACGAACAGTCTTGGCTGATTATGGCTAAAAAGGAGCTTTTATTAGGAGCGGACGATGAACGGGATAAAGACACTGAGTCCAGGGATGCAGATTTTACGGAATCGCTGGAAGAGGTTCTTACGGCTTTTAGCTTGGGCCTATATGAGCTTATTGCGAATGAGTGGGTGGGTGTATTCCATTTGGCGGTTTCTAAGCCTTCGATCCCTTTGCAAAGTCTTCCCCAAGAGCTGAATTTGTTATGGGAGACGATACATCTGGGCAAGATTTTTCATGTAACAGAGCACATCCACTTTTCATGGGAGCTTCATTTGGAAAGGCTGTTAAACCGCATTCCCAAGGAACAACGTGTACTATTTTTAGAGCAGGTAATGAAATCATCTGTCATACTGGAAGACTCAGAAACGATGGCTACATTAGATATCTTTTTTCAACTGGATTGTAATGTGAGTGAGACAGCTAAGCGTCTCTATGTGCATCGAAATACATTGATTTACCGTTTGGACAAGATCAAACAGGAGACCGGATTGGACGTGCGGACGTTTAATGATGCAGTTTTGGTCAAGCTCTATCTGCTATTGTACAAAGTGACAAAAAGGAAATAGCATCTTTGTGCAGTTTGCGAATAGCCACGCTACGTGGACTAGGGTAAGATACAAGTAAGAAATGTATTCGATTTCATAACTTGATCTTAGGGAGGCAGAAGCTATGGCTGGTGTACGTTTAGAGCATATTTTCAAAAAATATCCGGGTGCAGATAAAGCTACGGTTGTTGATGTCAATTTGGACATTCGAGATAAAGAATTCCTCGTATTGGTTGGTCCCTCCGGTTGCGGGAAGTCTACTACACTTCGTATGATTGCTGGTCTGGAGGAAATTTCAGATGGTAAATTGTACATTGGGGATCGTGTTGTGAATGACGTGGCTCCAAAGGACCGCGATATCGCGATGGTATTCCAATCCTACGCCCTGTATCCGCACATGAGCGTGTACCAGAACATGGCGTTCGGTCTGAAACTGCGCAAAGTGAAGAAAGAAGAAATCGACAAGAAAGTACGCGAAGCTGCCAAAATCCTCGATATCGAGCACTTGCTGGAACGTAAACCTAAGGCGCTGTCCGGTGGTCAACGCCAACGTGTCGCTCTGGGCCGTGCGATCGTCCGCGATCCTCAAGTCTTCCTGATGGATGAGCCGCTCTCCAACTTGGATGCTAAACTTCGTGGTCAAATGCGTGCTGAAATCACTAAACTGGTTAAACGCCTTGAAACCACTTGTATCTATGTAACACATGACCAGATTGAAGCCATGACGATGGGTGATCGGATTGTCGTTATGAAGGATGGTATTATCCAACAAGCTGCATCCCCAGATGAACTGTACAACCGTCCAGTGAATCTGTTCGTAGCTGGTTTTATCGGCTCTCCTACGATGAACTTTATCACAGGTAAGCTGGTTGAAAAAGAAGGTGCATTGCACTTTAATGCGCCAGGTCTGGATCTGTTCGTACCAGAAGGTAAAGGACAGATTTTAAAAGCGAAGGGCTATATCGGCAAAGAAGTGATCTTGGGTATCCGTCCTGAGGATATTCATGAAGAGCCTGTATTCTTGGAGGCTTCTCCGAATACGATCTTTACATCCACTGTGGATGTAACGGAAAATCTCGGTCATGAAATGCTGTTGTACCTGAGCGGTGCTGGAAACGATACGATTATTGCCCGTGTAGACGGACGCTCCAATACTCGTGATGGTGTTAAAGCGAAGTTGGCTGTTGATATGAACAAGGTTCATATTTTTGATAAAGAATCGGAATTGAGTATTCTGGTTGGCGAATAAGATTTGCCTCTGGAAGAGAGTCGCAGTTTCCCCCAAGCGGAGAACTGCGACTCTTTTTGTATATCGCATACGGCTACTAGCTTCGGCATTGCATTCATTGGAAAATTCCGATACGATGGGTACAATGGTACAGGTCTAGATGCAGCAGGGTTCGTTGGCAGGAGTCCTAGATGGGATCAACCCAGCTGTCGGAATAGAGTTAGCCTGGAACCATAGTGTTAAATCAAGTAGAGTGTGGATTGGTGCAGTGCAGCATAGACTGGCGTTGGGCTGTATGGTTAATAGGGTAAAGCTACATAAATCAAATGACGTATAGAATCCGGTTTTGCAGATGAAGGGGAGAATACAATGGCTAAACAGGTAAAGGTATCCGAGCTTGTACAGCAGTTTCAAATGGAAGTTATTTCCGGTGAAAAAGGTCTGCGAAGACTGATCACAGTGGACGATTTGAATCGCCCAGGTCTGGAGATGGCCGGGTATTTTGAATATCATACACAGGAGCGGGTACAGCTTCTGGGAAGGTCTGAGTTGGCTTTTCTGGGGATGCTGCCACCTGAGGAGCGACGGGATCGGATGGAGCGTCTGTGTACAGAGCTGACTCCATGCATTATCATCACACGTGGTCTGGAGGTACCGGCTGAGTTAGTGGAGGCGAGCGCAGAGCGAGATATTCCTGTACTGCGTACTAATATGGCGACGACGATTTTATCAAGCCGCATCACAGGCTTTCTCGAAAGAAAGCTGGCTCCTACGGCGACTATTCATGGTGTACTGTGTGACGTGTATGGCGTGGGAATGCTTATCACAGGAAGTAGTGGAATTGGTAAAAGTGAAACGGCACTGGAACTGGTTAAACGTGGACATCGCTTGGTAGCAGATGATGCGGTAGAAATTCGGCAAACGTCCGATTTTCAGCTGCATGGTACAGCACCTGAGCTGATCCGTCACCTGTTGGAAATTCGTGGCGTGGGCATTATTAATGTGATGACGCTATTTGGTGCTGGTGCAGTTCGTAATAATAAACGGATTACATTGGTTGTCCGTCTGGAGGCATGGCAGCAGGACAAACAGTATGACCGTCTTGGTCTCGATGAGGAAACGACACGCATTATTGATACAGATGTTCCACTGGTTACGATCCCAGTTCGTCCGGGCCGAAACTTGGCTGTTATTATCGAGGTTGCGGCGATGAACTATCGTTTGAAACAAATGGGTGTTAATGCAGCCCTACAATTTACAAACAAGCTGACTGCTACGATTTCTGAAGATATGGAAGAGATGGATTAAGGTTTGTTCGTTTGCAAGGAAGAACGAGGAGTGAGAGAAACATATGTCAACGGCAACATTACTGCTGAATCCGATCGCTTTTTCAATCGGGGCAATCAAGGTCCACTGGTATGGGCTTATTTTGGGGCTGGCGGCGCTTGTGGGTTTATATCTCGCCATCCGTGAAGGAAAAAGATTCGGTATTCCGCAGGACTTTTTTATGGATATGCTGCTTCTGGGTGTTCCATCAGCAATTATTGGAGCGCGTATTTATTATGTAGCCTTCAAATGGGAAGACTACCGAGATAATCTATGGGATGTTTTTAAAATTTGGAATGGCGGTATTGCGATATACGGTGCCTTGATCGGGGCCATTATATGTGCGGTCATTTATTTCCGGTATAAAGGGTATAATTTCTGGCGTATCGCTGATATTTGCGCACCAGGTCTACTAATCGGTCAAGCGATTGGACGCTGGGGTAATTTTGTCAATCAGGAAGCCTACGGTGGACCGACGGAAGAGACTTTTTTGCGAAATCAACTGCATCTGCCGGACTTCATTGTGAATCAGATGAACGTTAACGGGGTGTTCCATCACCCTACATTTTTATATGAATCACTGTGGAGTATTGTAGGTGTGATTTTGCTGCTTGTCATTCGTCGTATGAAATTTGTACGTGCAGGCGAAATGTTTGCTTTTTACTTCATTTGGTACTCGATTGGTCGTTTTTTCATCGAGCGTGTACGGACGGACAGTTTGGCTTTTCAGGGACCGGATTGGCTCGCTTCCTTTGTAAATGCCCTGTGGTCTCCTATGGTATGGTTAGGGTTTGAACCAGGGCATCTGGACCCAAGTTACGGTAACGTACGGATATCACAATTGCTGCCTATTTTCATTGTGGTGGCTGCCGTGATTTTCATTTTGGTTCGTCGCCGGAAGGGCACATCTATTGCTCGGTATAGTGATCCGATTATCTCTAGCAAAGCAGGGATTGATCAGGTACCTGACGTGACGCCAGAACAGGTATCCCGTCCAGGACAAGATGCGGTTCCTCCAACAGCTACGGCGGATAAGCTACCTAAGGAAGACACGGACGAGGACAAGAAGGAGCATCTATGATAAATACGATTTTGTTTGATTTAGACGGCACCATCATGGATACGAATGAGTTGATTATCAGCACATTTCTACACATTTTGAATCATCCGGATGCTGATCCGCTGACGCGGGAGCATATTATTCCTCATATGGGTGGAACGCTGGACGATCAACTCCGTACTTTTTCGGGATTAACGGATGTATCTGGGCTAGTTAAGGACTACCGTGCTTATAATCAGATTCATCATGATCAAATGGTGAAGCCATTTCCATATGTCATTGAGGTTATTCAGGAGTTGCGTGCGAGAGGAATTAAGCTAGGGGTTGTGACCACTAAAATACGACCATCCACGATACGTGTACTTAATCTGTTCAATCTGACTTCCTCTATGGATTATATTGTGACGGTGGACGATGTAGAGCATCCTAAGCCACACGCTGAGCCAGTCCTTAAGGCCTTAGCAGGCTTGAATGCTGAAGCAAAGCATACATTGATGGTCGGAGACAGTTCTTTTGATATTTTGTCAGCTCAGGCAGCAGGTGTGAAATCGGCTGGTGTAGCTTGGTCGCTCAAGGGCGAGGAAACTCTGCGCGGATATGGGCCTGACTACATGTTGCATGATATGCGGGATTTGCTGAAGCTGGAGCTTCAAGGTGTCAACGTATCGTGAGAAAGGTGAACCGCTATCCTGTAGAAGGTCCCAATGCGTTGTGGCAGATTTATCGGACGGTGAGCCGCTGGAAAGGCGTTAAGAACTTTATTTTTATACAGATTGCCCGGTATTGTCCTGTGCTTTCTCTGAAAAACGTCATTTACCGCAGAATGCTGGGAATGAAGGTGGGGCAACATGCGGCCTTCGGCCTGATGGTGATGGTGGATGTTTTTTTTCCGGAGCATATTACGATAGGGAACAATTCGGTCATTGGATATAACACGACGATACTGGCTCACGAATACCTCATTGAGGAGTATCGTATCGGTAAAGTGGTGATTGGTGATCATGTGCTGATCGGCGCCAACACAACCATTCTGCCGGGTGTCACCATTGGTGACGGAGCTATCGTAGCGGCTGGAGCGGTCGTGCATAAAGACGTGCCCGCAGGTGCATTTGTGGGTGGCAATCCGTTGCGTGATTTAAGACGCTCTGGTGTGGATGAGTAGTAAATAGCACAATAAGAAAGACCCCTTATGTATTAAGGGGTCTTTCTTGTGTTGTTTTTCTGTATAATAAGTGGGGTAATGCATGTTGATTATGTTTAAAAATTGATAAAAGACATATTTGCAAGGCGATATGGGAGCGTGTTGATTTGGTCAAAAAAGAACGTATACCAGAGCTTGATATCTACCGGGGAATATTAATTGCAGCCGTTGTTACCATTCATGCGACTTCAATGGCTTTAATTGATGCGCGTCATTCTCTATTGTTTTATCCTTTTTTATTTTTAAATGTGTTTAGTAGCTTTGCAGTGCCCGTATTTATTTTTGTGAGCGGGTTTGTTTTATTTTACAATTATGTCGATAGGCCGCTTCGTGGTAAGAATATGCTTATATTTTTCCGAAAAAGACTGATGTTTATTGTGTTACCGTACGTTTTGTTTTCTCTTGTGTATTATTTGACCTTGGTAACACGCGGGTTGATGCCGCTCAGTGATCTTCCGCTCGTGCTGTTAACGGGAAAGGCGTACACACATTTGTATTATGTCATCATCATCATCCAATTTTATTTGGTCTTCCCGCTGTTGTTGTGGGGAGTGCAGCGCTTATGTCATTGGATATCGAGTCCACGGAGAGCAGCCTGTATCATTTTGGCAGTAGGGTTAGTCATTCAATGGGGGTTTGTATTGCTGAACAAATACGTTTGGCAAGAGGAAAGAGGAAGTCTTGCGATTACGTATATCAGTTATTTTGCCTTGGGCGCAGCTGTAGCGATTGGATATGAAGGGTTTAAAAAGTGGCTTTTTCCAGTGTCAGGTACAGTAATTAGACGTGGTCAGTTGATCAGTTGGTGGGGGTTGTGGGCGGCTTGGTTACTCCTGGGTATAGCTTATGTACAAATATGGTTTGTAGCATATCGCAAAGACATCTATGCAGATTCACTGATCTATGAACTACTCCGTAATGCACATGCCCTCGTATCTGCGTTAGTGTTGTTTCAGTGCTCGGTTTTATTATATCGTCATACTAACGATAGACTGCGAATGTTAATCAGTTGGTTGGGGGCATGTTCTTTCGGTATTTATTTACTTCACCCGGCGTTACTGCGGGTGTATCGCAAGTTGGATTTGCATGGATCACCGATAGAATATATCTTCTCCGCTGCCGGTGGATGGTTGTTGGCACTGTTTGGCTCATGGCTGATTGTGACGTTGTGTTTTCGATATGTACCATTTGCATGGATCGGTTTGGGCACGGTTCCGAAGTTTCCTTCCCGGAGTAAAGATGAACAGGTGAATAGCTAAATATTTTGAATTTGGACTGTTAGCTTAAGCTAGCAGTCTTTTTTTTAGAGTATAGAATTTATAAATTTTTAGTGGAGCTGAACAACTCTATATGCACAAGAAAAATTAACGTAAGCGCGGTCTTGCTCCGTGAAAATACGTTGATAGATGTTTTTCATATAGGATTCATGTATTTTGCATTGGATAAAATATAGAGAGGGGCAGCTGCTTGGCGAATCTGTAAAAAAGGGCTGCGCCGTTCGGTTGACGTTCACAAGTAGGGCATGATAATATATCGAATATACTTTAGTTTGTTAGCACTTTACCATGATAAAGATATTGTGAAATCATGAGGTGATAGAGATGTCTAAGCCAAAAGGATTCGAGATCCCTGTAGGGGTTCGAGATTATCTTCCGCGTGCAGTGTCGAAGCTGCGGGCCATTGAACTGAATGTACTCGAATGCATGGAGCGTTGGGGCTACCGCCAGATTATGACGCCTACGATGGAATACTACGATACGGTGGGAGTGGCTAGTTCTACTTCCGATCGGAAGCTGTTTAAATTGCTCAATAACCGGGGGACCACGTTGGTGCTGCGATCGGATATGACCGCTCCAATTGCACGGGTGGTATCTTCGTTGCTAAAGGAAGAGGAAGTACCGCTCCGACTTTCCTATCACGCAAATGTATTTCGGGCGATTGAGGAAGAGGCAGGAAGAGAAGCGGAGTTTTTTCAAACAGGTGTGGAGCTGGTGGGTGATGATTCGCCTGAGGCTGATGCAGAAGTTGTAGCATTGGCAATTGCATCATTACAGGCAGCAGGGGTGGCCTCTTTTAAAATTGCCATGGGACATGTGGGATTCCTGAACGGCTTATTTGAGGAAATCATTCCAGGCCGTCAGGCTGAACAACAAGCGCTAAAGGAACTGTTGCTCAGTCGTGATGTAGTGGGCTACCGAACAGCGATTGAAGCTTTGGGCTTGGCTCCCGAACATCGGGATAAACTTGAGGCTATTCTGCGGCTGCGCGGTGGAAAAGAAATTTGCGAACAGGCTACCCGTCTTAGTGTGGAGCAGCAGACGATTCAATCCATTGCACATTTGTGCGAGGTATGGGAAGTGCTGGAGGCTTACGGCGTATCTGAGCATGTGTTAATCGACCTTACCATGATTGGGGATTTCTCATATTATACAGGAATGACTTTTGAGGGCTATGCGGCGGAGATTGGGTTTCCCGTATGCAACGGAGGTCGCTATGACAATCTGCTTCAGCAGTTTGGTCGATCCGTACCTGCAACGGGATTTGCATTGAAGACAAACCGGATCGTCGATGGTGTGGATGGTATCCAAATGGAGACGAAGCTTCCTGTACTTATCCGTTATGACGAACAGGGACGCCAAGAGGCGTTATCCGTAGCGGCACAGCTACGCGCAACAGGTCTTACTGTGGTGACAGGGCTTACGGGCGGACCGGAAGACCGACGTCGTGAGCAGCAGGGCCTGTATGCAGAGGTATACAGCTATACAGCTGAAGGAAGACAGCCAGTACAAAGGGGGGAATTGCCATGACGGAAACATTGAAGGTAGCCATGCCAAAGGGACGGATTTATAAGCAGGCTTCTGAGCTGTTTCGCCGAGCAGGGGTTCCCATTCCGCTGGATGTGGACGAAACGCGCAAGCTGGTCATTCCACTGCCCGAGCTGGGAATGGAATTTATCATGGCGAAGCCCGTTGATGTTCCTACGTATGTGGAGTACGGAGCGGCGGACATCGGCATTGTGGGCAAGGATGTTTTGCTGGAAGAAAACAAGGATGTGTATGAACTGCTGGATCTCGGGATTGCTCGTTGCCGGATGTCGGTGATTGCTTTACCAGATTGGCAGCCAGGTATTCGTCAGCGGGTCGCTACAAAATATCCGAATGTGGCTTCCCAGTATTTTCGGGAGCAAGGCCAGCAGGTGGAGGTTATTAAGCTGAATGGCTCCATTGAGCTGGCGCCGTTAATTGGTCTGGCAGACCGCATCGTTGATATGGTGGAAACGGGGCAGACCTTGCGGGAGAATGGATTGGTCGAGCAGATCAGCATACTGGATATTACCAGTCGTCTGATTGCCAATCGGGTCAGCTACCGGATGAAAAACAGCTCGATTCAGGCATTGTGTGATCGATTGCATCAGGTGATTCCAAATGCGGTGGCACCCCAGGAGTAAATGAACTAAAGGAATAAGCCAATGGTAAAGGTGCATTCTGCAAGCTGCAAGTAAGGGGGAATGGACAAATGAAGATCGTATCAGCCCGTGATTTCAGTCTCCAACGGGAGGTGGATTACGGCACACCTGAGCAAAATGAGGCTGTGCGTACCATTATTCAGTCGGTACGCCAAGAGGGGGATGAGGCTGTCCTGCGGTATACGCAATCGTTTGATGGTGTATCGCTGATAGCAGAGCAACTTCGTGTGACGGAGGAAGAATTGAAGGCGGCATATGACAAGGTAGAGCCTTCTTTTTTACAGGCGATTCGAGAGGCGGCGGATAATATCCGTGCTTTTCACATGAAGCAAAAACGTAATTCGTGGATGGATTTACAGCCGGATGGTAGCTTGCTCGGCCAAATTATCCGACCGTTGAAACGTGTAGGCGTGTATGTTCCGGGTGGTAAAGCAGCCTATCCATCCTCGGTGCTGATGAATGTCATTCCCGCTCAGGTGGCTGGTGTACCGGAGATTGTCATGGTGACACCCCCGGCGACAGGCGGCAAGGCAGGGATAGATCCATATACACTGGTAGCTGCAGCAGAGGCTGGTGTAACGGAAATATATAGGGTTGGCGGAGCGCAGGCGATTGCCTCTCTCGCTTACGGAACACATAGCATTGAGCCAGTCGATAAAATTTGCGGTCCCGGCAACATTTACGTAGCGCTAGCGAAGCGCGAGGTGTACGGCGCGGTGGATATCGACAGTATAGCGGGACCAAGTGAAATTGTTGTGTTGGCTGACGACACGGCGAATGCCTCTTATGTAGCGGCTGACCTGCTTTCACAGGCGGAACATGACGAAATGGCCTCAGCCATACTGGTTACGCCCTCGCAACGCTTGGCCGAAGAAGTATCAGCTGAAGTACAACGCCAATTGGCGGAGCTGCCGCGCAGAGATATTGCTGCTGCATCGGTGGAGGCATATGGGGCTATCATTGTCGTCGACACTTTGGAAGAGGGTATCCATATTGTAAACCGACTGGCGCCAGAACATTTGGAAATTATGACAGAGCAGCCGATGGAGCATGTGGGTCTGATCGAAAACGCGGGAGCTATTTTCCTGGGAGCGTACAGCTCGGAGCCGGTAGGCGATTATTTTGCTGGACCTAACCACATTATCCCGACGAATGGAACGGCGCGGTTTTCTTCGCCAGTGGATATTGATGATTTTATCAAGAAGTCGAGTATGATCTATTACAGCAAGGAAGCGCTACTGCGCAATGGAGAGACGATTATGCAGCTTGCCCGCCATGAAGGACTGGAAGGTCACGCACGGGCGATACAAGTTCGATTGGACAATGAAAAGAAGGCGGTGGATGGCGATGGGGAACGAAAATAACGTAACAGAACGTACAGGCAGCGTCAGCCGAAAGACGAACGAAACGGATATTCAGCTATCTTTTGCAGTAGACGGCACAGGGCAAGCTGAGATTGAAACGGATGTTCCTTTTCTGAATCACATGCTGGATTTGTTCACCAAGCACGGACACTTTGACCTGAATGTACAGGCCAGAGGGGATGTTGATATCGACGATCATCATACCGTAGAGGATATTGGTATTTGTCTGGGACAAACCTTGCTGGAAGCGTTGGGTGATAAAAAAGGAATCAAGCGCTATGCCAGCGTCTTTGTACCGATGGATGAGGCGCTCGCGCAGGTTGTCATTGATCTGAGTAACCGCCCTCACTTTGAGTATCGTGCGGAGTATCCGTCACAGCAGGTAGGGAGCTTTTCGACGGAGCTGGTGCATGAATTTCTGTGGAAATTTGCGTTGGAGGCTCGCATGACGCTACACGTCATCGTTCACTACGGGCAAAATACCCACCATATGATTGAGGCGGTGTTCAAGGCACTGGGACGTGCACTGGATGAAGCAACATCCATTGATCCGCGGGTGACGGGAGTGCCTTCAACGAAGGGAGTGCTGTAGCCCATGTCTATTGCCATTGTGGATTACGGCAGAGGCAATCTGCATAGTGTGAGCAAGGCAGTTGAACGTCTTGGCTATGAGGCTGTAGTAACGGGAGATGCCCAAGTGATTCGTTCCTCCAGCGGTGTGATTTTGCCGGGTGTAGGGGCATTCGGGGACGCTATGGAGCATTTGCGTTCCAGCGGATTGGATCGGGTGATTCAGGAGGTTGCCAGCGCTGGACAACCACTGCTCGGTGTTTGTCTAGGAATGCAACTGTTGTTCACTCGTGGTGAAGAATACGGCAGTCACGAAGGGCTTAATATTTTGCCAGGCGAGGTCGTTCGGTTTGCTCCTGATCTGGGGGTTAAAGTGCCGCATATGGGCTGGAATCGTCTGCGTATGACTCAGCCGGATCACCCGTTGTTACAGGGCTTGGAGGAAGGACATGTGTATTTTGTGCATTCCTATCATGCGAAGCCGGAGGTCGAAAGTGACCTGCTGGCGGTGACCGACTACGGTGGGCCCGTAACGGCTATCGTGGGCAGAGGCCATGTATATGGCATGCAGTTCCACCCAGAGAAAAGCGGGGAAATGGGGATGCGCCTGCTTCGTCAATTTTTGGAACTAGCAGAAGCGGAAAAGCGAGCGTAACGATTCGTGAGTATGCAGTTGGTGGTACGCCAACTTTGGTCGTTGATTGATGTAAAGGCATATAGATGTTGAATAGCTCACAAGGGGGTCATACTTTGTTCACGATATACCCGGCGATTGATATTCGCGATGGCAAATGTGTACGACTGGTACAAGGAGATTATAACCAGGAGACGATATACAACGAAAACCCGGTGGAGGTTGCCCAAGAATGGGAGCGTTTGGGCGGCTCCTACATTCACTTGGTTGATTTGGACGGTGCTAAAGCAGGTCAACCGGTGAACGATGAACTCATTGGGCGCATCGCTTCTGCGGTGCAAGTGCCTGTACAAGTGGGTGGCGGCTTGCGTACACGTGAACATGTGGAGCGGCTGTTGTCGCTGGGCGTGAGCCGTGTGATCTTGGGTACGGCAGCGATTGAGGATCGTGCTTTTACGGAAGCGGTATTGGGTACCTACGGTGATCGGATCGCCATTGGTCTGGATGCACGGAATGGCTATGTGGCCACGCGCGGATGGCTTGAAACCTCGGATGTTCGAGCGGATGAATTGGCTGCTGAGTTGGCCTCCAAGGGAGCGGAAATGTTCATTTTTACAGACATTTCCCGCGACGGAATGATGCAAGGCCCGAATGTGGAGGCGATCGTAGCGCTTGCGAAAAGCAGTGGACGAACCGTGATCGCTTCCGGCGGTGTCAGCAAGATGGACGATCTAATCACGCTGAGCACCTATGCGAAAGAGGGTGTAGGCGGTGCTATTGTGGGTAAGGCATTGTATACGGGCAGCATTGATTTACAGGTCGCCGTACAAGCTGTAGCAAAGGCATAGGGGGAGTAGGCATGCTGGCTAAACGTATTATTCCCTGCTTGGATGTAAAGGATGGCAGGGTGGTTAAGGGCGTTAATTTTGTGAACTTACGCGATGCAGGCGATCCGGTGGAATTGGCGGCACTTTATGATCGGGAAGGGGCGGACGAAATCGTATTTCTGGATATTTCTGCTTCTGTTGAAGGGCGTGCCACCATGGAAGAAGTAGTTCGTCAGACAGCCGGGGAAATTGCCATTCCTTTCACCGTAGGTGGCGGGATATCTCATGTCGATGATATGAAACGCATTTTGCGTGCCGGAGCTGATAAAATCGGCGTAAATACGGCGGCTGTCCGTAACCCTCAGCTGATTGCGGAGGGTGCGCGCAGCTTTGGCTCACAATGTATCGTTGTTGCCATTGATGCCAAGTACAACGAGGCGTGGGGCGAATGGGAAGTGTATACACACGGAGGCCGCACGCCATCTGGTATCCGCGCCTTGGCCTGGGCCAAGGAAGCTGAACAGTTGGGAGCCGGTGAGATTCTGCTGACCAGCATGAATGCGGACGGAACCAAGGACGGCTTTGACCTGCCACTGACTTCCGCGGTATCGGATACCGTCGGGATTCCAGTTATCGCTTCTGGCGGAGCAGGCAAACAGGAGCATTTCTATGACGTGTTTACGGCGGGCAAAGCGGATGCTGGATTAGCAGCAACGATTTTTCACTATAAAGAAATAGGAATCCCTGAGCTAAAACGGGATTTGAAGCGCAGAGGAGTGGAGATACGATGAGCAACGAATTGAACCAACAGCTATCTCTGGAGCAGATACTGGATAATGTACGCTGGAATGAGGCAGGACTTGTCTCGGCGATTGTGCAGGATGATGCTACGCTTCAGGTGCTTACGCTGGCCTATATGAACCGCGAGTCGCTGAAACTATCTTTGGAGTCGGGAGAGACCTGGTTCTGGTCACGTTCCAGACAGGAGCTGTGGCACAAGGGGGCTACTTCGGGGAATACGCAAAAAATCACCTCCATCCAGCTGGATTGTGACGGTGATGCCCTGTTGGTACGTGTCATTCCGAGCGGTCCTGCCTGTCATACAGGAGCAACGAGCTGCTTTTTTCGTGATATTTCCGCGCCAGGAACGGCTGTAGCACCTGTTGCAGGAAATGCAGGAGACCACATGTTGGTAAATAAAACCGATCATATTTCCAGTGCTTCAGCAGACCGCTTTGAGGTACTTGCCCAGCTGGAGGCGATTATTAGGGAACGTGAAGAGACACGTCCTGAAGGGGCCTACACGACTTACCTTTTTGATAAAGGTGTAGATAAAATCTTGAAAAAGGTTGGCGAAGAAGCATCCGAGACAATCATTGCCGCCAAAAATAAAGATAATGACGAACTACGCCTGGAGGTCAGCGATTTGATTTATCACCTGCTGGTGCTGTTGCAGGAGCGCAAGCTACCGCTCGATGACGTGCTGGCTGAGCTGAATCGCCGCCATGAACGTCCTCGTCGTGATTAGTACGGTTTGTTGTAGTGTTGAAAGGGGGAGGGTCGCATGAAAATTGACTATCATACGCATCACGCCCGCTGCGGGCATGCCATAGGGAGTTTGGAAGAGTATGTACAGCAGGGAATTCGGCTAGGTCTAGGTCAGCTCGGCTTGTCCGATCACATGCCACTACTGCATGTAAAACCGGCTGACTATTACCCGGAAATGGCAATGCCTATGGAGGAGCTGCCCCGATACGTGGAAGAATGTTTGGAACTGAAGGAACGTTTTAAAGGGCAAATTGATATTCGTGTTGGCTTGGAAGGTGACTACATCGAGGGCTGGGAACGAGAAATCGAAGACATCATCACCGCGTATCCCTGGGATTATGTGATTGGTTCCGTCCACTTTCTCGGTGAATGGGATGTCACGGACTTCCGTCAGGTACACCATTGGGAAGGCAAAAATGTGCTTGAGGTGTACCGCACGTATTATGATGCGATTTCCAAGGCGGCAGCTACCGGTTTGTATGATATCATGGGTCATTTGGATGTCATTAAGCGCTTCGGCTATCATCCGAGGCCGGAGGAAATGGAGGAGCTGCGTGAACTGGAGCGCGCCGCAATCTCAGCCGTTGCCCGTAGCGGTCGGGCGATGGAACTGAATGCATCAGGGCTTTCGAAGCCCTGTGCCGAGATGTTCCCGAGCCGCCGCATGCTGGAAGAAGCTTTTTCGCTAGGCATCCCGCTGACCGTAGGATCGGATGCTCATGATCCGGCGAAGCTGTCCGAGCACTTGGAGAAGGCACGCGCGCTTCTATATGAAGTCGGCTATCGCGAGCTTGCCGTATTTCAGCATCGCGAGCGTTCGCTGGTGCCGCTGAGACTTTAATTATTACGTTTATTGGGTCTAAGTATCGTATCCAGTGGTTAGCCGAACGCTCCCTATTTATACAGGGAAAAAGCGCTCGGCTATTTAGCGTATTCTTATATACATATCTATAGGTATACAAGAGTGTATCCGTTTTTTGGAATGAGGCAGGATCGACTGTCAAGTCGTTTTGAAGTTGTGGTATACTGAAGGGTATGAACATGCCAGTTACTTTTAAAGGAGGTGCCTTGGTTATTTATGAAAGGGAAACATCTGCGAGTATCGGAACCTAGCCCTAAAATTATTGCTTTGCGTTTCGACGCATCTTTCTTTTTTGAGAAAGCTGTGCGCTCGCTTGATCGCAATCATTATGACAAGGCATTGAAATATTTTCGCAAAGCCGTTGAATATGAACCGGATAATCCGGTGAATCATTGCAATATGGCGGGTATATTATCAGAGATGGGGGATTATGCAGGTTCGAATGAGATCCTGTCCTCTGTTCTGAGTGACGTAGACTCGTCGATGACAGAGTGTTATTTCTATATGGCGAATAATTACGCTAATATGGAGCAGTTTGAAGAAGCGGAGAAAGCATTGGTCACGTACCTGGAGGAGGACGAAGAAGGCCAGTTTCTTGATGAAGCGGAGGAAATGATGGAGCTGCTCTATTATGAGCTGGACCGTCCAACGAAGCTGAACCGCATTAAGGCCCGGCAGGGAGTAGTAGAGCATGATCAGGCTCGTGTCCTGCTGGAGGAGGGGAAATTTGCTCAGGCAGCCCAGTTGCTCAAGCAAATTTCAGAGGAACAACCGGATATGTTCGCTGCGCGGAATAATCTGGCGCTGGCGTATTACTACATGGGATTGTTCCAAAATGCTAAGGCTACCATTATTCAAGTGCTGGAAGATGAGCCGGGTAATTTACACGCATTGTGCAACTTGGCGATCTTTTATCAGCACGAGGGCGGCGGCCCGGAATTGGATCGTCTGGTGCAGACTTTGGCGGTTACTATACCGTTTCAGGAGGAGCAGGTATTCAAGCTGGCGACCACTATGGGGATTCTCGGACTCCATGAGGAGGCCTACAGACATTTCCGCAGGTTGCTTCATGGCGATGGAGAGAACAATGCGGATGCTTCTTTGTACCATTACACGGCGGTAGCTGCTAGCAATACCGGAAGATATGCGGAAGCTCGGCGGTTGTGGAGTCATTTGCAAAAGCAGGATGCTTCCTCGGAAGTTCCGCGGTTTTTCCTGTCCCGACTGGAGGAACTCCAGCAGGAGGGTACACCGCTGCAAGTGCTCAGCTATCATTATCATCTCCCGTTTGAGGAGCAATTCCGCATGTGGGAGAAGTTTGGTGCTGACCAGGTGCCTGACAGTATGAAGAAGGACCCGCTAATCCGGTCATCCTTCTTCTGGGCCTTGCGCCACGGGGATCGGGCGACTCAGCTTCAGGTCATTCAGGCGTTAAGCTTGATCGGTGATGATGAGGTGCGTCAGGCACTGGAGTCCTTCGTAGAAGACCCGGACCAGGAGGATGAGCTGAAACGCCGTGCCTTGCAAGTATTGCAAGAACTGGCGGAGCAGGGTGAGCAGGAAATGTACCCGGAAACGGAACATTCTGATCAGTTGGAGGTTGAGAACGATCCGCATACAATTGAAGGTGGTGTATCTGCTTCCCCGGTCGATCCACAATGGCAGGCAGTGCTGGATAAGGTACTGACCGTCATGAGCAAGCCATCAGATCCGGCCATGCAGCACGATTTGAGATCGCTTTGGCTGGAGTATTTGGATCGGCTTGCTCCGGAAGTTCCGATGGTTCAGCATACTGAGGGATGGGCAGCGGCGCTGGAATATTTGACAGCTAAAATGCATCATCATTCAGTCACCTATCAGGAAGTAGCCGATCGTTATGGTATTTCCGTATCGACCGTAAGCCGCTATGCACGCCAGATTGACAGCGTGTGTGGTATCAAACAGAAGCTGAAGCAACCGCTCTCCACGTTTAAAAAGCAGGTCTGAGACCTGCTCCAAACATCACTTAAAGGAGGCAACAAACGTATGTATAAATCCATAATTATTGGTACAGGTCCTGCAGGCTACACAGCCGCTATTTATTTGGCACGCGCTAACATGAATCCGCTAATCATTGAAGGAATGCAGCCCGGTGGACAGCTTACTACAACGACCGAAATTGAAAATTTCCCGGGTTTTGAGCAAGGTATCCTCGGGCCTGAACTGATGGATAATATGCGCAAGCAGGCTGAACGTTTTGGCGCTGAATTTACTTCCGGTTGGGTTGAGGAAGTGGATTTCAGCAAACGTCCTTTTAAAGTGAAGGTAGAGGGTAAAGGCATCATTGAGGCGGAGTCGGTCATTATTGCTACAGGTGCGTCCGCCAAATATCTAGGCATTCCGGGTGAGCAAGACAATGTAGGTCGCGGAGTCAGCACGTGCGCAACTTGCGATGGCTTCTTTTTCCGCGGGAAAAAGATTGTCGTGGTTGGTGGTGGCGATTCAGCCATGGAGGAAGCGAGCTTCTTGACCCGTTTTGCTTCCAGCGTAACCTTGGTCCATCGTCGCGATGAGTTGCGAGCATCCAAAATTATGCAGGATCGCGCGCGTGAGAACGAAAAAGTACATTGGGCATTAAACCGGACTCCTCTGGAAGTTGTGACGGGAGAAGCTGGCTTAAAGGGTTTGAAGGTACACAATAATGAGACCAATCAGGATGAGCTGATTGAGGTAGATGGCGTATTCGTAGCCATCGGGCATACACCGAACACAGGTTTCCTGAACGGACAAATCCATACCGATGAACACGGCTATATTGTGGTGAAGCCAGGCACAACAGAAACGAACATCCCCGGAGTTTTTGCCTGTGGGGATGTACAGGATAACCGTTACCGGCAAGCTATTACGGCTGCGGGAACGGGCTGTATGGCGGCTATGGACTGCGAGAAGTATCTCGAAGGCAGTGCTGTTCACGACTGGAGCGAAACACTGGATCAATAAAAGCGTGTCTATAGTACACAAAAAGGTAACGGGAGAGCGAAGGAAGCCTCTGTTATGCCGTATCTTTTGTTCAGGAAGAGAAAGCCTGCTGCGTTTGCACAGGCTTTCTCCTTTTTATGGGTGCATGAGGTGAAAAGTTCCGCTAATCGTACACTTTTCGACAAGGAAGTGTCCTTGACCGTAACGGGGGCTTCAATTATAGTTGGAACGTAGGATTACTATTATGAAGTAGGAATTGTAAGCATATATTTCATACCAGGTTTTTAAGTAAACATAAAGGTGGCTTGGAACATGTCTGAAAGTATCTATGTAGGTGTCGATTTGGGCGGTACCGCGATTAAAGTCGGCATTTGTAATGAAAACGGACAGCTTTTGCACACATATGAGGGACCAACCGAAACCGATAAAGGTGTAGACGTTGTCATCGGTAATATCGAAAAATATGTGCGGCATATTGTTGAGCAATCTCCTTATGAGTGGGATCAACTAAAGGGTGTCGGTGCAGGCGTTGCAGGTTTTACGAATGTTCGTGATGGTATTATTGTCCTCGCTCCTAATATTGGCTTTCGTGACGTACCGATCCGTGCGCTCCTAGAGAACCGGATTGGCAAGCCTGTGAAAATAGACAATGATGCGAATGTTGCTGCGCTGGGTGAGGCTTGGGCTGGTGCAGGCAAAGGCATCGAAAACTGCGTATGCTATACCCTGGGAACAGGAGTAGGTGGCGGTATTATTATAAACGGTAAAATATACCAAGGCTCTTCGGGCATGGCCGGAGAAATTGGCCATATCAGTGTCGTACCTGATCTGGAGGCTATTCAGTGTGGGTGTGGCAAAATGGGTTGCTTGGAAACTGTATCTTCCGCAACAGGCATCATTCGTATGGCCAAGGACGCTGTGGAACGTGGCGACCGGACCTCTCTGGCGCTGGAAGATCAAATTGCTGCCAAGGAAGTATTTGATGCTGCTAAAGCTGGAGATGAGGTTGCGCTGCGTATCGTGAACCGGGCTGCCTTTTATTTGGGGAAATCCATGGCAGCGGTTGCCGCTGTGCTTAATCCAGAGTTGTTTATTATAGGTGGCGGTGTTTCCAAAGCAGGCGACTTTTTGTTTGAAGAGATGCGTCGCGTGTACACCAAGCTGGCACCTGAGCCCCTTCAAAAAGGGGTATCGATTGTTCCAGCTGTGCTGGGCAATGACGCAGGTATCGTAGGGGCAGCTGGTTTGTTGCTACGCTCCTGATCCACAGGTTACTGATAATACGGGTACTGGTATAGAGCGAAGAAGCAAAAGGAGAGGGAAGTCCATATGACAGACAACCTAAAAAATGCTGCGCCGTGGGCAACGCTCATTATTATTACGGGGATGTCAGGCGCAGGGAAGACCATTGCGGTTCAGAGCCTGGAAGACTTGGGCTTCTTCTGCGTTGATAATTTGCCCCCTGTACTGATTCCGAAATTTGCCGAGTTGATTGAGCAGTCGAACGGTAAAATAGGCAAGGTGGCACTCGTAATTGATTTACGCGGACGAGAATTTTTCACTGCCTTGTCGGAATCTTTGAATTATATTAAAGATCATTTTACGATTCATTGTGAAATTTTATTCTTAAATGCGAATGATGGCGTTCTCGTACAGCGGTATAAGGAAAGCCGTAGACGTCATCCGTTGGCTCCAGACGGCATGCCTTTGGATGGGATTCGGTTGGAGCGTAAGATGTTAGAAGAACTAAAAAGCTCAGCTACACAGGTTATTGATACAAGTGTGATGAAGCCTGCAACCTTAAAGGCGAGGATTATTTCACGATTTTCTCATCTGGAGAGCAGTATGCTTTCCGTGAACATTACTTCTTTTGGCTTCAAGTATGGTATTCCCATTGATGCCGATCTTATATTCGATGTGCGCTTCCTGCCTAATCCCCACTATGTGGACCAACTACGTCCTCACACGGGACAGGATAGCGATGTATATGATTATGTCATGAAATGGCCCGAGACTCAGGCATTCTTGACTAAGTTGCTGGATATGTTACACTTTTTGATTCCGCAATATCGCAAAGAAGGCAAAAGCCAGGTCATTATCGGCATTGGCTGTACTGGCGGTAAGCATCGTTCTGTTGCAATATCGGAGTATTTAGGAAAAATGCTGGGTGCCAGCGAGACAGAATCTGTTTCTGTTTCGCATCGGGATGCTGATCGGGACCGGCATTAATGAGGTGAAATCATGAAAGAGACCGGATCACAACGGGAGCGCCCACGTATTGTTGTTATGGGCGGCGGAACCGGCTTGTCCGTCATGCTGCGGGGCTTAAAGCAAAAGCCGCTAGATATTACGGCTATTGTTACAGTCGCTGACGATGGCGGAAGTTCCGGGATTTTGCGCAGTGAGCTGCAGATGCCCCCTCCAGGGGATATTCGCAATGTGCTGACTGCCTTGGCTGACGTGGAACCAGTGATGTCAGATATGCTGAAATACCGTTTCGGTGCGGGATCAGGATTGTCAGGCCATAGCCTAGGTAATCTGATTTTAGCAGCGATGACCGATATATCGGGAGATTTCGTAACGGCGGTGCGTGAGCTTAGCCGTGTATTTGCTGTCCGGGGACGTGTGCTACCGGCAGCCGAGGAAGGCGTTGTGTTAAGCGCTGAGATGGAAGATGGCACGGTGATTACCGGGGAGTCCAAGATCCCGGAAGCGGGCGGACGAATCAAACGCGTCTTTCTTGAACCGACTCACGTGGAGCCGTTGCCTGAGGCTGTAGAGGCCATTAATGAAGCCGATGCGATTTTGATTGGCCCTGGTAGTCTATATACCAGCATATTACCAAATTTGCTTGTACCTAAACTCGCTGAAGCTGTAGTAAAATCAGACGCTATCAAAATATTTGTCTGTAACGTTATGACCCAGCCTGGGGAAACCGATGGTTATACGGTAGGAGATCACCTGCAAGCTATTTTTGAGCATGTAGGGCATCATCTCTTCGACTATGTCATTGTAAATAACGGAGAAATTCCACCCCAAGTACAGGAAATGTATGCTGAGCAGGGAGCAAAGCCAGTTCAAGTAGACATGGGCGAGCTGACCGACCGGGGATATAAAGTGGTGGCAGATACATTAGTTCTGTTCCGCACGTATTTACGGCATGATGCCGACAAATTGAGCCAGCATATTTACCAATTGGTACAAAACTGGATATTAAGAAGGAGGTGAGTCCCTTGTCCTTTGCGGCACAAACGAAAAAAGAGCTTACGATGATTGAAAGCCAGTCCTGCTGTGAGAAAGCGGAACTATCTGCGCTCATACGTATGCTCGGATCCGTACAACTGTCGAATAAAAGGGTGATATTGGACGTGTCCACAGAAAATGCCGCGATTGCAAGGCGGATTTACTCCTTGATCAAGAAGCATTTTCAACTTCATATCGAACTGCTTGTACGGAAAAAAATGCGCTTGAAAAAAAATAATGTGTACATTGTCCGTATTCCCAATGGTGTGCAGCAACTGCTAAAGGATCTTTATATCGTCTCAGAAGGTTTCTTGTTCACTGACGGGATTAATAGGGATATCGTTCGGAAAAACTGTTGTAAGAGGGCTTATTTGCGGGGCGCCTTTATGGCAGGTGGATCTGTCAACAATCCTGAAGGGTCGTCTTACCATCTTGAAATTTCTTCGATGTATGAGGAGCATTGTCAGGCACTCGTTGATCTTGCGAATGAATTTCATCTAAATGCTCGCTGTATTGAGCGAAAAAAAGGTTTTATTCTCTACATCAAGGAAGGCGAGAAGATCATTGAGTTGCTTAGCATCATTGGGGCGCATCAAGCCTTGTTCAAATTTGAAGATGTACGCATTATGCGAGATATGCGTAATTCCGTAAATCGCATTGTCAATTGTGAAACGGCTAATTTGAACAAGACGATCGGAGCTGCTGTCCGGCAAATTGAGAATATTAAGTTGCTGGAGAGGGAAGTTGGTTTGGAGACCTTGCCTGATAAACTGCGTGAAGTGGCAGAAATTCGGCTCGCTCATCCCGATTTGAATTTAAAAGAAGTCGGGGAAATGCTCAAAGGGGTCGTGAGTAAATCGGGTGTAAATCATCGACTTCGCAAAATTGATGAGATGGCTGACAAAATTAGGGGCGAAAATGGCCTGATTCCGTAAAAAGAGTGTCCATGGGGCTTTTAGCCCCGGTTTTTTTAGTTTTTTTTCTAGTGTCTGTCCCGGGTTAATGTTATAATGTGATAAATAAAATGGAGTAAGTAGTGTCCAGATTTATTTGATGAGGGGGTAAGCTGACATGTCAAAACATCCGGTAGTCGTACGCTTGAAAACAGGACTGCACGCCAGACCTGCTGCGTTGTTCGTACAGGAAGCGAATAAATATTCATCTGAGATTTTTGTGGAAAAAGAAGACAAAAAGGTTAATGCCAAAAGCATCATGGGTATTATGAGTCTTGCCATCAGTACAGGTACTGAAATCAATATTAGTGCTGAAGGTGCGGACGCCGAACAGGCTGTAAACGCTTTAGTAAGTCTGGTTAGTAAGGTAGAGCTGGAAAATCAATAAACAAAGATTTACTTTGTAATATGGTGTATGCTCTTAGTGAAAAGCCCCTTCGGGGCTTTTTTTTGTATACAGAAAAAAGTCTTCGAACGCTCCTCCGTTAACTGTTCTATGTGTGGATTTGTTGAATATAGAGACCGTATTAAGTTCAAGTTATAGATAATTAAAATTCCTGTGGTCATGCTCTGTTTCGGAAATTTGTATGCTTGGCTGCAACCTTTTTCCGTCATTCCCGTCTGGAAGGTACAAACATTTACAAGAAAGAGGTTGAATTCAATGAGACTTTGGACAAAAACAGTAGCCACAGCAGTTCTCGCAGGAGCATTAATGGCAGGGGGAGTAGCAGGAGGATTATGGACAGGGGCAGATCGTGCTTATGCTGCGTCAACAGCTTCGACGGTAAACGGTGTAATTAATGTGACTGGAAGCGGGGAAGTATTGGCGAAGCCCGATATTGCTTATCTCTCTATCGGTGTACAATCGGAAGGGAATACGGCAGCCGCTGCTCAAAAAGCCAATGCTACAAAATTGAACAAGGTTACACAACTGCTGAAAGAAAAGTGGAGCATCAGCGCAGATGACATTCAGACCAGCCAGTTTTATGTACAGCCTAACTACACCTATAACGAAAAAGAAGGGCAGAAGCTCAAAGGCTACACTGCCAACCATACACTTTCCGTCAAATACCGCGATTTGGATAAAATCGGTCAGTTGTTGGATGAGGCGACCAAGTCCGGAGCCAATAACGTAGATAATGTACGTTTTTCCGTGGAAAATCCTTCGACTTATGAAGAAGAAGCCATTACTAAGGCATTGGGAAGCGCACAATCTAAAGCCAGTGCTGTAGCTAAAGCAGCCAAACGCGGGTTAGGTGCCCTTGTGAGTGTGACGGTAGATGGCGGAGAAGCACAAATCTTTACACAACGTGAAAGTGCCATGTCAAAATCGCTCTTGGACGTAGCAGGTGGCGGGACAGAGATACAATCAGGGCAAGTAACAGTGAAAGTACAGGTGTCGGCTCAATACGAAATGAACTAATATAGATCATCAAACGAAGCCACAAGCGGTCTGCATCATGTGCAGGCTGGCTTGCTGGCTTTTTTTGTATACCGAAACCTTTTTGTAATGAGTCTGTCATAGCTAAGGGTTATTAGGTGTACATATTGAAATCGGAGAGTGTACAGATTGTAAACTACATACAATAGGGTATAGATATAATAGGAAAAGTGGTTATCACACATAGACAATACAGATCATTAACAGGAGGAATACTTAATATGAGTAAGTATGCAAAAAAATGGGGTTCAGCACTGCTGGCAGCAGGGATTTTAGCAGGAGTCGCAGCTGTTCCCGTTTCCTATATCCAGGCAGCATCGACGAAGCAGCAGCAAGCGACAACACAGCAACCAGGAATCACCATCCAATGGAATGGTAAAACGTTGCCCGCTAAAGGTGTTCAAGTGAACGGGAGTACAATGATTCCGATGGCCGCACTGCGTGACAGCCTGGGGATTCCAGTAAGCTATGATGCGAAAACAGCGACATATACTGTAGGTAGCGGGTACAATAAACTTTACATTATGGCTTCTTCCTCGGATGCCTACGTCAACGTCAATGGAATCAATACACGTAGCATGGATGCCAAACAGATCGCTGGGAAGCTATACATTCCTATGAGTCTGCTGAAAGACTATCTAGGCATAGATGCTCAATGGAGTGCAGCTCAGAAAACAGTAACGCTGAGTAAAAGCCAGCTAAATCCGATCACAATTGCGTCTCAAACCCTTCCAGCTTCGAGTAATGCGAAGGTGTCCTACAAGATTAAGTACCCGCAAATCAGCGGCAGCAAGCTTAATCCGGAGGCTCAACAGGCCATTAACCATGTGCTTAAAAAGCATGCAGAGGGTATATTGGCAGCAGGTAAAAAGATAATGGCTGAGGGAGAGGCTACAACAGAAAGACCGTATGAGTTCGGAAATGATTTTGCGATTGCCTATAACAAAGATGGTATTCTGAGTGTGATTATGCAGGATTACTCGTATACGGGTGGCGCACATGGCATGACGGCACGTAAAGGATATACGTTCTCGCTCGCTGATGGTAAACTGCTGCAATTGTCTGACGTATTGAAGGCAAATCCGGACTACAAAAAGTTCCTCAATGCTGATTTGAAGAAAAAAATCGATGCGCTTCAGGCTGGTGAAGGATTCGGTAAATTTAAAGAGCTGGCGGCAGATCAGAATTTTTATGTAACTAACAGTGGAGTAACAATCGTGTTTGATTTGTATGATTATGCGCCATACGCGTATGGAATTCCGGAGTTTACCTACTCGTTCGGTCAACTGCTGCCTCAAGGCGGAAAGCCTTTTGCGGGACAGAATGAATAGTAGAAATAAACAAGTTCAATTGTCTATAACCTAAAAAAACAACAAAGCAAAAAGCTGCCTACCGGATAAGAACATCCGGAGCAGCTTTTTTCATTTACCAGCTATCGAGAGGTGAATTTTTTCTCTTATACACCTTCTGGAGAGGAGCTAGTTAGCACTTTATCAATAATACCGTATTCCTTGGCATCATCAGCGGACATGAAGTAGTCACGGTCTGTATCTTTTTCAATGCGTTCCAGTGGTTGGCCTGTGCGATCTGCGAGAATGCGGTTCAGTTTATCACGCATTTTCAGAATGCGGCGTGCGCGGATTTCAATATCCGTTGCCTGGCCTTGTGCACCGCCCAGTGGTTGGTGAATCATAATTTCACTGTTTGGCAAAGCGAAACGTTTACCTTTGGCGCCTGCATTCAGCAAGAACGCGCCCATGGAAGCCGCCATACCTACGCAAATCGTAGATACGTCAGGTTTAATGTATTGCATCGTATCGAAAATGGCCATACCAGCTGTAATGGAACCGCCAGGGCTGTTAATATACAAGTGAATATCTTTTTCAGGATCTTCGGCAGCCAAAAACAGCATTTGCGCAATAATAGAGTTGGCTACAACGTCATTGACGTCCGAGCCTAACAAAATAATGCGATCCTTCAACAGTCTGGAATAAATGTCATAGGCGCGTTCGCCGCGGTTACTTTGTTCTACTACCATAGGAACATAGCTCACGTCAAAAAACCTCCCTTAAATATCGTTAGTGGATTTGGTGGACATGCCGATTACACGTCCCTTATTTATAAACTGTTACCGTATTAACCACATGATAAACAATTTCAAACAAAAAGTCAAAGAAAGTCAAACTAATGATTAAAAAAAAGAGCCCTCAGCGCTCTTATTGGTTAAAACATTATGTAGAAGTATTTAAACGTTCATTTATTTAAACGTTCATTTAAAATGGCGCGCCCGCGAGGAATCGAACCTCGATCTCAGGCTCCGGAGGCCTACGTCATATCCGTTGGACCACGGGCGCATAGTTCAATCAATGCAAACAACTAACTAATTAAACAGCTAATTGGAAACAAAGATGATTATATGATATACAGCAGTGAATTGCAAGCTTTTATTAAATGCGCATATTCAGGCAAATGGTTGAGAAATATAGGTTCAGATAGACTTGCATGTGGAGCAAATATTGGTTAAGATATACGTGGGACTTAAAAAGTTATCCCGGGACGTTTTAAGACCAGTTAGAGATAGAGCATTAGAGACAGAACTTAGAAGTGTGCGGGAGTGGAAAGCATGCGAAAGATATTAGAAATACAGAAGCAGCTTCTGCCCGACCTCATGGATGTTTTGAAAAAAAGGTACACGATCCTGCATCAGATTATGCTGTCCGATGTTGTTGGACGCAGAACACTGGCAGCTTCACTGAACATGACTGAGCGCGTGTTGCGCGCCGAAACCGATCTTCTTAAAGCTCAAGGGCTAATTGAGATTGAGAGTGTAGGCATGAAGGTGAGCAAAGCAGGACTGGATCTGCTGGAACAGCTGGAGCCGATTGCGAACAACTTGTTCGGCCTGTCCCAATTGGAGGACCAGATTCGTCAAGCCTATGGTTTGAGGAAGGTGGTTGTCGTTCCAGGGGATTCGGATGCTTCTCCGTTAACAAAGCAGGAGCTGGGGCGCGCTGGAGCAAAAGCGTTGCTGAGTGTTATGGACGACGAGGATGTGGTCGCTGTAACAGGTGGCACGACGATTGCCGACGTGGCGGAACAACTGGCACTACCTTCTAATGGCCCACTTAAGGGTGGGTGGTTTGTACCGGCACGCGGGGGTTTGGGAGAAAGCATGGAAATGCAGGCCAACACAATTGCTTCCACAATGGCTCGCAAGGTAGGCGCTCAATACCGTCTGCTCCATGTACCGGATTTGCTCAGCAATCATGCTTACAACTCCTTGCTTGAAGATACGAACATTCAGGATATATTGAACCTGATTCGCGAGAGTCGTATCATCATTCACGGGATAGGCAACGCCATAGCGATGGCACATAGACGTAAACTTGATCCCGAAACCTTTGCTCAGATCAGCAGTGAGGGGGCCGTTGCCGAATCGTTTGGTTATTACTTTAACGAAGATGGCGTCGTTGTTCACAGAATGCTGACGCTTGGACTTCGATTAGAGGACATCAGGCGTACCGATACGGTTCTAGGTGTAGCTGGAGGCAAGAGCAAGGCGGCCGCTATTCATGCGGTACTGCGTTTCGGACAAGAAGACATTCTAGTCACCGACGAAGGCGCTGCTGCCGAGATTGTAAGTCATTATTTAAATGGTTAAGATGGATTTATGAATGGTGTTGTCTTGACGGGCTTTCGGGTCTGTCTTGAATATATAAAACTAAACTAAACGAACTTTGGGAGGAACTCACTCATGACAGTTAAAGTTGGTATTAACGGTTTCGGACGTATTGGACGCCTTGCTTTCCGCCGGATTCAAAACGTGGAAGGTATTGAAGTAGTAGCAATCAATGACTTGACAGATTCCAAAATGTTGGCACATTTGTTGAAATATGATACAACACAAGGTACTTTCCAAGGAGAAGTAGAAGTACATGACGGCTTCTTCAAAGTAAACGGTAAAGAAGTTAAAGTTTTGGCTAACCGCAACCCTGAAGAACTGCCTTGGGGAGACCTGGGTGTAGATATCGTTCTGGAATGCACAGGTTTCTTCACAACTAAAGAAGCTGCTGAGAAACATTTGAAAGGCGGCGCTAAAAAAGTTGTTATTTCCGCTCCAGCTACTGGCGACATGAAAACTGTCGTTTATAACGTAAACCATGAAATTCTGGACGGTACTGAAACTGTAATCTCCGGTGCTTCTTGCACAACAAACTGCTTGGCTCCTATGGCTAAAACACTGCAAGACAAATTCGGTATCATCGAAGGTTTGATGACTACAATTCACGCTTACACTGGCGACCAAAACACTTTGGATGCTCCGCATGCTAAAGGTGACTTCCGTCGTGCTCGCGCAGCAGCTGAAAACATTATTCCTAACACAACTGGTGCTGCAAAAGCCATCGGTCTGGTAATTCCTGAACTGAAAGGTAAACTGGATGGCGCGGCTCAACGTGTTCCAGTAGCAACTGGTTCCCTGACTGAGTTGGTAACAGTTCTGGAGAAAAACGTAACTGCTGAAGAAATCAACGCAGCGATGAAAGAAGCTTCCGATCCTGATACTTTTGGATACACTGAAGATCAAATCGTTTCTTCCGACATCAAGGGTATCACTTTCGGTTCTTTGTTTGATGCAACTCAAACTAAAGTTCTGACTGTTGGCGACAAACAACTGGTGAAAACTGTAGCTTGGTATGACAACGAAATGTCCTACACTGCACAATTGATCCGCACGTTGGAATACTTCGCAAAACTGGCTAAATAAGAACAGTCTTATTGAGCAATAACATAGAGCGGAAACAGGTTATTGTTTCCGCTCTTTATATATCAAATGTGCCTTAAATTCCTGTTTCGTAAAATTATAAGGGTGCGGAGGAATATGGAGATGAATAAAAAGAGCGTACGTGATATAGAACTGAATGGAAAACGGGTGTTTGTTCGTGTAGATTTTAACGTTCCGGTTGAGGACGGTAAAATTACGGATGACAAGCGTATTCGTGAAACCTTGCCAACCATTAACTACCTGATTGAAAAAGGTGCAAAAGTTGTTTTGGCGAGTCACTTTGGACGTCCAAAAGGTCAGGTTGTTGAATCCATGCGTCTGACTCCTGTCGGCGTACGTTTGTCTGAACTGCTGAAAAAGCCAGTAGTTAAAGTGGACGAATCGGTAGGCGAAGCTGTTAAAGCGAAAGTGGCTGAACTGCAAAACGGCGACGTGCTGTTGCTTGAAAATGTACGTTTTTATGCAGGAGAAGAAAAGAATGATCCTGAATTGGCGAAGCAATTTGCTGAACTGGCCGACGTTTTCGTGAATGACGCATTTGGTGCAGCACACCGTGCTCATGCTTCCACTGAAGGTATCGCTCATATTCTTCCAGCTGTTTCCGGCCTGCTGATGGAAAAAGAATTGTCTGTCATTGGTAAAGCTCTGTCGAATCCAGATCGTCCTTTTACAGCCATTATCGGCGGTTCCAAAGTAAAAGACAAAATCGACGTGATCGACAACCTGCTGAACATTGCAGATAACGTAATCATTGGTGGCGGTTTGACTTATACATTCTTCAAAGCTCAAGGTCATGAAGTGGGTCAATCTTTGCTGGATGAATCCAAACTGGACGTAGCTCTTGGTTTTATCGAAAAAGCGAAGAAGCTCGGCAAAAACTTCTATCTTCCGGTTGATATTGTTGTGTCTGACGATTTCAGCGCTACGGCGAACACAGACATTGTGGATATCGACGGCATTCCTGCAGATTGGGAAGGTGTGGACATCGGACCGAAAACACGTAAAATCTATGCAGATGTGATCAAAAACTCCAAACTGGTTGTATGGAACGGACCAATGGGCGTATTTGAAATCGAGCCTTTCGCTGGTGGTACTCGTGAAGTAGCGGAAGCTTGCGCAACAACTGAAGCATACACCATCATTGGTGGCGGTGATTCTGCGGCTGCGGCTGAAAAATTCCACTTGGCTGACAAAATGGATCATATCTCTACTGGCGGCGGCGCATCACTTGAATTTATGGAAGGCAAAGCACTTCCGGGTGTTGTTGCACTGAACGATAAATAATCAAACGCACTATGCGTGAATAAAGCTTTAGGGCACCTAATAGTTAGGAGTTGAAACCATTGAGAACACCGATTATCGCGGGTAACTGGAAGATGTTTAAAACCGTACCAGAAGCTAAAACTTTCATCGAAGAGATCAAAGGCAAAGCAGAGGTTGCAGGAGTGGAAAGCGTGATTTGCGCACCATTTACGAATCTTCCTGCTCTGGTTGAAGCAGTAAAAGGCACGTCTATTAAAATTGGCGCACAAAACCTGCATTTTGCAGAAGATGGTGCATTTACAGGTGAAATTAGCGGTGGAATGCTGAAAGATCTGGGCGTAGACTACGTTGTGATCGGACACTCCGAACGTCGTGAATATTTTAATGAAACAGACGAAACCGTGAACAAAAAGGTTCATGCGGCATTCCGTCATGACCTGACTCCAATCGTGTGTGTAGGCGAAAAGCTGGAAGATCGTGAAGCTGGACAAACCAAAGAGGTTGTAAAAGTGCAAACTGTAGCAGCTTTTGCTGGTTTGGCTAAGGATCAGGCTGCACAAGTAGTTGTTGCTTATGAACCAATCTGGGCCATCGGAACAGGCAAATCCTCCACTTCGCAGGATGCGAATGAAGTGATTTCCTATATCCGCAGTCTGATTAAAGAGCTGTATGATGAAAATACAGCAAATGCTGTACGTATTCAGTATGGTGGCAGTGTAAAACCTGAAAATGTTACTGAGTACCTGGGTCAAAGCGATATCGACGGCGCGCTCGTGGGCGGTGCCAGTCTTCAACCGGCGTCGTACATCGCGCTTGTTGAGGGGGCGAAGTAAGATGACAGCACCAAAACCGGTAGCTTTAATTATTATGGACGGGTTCGGACTGCGTGACACCGTGGAAGGCAATGCGGTTGCACAGGCCAACAAACCGAATTACGACCGGTATTTACAGCAATATCCTCATACAACGCTGACGGCTTCTGGCGAAGCAGTAGGTTTGCCGGAAGGACAAATGGGTAACTCTGAAGTGGGTCACTTGAACATCGGCGCAGGCCGAATCGTATATCAAGACTTGACTCGTATTTCGAAGTCCATCCGTGAAGGTGAATTCTACGACAATGAAACACTGGTTAAAGCAGTGCAACATGCCAAGAAGAACAACACGAAACTTCACCTGTACGGACTTCTGTCCGACGGCGGCGTGCATAGCCATATCAGCCATCTGTTCGCTATGCTGGATTTGGCGAAAAAAGAAGGCTTAACAGAAGTGTACATTCATGCTTTCATGGATGGACGCGACGTTATGCCTGACAGCGGTGTAGGCTTCATGCAGCAGCTGATCGCTAAAATTCAAGAAGTGGGCGTAGGCAAAATTGCGACTGTACAAGGACGCTATTATGCTATGGACCGCGACAAACGTTGGGAACGTGTAGAGAAATCCTACCGTGCAATCGTATACGGAGAAGGTCCTCAATACACAGATCCAATGGAAGCATTGAAAGAATCGTATGAAAAATCAGTGTTCGACGAATTTGTGGAGCCAACGGTTATTGTGAAGGCTGACGGAAGTCCTGTAGGGCTGGTCGAAAGCAATGACTCTGTTATCTTCCTCAATTTCCGTCCTGACCGTGCGATTCAACTGTCTCAGGTATTTACAAACGCGGACTTCCGTGGTTTTGACCGTGGCCCGAAATGGCCTAAAGATCTGCACTTTGTTTGCCTGACGTTGTTCAGCGAAACGGTTGAAGGCTTTGTAGCTTACGAACCGAAAAACCTGGATAACACGTTTGGTGAAGTGTTGGTTCAAAACAACAAAAAGCAATTGCGTATTGCTGAGACTGAAAAATATCCGCACGTTACTTTCTTTTTCAGTGGCGGACGCGATGTGGAGCTTCCTGGCGAAACTCGTATTTTGATCAACTCGCCTAAAGTGGCTACATATGACTTGCAGCCGGAAATGAGTGCGTATGAAGTAGCGGATGCTGCTGTTAAGGAAATCGAAGCCGACAAGCATGATGCGATTATCCTGAACTTTGCCAATCCGGATATGGTTGGACACTCCGGTATGCTGGAGCCAACGATTAAGGCGGTAGAGACGACGGATGAATGTGTTGGACGTGTTGTAGATGCGGTTAAAGCCAAAGGCGGCGTGGTTATTATCATTGCTGACCATGGTAACGCGGATATGGAAATTGATGAGCAGGGACGTCCGTTCACAGCTCACACAACTAATCCGGTTCCGTTCATTTTGACTGATGAAAATATCGTTTTGCGTGAGCATGGAATACTGGCTGACGTAGCTCCAACGCTTCTGGATTTGATGCAACTTCCGCAACCTGCGGAAATGACAGGAAAATCTATGATTGCATCCCGCAAGTAAGCTTGATTTAATAAGTATAGGCTTGACCAATAAATCATGATTCACAAAGGAGATTAAGTACAAATGACTATTATTTCTGACGTGTACGCTCGCGAAGTCCTCGACTCCCGTGGTAACCCTACGGTTGAAGTTGAAGTATATCTGGAATCCGGTGCTATCGGTAGTGCTATCGTTCCTTCCGGTGCCTCCACAGGCGCTCACGAAGCTGTAGAGCTTCGTGATAACGATAAATCCCGTTACCTGGGTAAAGGCGTTCTGCAAGCTGTTAAAAACGTGAACGAAATTATTGCTCCTGAAGTAATCGGCTTGGATGCTGTGAACCAAGTAGAAATCGACACGCTGATGATCAAATTGGATGGTACACATAACAAAGGTAAATTGGGTGCAAACGCAATTCTGGCTGTATCCATGGCTGTAGCTCGCGCTGCTGCTGAAGCTCTGGGCTTGCCACTGTACACTTACCTGGGCGGATTCAATGCTAAACAATTGCCAGTGCCAATGATGAACATCGTTAACGGTGGCGCTCATGCCGACAATAACGTTGACGTACAAGAGTTCATGGTTCTGCCTGTAGGCGCTCCTACATTCAAAGAAGCTCTGCGTGTAGGCGCAGAAATCTTCCACAACCTGAAATCCGTACTGAACTCCAAAGGTTTGAACACAGCTGTTGGTGATGAAGGTGGTTTTGCTCCTAACTTCAAATCTAACGAAGAAGCTCTGTCCACTATTATCGAAGCGATCGAAAAGGCTGGTTACAAACCAGGTGTTGACGTATTCCTCGGTATGGACGTTGCCTCCACTGAGTTCTTCAAAGATGGAAAATATACTTTGGAAGGCGAAGGCAAATCCTTCACTTCTGCTGAGTTCGTTGACCTGCTTGCTTCTTGGGTTGATAAATACCCAATCATCACTATTGAAGATGGTTGCTCCGAAGATGACTGGGAAGGTTGGAAATTGCTCACTGAAAAATTGGGCAACAAAATCCAATTGGTTGGTGACGACCTGTTCGTAACAAACACAGAGCGTTTGGCTAAAGGTATCGATGAAAACATCGGTAACTCCATCCTGATCAAAGTAAACCAAATCGGTACGCTGACTGAAACATTTGATGCTATCGAATTGGCTAAACGTGCAGGATACACAGCTGTTATCTCTCACCGTTCCGGTGAATCCGAAGACAGCACAATCGCTGATATCGCTGTTGCAACAAATGCAGGCCAAATTAAAACAGGTGCTCCTTCCCGTACTGACCGTATTGCGAAGTACAACCAATTGCTCCGCATTGAGGATCAACTGGGTGAACTGGCTCAATACCACGGCCTGAAATCTTTCTACAACCTGAAAAAATAATATTGCGCAAAAATGCTGATGGCGTCTCTTGACTCATGGTTTATGATCATGAAGTCTGAACGCTCAAAGCTTATACGCATGAATAAAACAGGCCTACTCGCCACCGCGAGCAGGTCTGTTTTTTGTTATTATGGATGTGTATGAGAATTTATAACTTTGTAAAGGCTTAATGGCTGAGTGACTTGCTATAGCTGTTGTTATCTACTGGAAGCTGTGGTAGAATAGAAATAGTGTTTTGCGTTAATTTCCGGCTATTTATAACATGATATGTACATGTTTTCATAAAAGAGGCTGTGTTGTTTTGCAAAACAGATGTATAAGCTCAGGAGGTGGGATTTTTCATGGAAATCTTTTTGAAAGTGCTGCTCGTTGTGTTCTCGATTGCTGTTATTGCGGTTGTTTTACTGCAAAAGGGGAAAAGCGCAGGTTTGTCCGGTGCCATCTCTGGCGGTGCTGAGCATCTGTTCGGCAAGACAAAAGCTCGCGGTATGGATTTGATTTTACAACGCGCAACTGCTGTTTTGGGTGCGGGTTTCATGATCATTTCTGTTTTAGTTGCATTTTTTGCAAAATAAGATAAATATGTACCTTAAGCCTTCGTTTCGCGGGAAACGGGGGCTTTTTTTAGATTTTGGACAGGCAGGGATGCCGTCGATTAAATTCGTGTATACTAGGGTATGAGTATATTAAGAGCCTTGTATCAGGAGCAAGGAACAAGGACATGCGGATTTTATTACTGAAAATTAAAGGTCACCCGAGGTGGACAATATTATGATAACAGAGCAACAACTACTCGATTTTATGCGCGAGACCGCATACAAACCCATGACTTACCAGGAGCTGGAGCAGCACTTTGATATTAAGGATGCCGAAGATTTCCGTGAATTTCTTAAGCTCTTGAATGCCTTGGAGGAAGAGGGGAAAATTCTGCTGACCCGCACAAACCGTTATGGCGTGCCGGAACGGATGGATTTGCAGCGTGGGCGTTTGCAGGCTCATGCCAAGGGATTTGCTTTTTTGATTCCAGAGGACCGGGAGCACCCGGATGTATATATTCATGCTAACGACTTAAAGAGTGCGATGAATGGAGATACGGTACTGGTAAGAGTGACGTCGAAGGGACCTGCGGGTGGCCGATTAGAAGGCGAAGTTGTGCGGATCGTGAAGCGCGCAGTGCTTCAAGTAGTAGGCGTGTTTCAGAGCCACGAAGCATACGGTTTTGTTTTGCCGGATGATAAGCGTATTAACCGGGATATTTTCATTCCAAAGGATAGCTTCAACGGAGCTGTGAACGGCCAAAAGGTCGTTGTGCGCATTGTGAGCTATCCAGAAGGACGAGCTGCGGCGGAAGGCGAAGTGTTGGAGGTTTTGGGTCATAAGGATGATCCAGGCGTTGACATTTTGTCCGTTATTCGCAAGCATCAGCTTCCGGAAGCTTTTCCAGATGAAGTGACAGCGGAAGCGGAGAATGCTCCCGACGCGATTACGGAAGAAGAGATTGTACGTCAGGGACGGCGCGATCTGCGTGATAAGATCATTGTTACCATTGATGGTGAGGATGCCAAGGACCTGGATGATGCTGTCAATGTAGAGCGCATGCCGAACGGAAACTACCGTCTGGGCGTTCATATTGCCGACGTAGGGTATTATGTGCGTGAGAACTCCAAGCTGGATCAGGAGGCATATAACCGCGGTTGTAGCGTGTATTTGGTTGACCGTGTCATTCCTATGCTTCCACATCGACTTTCGAACGGAATATGTTCTTTGAATCCACAGGTGGATCGACTGACTTTATCCTGTGAGATGGAATTCAATGAGCATATGAAGGTTGTAAAGCATGATATTTTCACCAGTGTGATTAAAACAAAGGAACGGATGACGTACACTAACGTTCGCAAAATCCTCGAAGAGGAAGATGCTGAACTGATGGAACGGTACAAGGATCTCGTTGAAGTATTCGGCACGATGAAGGAATTGGCATTGAAGCTGCGTGCTAATCGAATGCGCCGAGGCGCGGTTGATTTTGACTTTGATGAAGCCAAAGTAATTGTGGATGATGAAGGCAAGGCCGTCGATATTGTGAAGCGGGATCGTACGATAGCTGAACAAATTATTGAAGAGTTTATGCTGGCGGCCAATGAAACGGTAGCCGAACATTTCCATTGGCTCAAAGTACCTTTCTTGTACCGGATTCATGAGGACCCAGATCCAGAGAAGCTGCAAAACTTTATGGCTTTCGCAGCTAATTTTGGGCATCAGATCAAAGGTAGAGGAAATTCCATTCATCCGCGTGCTCTGCAAACGTTGCTAGAAGACATTCAGGGTACGAAGGAGCAAACCGTGCTTAGCACGATGATGCTGCGTTCGATGAAGCAGGCAAAGTATGATGCGGAGTCGACAGGACATTTTGGATTGGCAGCGGAGTATTACTCTCATTTTACATCGCCGATCCGTCGTTACCCTGACTTGGTGATTCACCGTGTCATTCGTGAGGTATTGGAGAATGGCGGGGCTTTAACAGCCGAGCGTCAGGAATATTTGACTGCACGTATGCCTGATATTGCGCAGCAATCTTCCGAGCGTGAACGTGTAGCTGTGGATGCAGAGCGTGATACAGAGCAGATGAAAAAGGCTGAATACATGCTGGACAAGGTCGGCGAGGAATTCGAGGGGATCATCAGCAGTGTAACCAGCTTTGGGATGTTCATTGAGCTGGACAATACAGTGGAGGGTCTGACGCGTCTGAGTGCGCTTACGGACGACTATTACCACTTTGACGAGCAGCATATGGCTTTGATTGGCGAACGCACCTCCAAGGTGTTCCGTATTGGGGATGAGGTTAAGGTTCGGGTCGCGCGCGTGAATATGGAAGATTACACAATTGACTTTGAACTCGTCGATATGAAGCAACGGCAACGCCGTGAACGGACGGGCGGTACAGGACAGGGCGGAGACTTTGCGCGTGGCGAGAGCCGTGGTAAAGGCAAAGGCCGCGAAGGGCGTGACCGCAAGGGCGGCAAGGACAAGACTGGCAAAGAGCGTAAAGGCGGTCGTGATGTTACCGGGAAGCCAAAAGAGGCTGGCGCTGGTAACGGAGGGATTAGCACCGCAGGTCGTTCCGGGCGCGGCGGCGGAAACGGAGCTGGAGCCGGCTCAGCTAGCAACTTCGGCTTTGGCAGTGGCAAGGGCGGGTATAACTCGCCAGCATCTGGGGCAAGCAAGCGACGGAAGAAGACGTCTGCCAGCGGTATTTTCATCGGCGGTGCAGCTACACCAGGTAGTGATGCCAGACCAAATGGTGAAGGCGCAGCACGTCGCAAGCGGAAGAATAAGGGGGGCAGTGGCGGCAATAGCACCGCGGGCTTTGTGCGGAAAAAGAAGAAGTAGGTAGCTAGAGCTTACTTACTTTGAAGGCTGGAGCTTCCATTGCAGTGAATGAAGCTGACTTGAAGCATAAGTTATACGGGCGGTTTCTGTCTGCTGTATTGGATGGAAGCCGCTTTGTTTTAAGTGTGATGTAAGTGTAAGTTAGCTTGACCTTTCTTGCTTTTACCATCTGAAATTTGTTACAATATATTTCTAGGCGGCTCTTTGTAGCCAGATTTTGATGCCTGAATTTCAAGAGTGAATTACGTTATTCATAAGGAGTGGTATTCATGGGTAAGAAGGCAGACGGGAAAGTGCTCGCCCAGAACAAAAAAGCTTCCCATGACTATTTTATTGAGGACACCTACGAGGCGGGCATGGTGCTAACGGGAACAGAAATTAAGTCTCTACGGAATGGTCGCTCCAATATAAGTGATGCATTTGCTACGATTCGTAATGGCGAAATTCATATTCACAATATGCATATCAGTCCTTTCGAGCAAGGCAATCGTAATAATCCTACCGATCCGACGCGTACACGTAAGCTGCTGTTGCATAAAGAGCAGATTCGCAAGCTTATCGGTTTGTCCAAGCAGGAAGGCTACACGATTGTACCGCTCAAGATTTATGTTCGCAATGGCTATGCCAAGCTTTTGCTCGGATTGGGCAGAGGTAAAAAGCAGTATGATAAACGTGATGCTGCGGCTAAACGCGATGCACAACGTGATATCCAACGCGCTTTGCGTGAGAAGCAGAAAATTGCAAGATAAGTTGCTGTATTATTGGGTATGGTACAAATTACGTGGAGAAGTTACTTGTTCCTGTAATGGTGCTATTTTATAAGGCTTAAATAGCTTCATTTCGTTTCGTAATGACCTGTAATATGGTATACTAACGAAGTAGTCAGTTTTAAAGCTTTTAACTTTGTTCGAGTGTTGAATCCTAGGATTCAGCTTTTGATATTATGCATGCTTATGCTCCGGTATTTCCGGTTTTATCCGTGGAGCCCTTTTATAATAAGGGGGCGTTTATGGATTCGACGGGGATAGTTCGAGCATGGGTAGCGGGTAGTGGGGACGCGTCCGCTTCATCAACGCTAAAGCCTATTAAACGGCAAACAACAAAACAACTACGCTTTCGCAGCCTAAGAAACTGTGTGCGTGCTTCTACTCTGCATCGCCCATGTGACAGGGATAGGGGCTAACAAATAGTGGGATACGCTGTCTCATCTCCGCCTGTGGTGAGCTGAAGAAGATAATCAGGCTGACCCGAAGGGAATCCGGTGACAGGGAGTTTCTAGGGTGACATCAAAACTGTCACTACACCCGTAGAAGCTTATGTGTCGTTATCTTCGGACAGGGGTTCGACTCCCCTCGCCTCCATATGCAGTACCAGTGACGGACACCGAATGGTGTCCGTTTTTGTTTGCTCGTGTAAGCCGCTTCTGCTCTATACCCATAATCAGCCCTAACATTGGATGACACTCCTTCATCCAGTAGCTGGTATACCTCATCCACATCATACGACCTGTTTGAGCGTTGCTAAGCAACGCAACAATGGCGGCGGAACTTATAAACCGTCTGCTACAAAGCCAACATCTAACTTCTGGTTGCGTGAAGTTATGGTGTGCGACAAATGCGGATCAAGAATGGTAAGCAACTCTACGTCTACACGTACTAAGAGTGGCAGTTAATAATATCATGTGTGCGGTGGCTACACGGAAAAAATGGAATTCACATTGCGTTTCATAGTAACCAGATGATTTTTTGTACGAGAAGCACATTGTAATAAATCCTAGATGTGGAGTAGCCAACAATGTAATAAGAGTATTGTCTTTGAGTAGAAACAAGGAAGAGGAATTTGTAGGTTTTTGTTGAAGAAGTAAACATTGGTACGTAAATTGGATACAGAAAGAGGAGGAGTTCATACATGGTAGATAGCGGGGTAGCATCTGATAATATAATTGGGAGAATGTATAATTTAATTTATGCACTTAAAAATGCCGGTGGATCAAACTCTGAGAATGCATTTTGTAAGGTTTTTTCATTAGAGGAAAACGATAGAGCGTCGATCCTCAATAATTATGCTGAGCTATTCAAGATGTGTACTATTGGAATCAACGAAATTGAACAATTAAATCCTAAAAGATTGCAAAAATATAAAGACACGCTTAGTGATGTTCTTGACGGTCTATCTAAAATATATTTTAATGCAAACCCGAATGCCCGCAATAATGGTATGGATAAGTTTAATGATCATTTCTCCAACAATTTAATGCTATCATTAGAGCATTGTGCAGACTATTTGTCTGAAAACAGTAATGGAGCAGTTATTGAGGATGGTAAAATTGTTGATTTACTTAAAGAAATTAATGAACTTGAACAATTCATTATAAGTAGTAAATTACATAATGAATTAGAGAAAATAATTATTTATCAACTAAACAATCTTAGAGAATCTTTATTGAAGTACAAATTATATGGATCACAAGGCATCATTGATAGTGTTGCAACTACATTGGGAAAATTAATTCTGAATCAAGAGAAGTTTGAAGTCAACAAAGATAAAGGTACAATTGAACGGATTTTTGGGGTTATTGTAAAAATCAATTCAATATTTACTTTTAAGAATAACAGTACGAAATTAGTAGGCGATATCATAAAAAAATTAACTGGTGGGGAATAAGTAATTTCTCTAATGTTATATTGGAGTGAGCTCATATTCTTTAGAGTTAAACATATATTGTGCTTGACTGGGTGACATCAAAACTGTAACTACACCCGTAGAAGCTTATGTGTCGTTATCTTCGGACAGGGGTTCGACTCCCCTCGCCTCCATATGTTAAATCCACACCTGAAATAGGTGTGGATTTTTTAATATGCACTTACGTCTTCTTTTCTAGTCTCTGCACGTGGGTGTCTTGGATTGATTTTAGCTCTTATTTTTTGTTGGTATAACACTTATAATTGTATGTAGTAACGAAATGTAAAGAATTCATTAAAGCGATTTATTTTTTATTGAGCTTTTTTACATATAAAATACTCTAAATTGCTCAATATACTTCAATTAAATATATCATTCAAAAAATTCAATATTTTTAACCAGTTGAGGAGATTACACATGATCAATTTTCAAGATAAAGTAAGTTTTATTTGGTCAGTCGCAGAGATTTTGCGTGGACCATATAAACCAGAGGACTATGGGAAAATTGTTTTACCGTTAGCTGTATTACGCCGTTTTGACTGCGTGCTAGAAAGCACAAAAGAGGAAGTATTAGCGAAAGCAGAACAATTTGCTAGCATGTCTGAAGAAGCTCGTGAGCCGATTTTAAATCGTGTATCGAAGCAAAACTTCCACAACACAAGTAAATATGATTTTAACAAGTTATTAACGGACTCAGATAACATCGCTGATAACTTACGTGATTATATTAACGGTTTCTCGAAGGTTGCTCGTGATATTATGGAGCACTTCGACTTTGACCGCCAGATTGATAAGCTAGATCAGAACAACTTGTTGTACTTGACGATTAAACGTTTCAGTGAAATTGATCTACATCCACAGACAGTTTCCAACATTGAAATGGGTTATGTATTTGAAGAATTAATCCGTCGTTTCAATGAGAACGCTGAGGCAGGGGATCACTACACACCACGTGAAGTCATTCGCCTTATGACGCATTTATTATTCCTACATGACGATGCGAGCATTTTAACAAAGCCAGGTTTAACACAAACGTTATATGACTGTGCAGCTGGTACTGGGGGCATGGGTTCTGTAGCACAAGAATATTTGCTTAGCCAAAACCCAACAGCACATTTAGAGTTTTTCGGTCAAGAAATTAACCCTGAATCATATGCGATTTGTAAGGCAGACTTACTGATCAAAGGTGAGGATGCACGCAATATTCGTTTAGGAAACACTTTATCCAACGATCAATTTCCACATGATAAATTTGATTACTTAATCACAAATCCACCATACGGAGTGGACTGGAAATCATTTGAGAAGCCAATTAAAGATGAGTATGATAAATTAGGTTTTGACGGTCGTTTCGGCCCAGGTACTCCTCGTACAAGTGACGGTCAGCTATTATTCATGATGCACTTATTGTCAAAAATGAAACCAGTAACAGCAGAAAATCCACAAGGCTCTCGTTTGGCAATTATCATGAACGGTTCACCATTGTTTACAGGGGATGCAGGTTCTGGAGAAAGTGAAATTCGTAAATATGTACTTGAGAATGACTTAGTAGAAGGTATCGTCGCATTACCAAACGATTTATTCTACAACACAGGTATTGCAACGTATATTTGGATCTTAACGAACAATAAAGCTCCACTTCATAAAGGCAAAGTGCGTTTAATCAATGCAGTAGATTTCTGGAAAAAGATGAAAAAGAGCATGGGGAGTAAGCGAAACGAAATTACGGAAGAGCAAATTAACGAAATCGTTCGTTTATATGGTGATGCACAGCCAAATGAATACGTAAAAATCTTTGATAATGAAGACTTTGGCTTCGCAAAAATTACGGTTGAGCGCCCGTTACGTTTAAACTTCCAAGTAAATGAAGAACGCCTTGCATGTGTTGTAGAAAAAAAAGGTTTTGCCGACTTAGCGACATCGAAGAAAAAAGGCGATACAGGTCATTTTGAAATTGAGGAAGGTAAAAAGCTTCAATCACAAATTTTATATGTTTTACGTAAGTTAGCAAGCGATAAAGTATATAAAAATCGTGATGAGTTCACTAAAGTACTAAAAGATGCATTGAAACAAGCAGGTATTACAATTGGTGCGCCTGTATTAAAAGCGATTTTAGCGGGGCTGTCTGAAAAAGACGAAACTGCTGATGTATGTATGAAAAATAAAACAGACATTGAGCCAGATACAGATTTACGTGATACAGAAAATGTACCGTTAAAAGAAAGTATATATGACTATTTCACCCGTGAAGTACTACCACACGTACCAGACGCATGGATTGATGAGACGAAAACTAAAATTGGATACGAAATTCCGTTTACTCGTCAGTTCTACAAGTACACAGCATTACGTAGCTCGGCAGAAATTATGGATGAGATCCGTGCGTTGGAGGCGGAGATTGCTGAGCAGTTGAAGAGGGTGATGGGATGAGTTTAGGCTTTAAAAAGAGTAAATTAAAATATCATTTAAAAGTGAAAAGTGGTAGGGAGATTACTAATGAAGTAAACTGTGATGATAATGCTATTGATGTTTATGGTTCGGGCGGAGTTTTTAAGTATACCGATAAAAAACTTTTTACTGGTCCCTCTGTATTATTTGGTAGAAAAGGGACAATAGGTACACCTTTATATGTTCAAGGTGATTTTTGGACTGTGGACACTATGTATTATACAGATATTTATTCAGGTAATTCTCCACGTTTTTTTTATTACCTTTTAGAGGTATTTCCATGGAATCAAATAGTGACTCAAACAGCTCTACCTAGTATTGTAGGATCAGAGGTAGAAAATTATGAAACAAATATTCCTTGTGAAGAAGTGCAAAATATTATAGCAAATTATTTAGATGGTAAATGTGCTGAAATAGAAAGCTTATTAAAGCGTAAAAAAAATCTAATATTACTATTAGAACAACAACGCCAATCAATTATCACAGAAGCTGTTACAAAAGGTTTAAATCCGAATGTGAAAATGAAAGATTCAAGTGTTGAGTGGATTGGTGAGATTCCTGAAGGTTGGAATACAATTAAATTAAAGTTTGTTTGTGAGATGAAAAGTGGTACTAGCATTGATTCAGTTAATATAAATGAATCTGGTGAATACAGAGTTTATGGTGGCGGCGAATTACGAGGTTATACTGAAGACTATACTCATGATGGTGAATATGTGATAGTTGGTCGTCAAGGGGCTAACTGTGGGCAAGCAACATATGTTTCAGGAAAGTTTTGGGCAACTGAACATGCAGTGGTGGTATCTACCAAAAAAGTAGAAGTAAATTGGCTGTATTATATATTGAAAAGTATGAATTTAAATCAATATTCTATATCAGCAGCACAGCCTGGAATAGCAGTGTCTACTATTTTAAAGCTGATTATACCCCATCCCCCAATGGAGGAACAAAAGGAGTTATTGAGCTATTTAATAAAATATGATGAAGAAATTTCGCATCTGATAAACAATACAGCTTTACAAATTCAAAAACTAAAAGAATACCGCCAATCTCTAATCTACGAAGCAGTAACGGGCAAAATTGATGTGCGTGATATGGAACTTGATGAAGTGAGGTGAGTTATGATGGCAGTGGATACTTCAGAAAAAGGCTTTGAAACGAATATTGAAGCGGCGTTAATTGCGAATGGCTATAACAAGCGTGTGTTAGAAGGAGAAGCAACTACTTCTTTCAAACAACATGCCATTGACGTAGAAGAGCTATTTGCATTTTTAGAAGATACACAGGAAAAACGTATGCGCACACTTGAGAAATCGTACGGTCCTTCTTATAAAGACGAAGTATTAAAACGTATTAAAGACCAACTACACCGTCAGGGCATAGTTGAATGTTTACGCAAAGGGATTAAAGACCGTGGTGTGACGTTACATCTTGCTTATAACAAGCCACCTACGGATATGAATAAGACATTAAATGAGCAATATACGAAAAATCGTTTTAACGTTGCTCGTCAAGTATATTATAGCGATAAGCATAACAACAGCTTGGATATGGTGTTGTTTTTAAACGGTTTACCTCTTGTTGTCATGGAGCTAAAAAACCTGCTTACCAATCAAACGGTTGAGCATGCGATGAAGCAGTTAAAGTTTGATCGTGATCCACGTGAGCAATTGTTTAAATTTAACGAACGTGTAGTTGTCTACTTTGCAGTAGACCCAGACGAAGTATTTATGACAACGGAGCTTAAAAAAGGAAAAACATACTTCTTACCATTTAACAAAGGTAACAATGGTGGAAAGGGTAATCCGTTAGTATATGGTGACAATTATCGTACGCATTATTTATGGGATGAGATTTTGGCACCGGATAGCTTGCTGGATATTCTGTATCGTTTCATTTTTATTAAGAAAGATGACATTAAAGATTCAAATGGTGACACGATTGGGGAGCGTCAAATGTTGATTTCCCCCCGTTTCCACCAGTTGGATGTTGTACGTAAATTAGAAGCTGATGTTACACAAAAGCTTATCGGTCATAACTATTTAATTCAGCATTCTGCAGGCTCTGGAAAAACGAACTCGATTTCGTGGTTAGCGCATCGTTTAGCGAAGTTGCATGATGAAGATAATAATCCGATTTTTAGTAGTGTTATCGTCATTACGGACCGTCGAGTGTTAGATAAGCAGTTGCAAGATGCTGTGTATCAGTTAGAACATAAGGCCGGGATGGTAGAACGAATTAATCAAGATTCAGACCAATTAGCACGTGCTATTAATAATGAGACACGTATCGTCATTACAACGCTGCAGAAGTTCCCGTACATTTTAGAGAAAGTTGCTGGCCTAGAACGTAAAAAGTATGCGGTAATCATCGATGAAGCGCACTCATCTCAAGGTGGTAAAGCTTCGACTGCGTTAACAAACGTATTATCGGACAAAACGTTAGAGGCCGCTTATGAGGAGGACCGTCTTGCTGAGGAAAACTTAGATGATGTCGATGAGAAAATTGTCGAGGCAATTGTAAAAAGTGGTAAGCAGGATAACGTTTCGTTCTTTGCGTTTACAGCAACACCTAAACCAAAAACATTAGAAAAGTTCGGTACAGTTGGGGCAGATGGCAAGCCACGTGCATTCCATCAATACACAATGCGACAGGCTATTGAAGAAGGTTTTATTTTGAATGTGTTAGAAAACTACACAACTTATAAAACGTTCTGGAAAATTGCAAAGACGGTTGAGGATGATCCAGAGGTATCGAAAAAACAAGCGACGAAAAAGCTTGCACAATATGTGTCGCTGCATCCTCATAGCATTGCTCAAAAAACAGAGATTATTATTGAGCATTATCGCCATTTCGTAAAGCGTAAAATTGGCGGACGTGCAAAAGCGATGGTTGTCACAGCAAGCCGTTTACACGCAGTCCGTTATAAACTGGCGTTTGACAAGTATATTGAAGAAATGGGTTATAATGATTTAAGAACGGTTGTCGCATTTTCTGGTACTGTTAAAGACGGTGAAATTAGTTATACAGAACCGGACATGAACGGTTTTTCTGAAAGAGAGTTACCCGAAAAATTCAATTCAGATGAGTACAAAGTGCTGCTTGTAGCCGAGAAATATCAAACAGGGTTTGATGAGCCACTGTTGCACACGATGTACGTAGATAAACCATTAAGTGGAATTAAAGCAGTACAAACATTATCTCGTTTAAATCGCACATGCCCTGGTAAGGAAGATACATTTGTATTAGATTTCATTAACGATCCAGAAGAAATCCAAGCATCGTTCCAGCCGTATTATGAATTGACAAGCCTATCTGAAATTACTGACCCGAACATTCTGTATGATATGCAGTCTGAAATTGAGCCGTATCAAGTGTTTACTGAGGAAGAAATACAAAAGGTAAATGAGATTGAAGTTACGGGCGGTGTGACGAAGTCGACAAAGGCCCAAACACAACTAAATGCTGTTTTGGATAAAGGTGTAGAACGCTACAAAAAACTTTCGGTAGAAGAACAGCTTGTATTTAAACAAGTTGCAACAAAGTTTACACGTACATATAGCTTTGTGCTGCAAGTTGTAACGTTTATCGATTTAGACTTACACAAGCTGTATATTTACTTAACTTATTTGCTACGCAAATTACCACGTGGCGCTGGTGATAAAGATGTTTATTTAGCGGATGATGTGGCACTTGAATACTACCGTAATCAAAAAGCATTCGAAGGCAGCATTGTACTTGAGGAAACGGGTGGATATGACTTAGAGCCACAGAAGCATGGTGCTGGTGGTGTACCTGAAGATGAGAAAGTACGCCTGTCGAGTGTTTTAGATAAGTTAAATGAGCGATTTGGTACGAACTTCACTGAAACAGATTACTTGTCACGTGAACAAGTGAAAGAAGACATGTTAAATAGTGAAGACATTCGCCAAAAAGCATTAAACAACACAAAGGAGAACTTCAAATTCGCATTCGAAAAATCATTTATGGATTTTGTCCTCGATCGTATGGGCAGTAATCAGGAGTTTTTTATGAAAATACTGGAGAATGAAGAGTTTAAGACTGTCATTATGGAAGATATGATGAATGAGGTTTATGGGGAAGTGAATAGTTAATAAAATCGACCTGTGCTGAGTTGTAGCGCTAACTATGTGAACTGAAAACTTATAAGAGAGTTACTTTTACGAATTATCCAATTAAGTTATAAAGCAATTACTGTTTGATGGACAACAATTTGTCCCCTCCTGGCATTTACCATCTACAAAACATTTACGATATTTTTTTAAAAGCAGATATTATCCCCAAAGGGCACTACTCATATCGCAAAGACGTTAGATACCCTCTTTGGAATTACTACATACATTCGGTGTGGCCGATATCAATCGCATTTGTATGTTGATCAGCAAAAATATCGCTTTATTTAGGATGCTGCTACGTTTGATTTAAATATGAAGGGACTTCCTTAGGAAAGTGAGGAGGCTGTACGCTACCTTCTCGAACTATCTCAGCATCAACCGTCGGGGAATTACAGTTTTGAACATCTATGATTCGCCGACTTCCCCCCTCTCTTTCATTTCGCTCTATATGATGATACGGAGACCTTAGAATCATCCTCACTCTGGGCAACTATTCCGAACAGTCTCAACAAGATTCGTCGGCGAATTGTGGATTTGAACAGCCACGGTTCGCCTCCATCTAAAAAACCCGCTCACTGAGCGGGTTTTTGCTTTTTATTGAGTTAAAATGTAGACCGAATGTAGACATGAAATTATTAAGGATCAAATTGTACTCGGATTTGTAGACATGATGTCTACAACCCTGTTTTGTAAAAAAATTATGCTTTGGATGCGACGATGATCAGCGATTTGGTATTAAAGTGGACCGATTGAGATTTAAAGGAAGCCAATAGCAGGAAACTATAGCCCCAGTCAGCTATACGTCCCTCTGCCGAATGTCTAGCTTAACATTTGTTTTAGGAGAATTGGAGCAATCGTAGCAGATTTACACAAGACACGCTTTTACTCTTGTAAATGATATATGGGTATCTGGCAAAAGGGAGGCGAGACAAATGCATGTCCATCTGCTCTATAATTTTGCTGCTTTAGATGTGCAACACGATTGCATTAAGTGGCTGTAGCCATAGTAAAAGGCTAGAGGTTGTTTTGACTTTTTATTATGTAAATTCTCATCTGTGTTGTTAAGCGTTTCATCATATTCTGACTTGGCACATGCATACAGAAGTTCAGTCAACCTAAGAAGTCTTTCCCAGCCTTCTGATGTTAACACATCTTAACGAAACGCACTATTGCGTCTAAAACTTTTACACTAAACAGGTGTTTTCAATTTCAGCCATTCCTAAATCCTCCTTTTTTGATTTACCTCATACACACACGACATTTCATTATTTACCATTTATCAATAACATATGTACGGTACAATAGACAGTCTGATTACGCACTTGTGTTTTAAGAAGTATAGGGATAACCAAAGAGCCGGAGGGACTGTGGTTTTTAGGTAGACCATATCAAAAAAAGAGGGGAGAATTATGAAGATAAGAACATTATGCCTATATAAAGAGTTTTTTAGATGTGCATATGAAAATATTCCAATAGATGGTATACTAATTCCAGTAATGCTGATATGCATTTGATTGTGAGAATTGTGTTTTAAAATGAATGATATCCTAGTTGATCTAAAAGGAGTGGTTTATTTTGTCCAACACAACTACGATACTCGCAGAACTGCTGAGCTATATGAAAGACAAAGAATTAAGTGTAAGCGATTTAGCTAGGGTTACCGATATGAATCCCGGTACAATTAGTGGTTTCGTCAATGGAAATCGCAAGCTCTCAGTTTATCAATTGGATAGATTCACCGACGCAATGGGGCATCCCGTGGGTTATTATTACGATTGGTATATTTCTGAGTACTTGGTCGATACCGAACCTAACTGGCGAAGAATGAGTCCCTTTTTGGAAAATTGTGCAAAATTGAATAAATTGGATTGCATACGGAAAGTTGTAGATATGTTGTTGGATAAATTAGGATATGCTATTCCGTTATTCGAATTAGCTGAACATTTTTTTGAAGAACGCTTGTATGAAGCGGCGGCTATACTGTATGAAAACGTGGCACTAACTGAGAAAAAACAGTATTCAGAGCGCTTGTCCATTTGCCATTACCGATTATTTCTCACTAGGCAAGGAGAAGACCAACAAAAGAACTACGAAGCAGCCATTCAATTTGAATGTTACGTGGATCGTCTAGATGAGGCTAACCAATTGGATGCATTAAAGGCTTTAGTGAATACATATCGTTCGTTGCGCAAATGGGATAAGGCTGACAAATTCGCTAAAGTGCTAGGATACAAAGCTGAAGTACAACACAAATTTAGTAAGAACAATAATGTTGATCGTGATGAAAACAATAAAAGATCATTCTATCCTGCATTTGTGTACTGGGCATTTGCGCATTTAATTCAAGCAGAAGTCTGTGATGCTAAAAAAGACTATGCGATGGGCTTTAAGCATATCCAATTATATGCTGATTTAAGTTGGGTACAGGAAACGGACGAAACGACGGTGAAATGGAAGAATCAATTTAAGGAGTGGGCAGGCGCTAATACATTTGTAAATAGGATTCTCGCGGGTGAAGTAAGCGTACTTCCCGATTATGTATCTTACTTTTCTGAAAGAAAAGACGAAATTCTTCCTGCCCTTGATATCATAATAGAAGCCGCTAACCAATATAATATTAATGTAGATGAAGTGCTTCAGAAATTTGATTCTGAAATAACATCATACATGGAACAACAGGTAAATGAAGGCAGATATAGTCAGCGATTCATTAACGGTCGTTTTATACATTTTTCAAAGGAATTATCAGTTTATTATTTGACCAAAGGAAGATTTACTGATGGCTTTAAATTTTTATTAAGTTGTTTGGAAAAATCTACATTAATCAATAATAAATCGTATATAATTAAAATTGTAAAATTGTTTGAGGAGTATGGGAAACATGCTTCCTCAGAGATAAATGAAGCTTACAAAAATTTAATTAAAGAGGTGGACGAAGATGAAGAGTAAAAAGATTTTGGCACTGATGGTAGCAAGTATCATAGCAGTAGCTATTGTGATTGTTCCTATACCTCCAGGCAGTGGTAATGGAGAAATTTCTCCAGCGCATCACGGCGAAATTTAATAAATCCAGCTTGAAAATAAGACCTACTCTAAGAGTGGGTCTTTTTCTTTTTAATATAGTTTTTACCAAACATATACTTTTCAATGGTTACCACATGACTCCCTAAAATAAGAGTACAAGGGAGGAATTGTGATGCAAACCGACAACATTTTGAGTCACCATGTAGAAACAGCTAGAAAAAAACTGCATGATCTTCAAAATAAATATGGCTTTGGTCACGCTAGCGTACTCAAACAATCAATGGTTCTGGACGAACTTATCAATCAATATCAATATACTTATTATAACCGTAAAAAAAATCCGACTGTTTGAATGCAGCGGATTTAGGCGAGTAATCTTTGGGGGCTCTACTCGCCTTTTATGTAGTACATTATTTAAGTGATGACATTACTCCTCCGACTTATTTTTAAGAAAATATGCATAAGTTGGTGAGATTTTTAGCAATTTGGCATAGGTTTTCATAGAGGCACGAGGATACTGTTTCATAAGATCTAGCAATAACTTAACCATATGTGCATCAGATAAATTTTGAATATCTTCTGTCGTAGAAGGTAGCTGATTTTCTGGGATTGGACTACCTTTGAGGCTATTTGCACAGTAGATACATACATAAGAATTTTTATGCTGAATCAATTGCTTGGTTTCCCCACATAGAAGACATGATTCGTTACCTACTCGACACATGATGATGGAATCCTCCGTAATGAAAAACTCCATTGGCGTGTCCTTGTTAATACCAAGTCTCCTTCTTATTTCTATAGGGATCACAATTCTCCCCAAACTGTCTAAATTTCTTGCCATTAACGCATCGCTCAACGTGTTCACTCCTTCAAATTATATGATCCTTATTTTATTAAATATAGGAAAATATGCCTTGGGTGAGTGAAAATTTATAAGCGAAAGGATAAATGTGGTAGTATGATACTTTAGTATAAATTTACATTTTATTCAAAAAAACATACAAAAGATACCTTATATATGATACGTTTGTAAGGTAGTAAAACAAATATAAGGGATGGTGATACGAATGCTGACAAGGTGATATTCTTCTGTTGAATAAAGAAGAAACTAGAAAATTGGAACTGTTGCAATCTGCGTGTCGTATTTTTCATTTTTTGTCCTACATCGATATGTTGGCCGTATGCCCAAGCTGTTCCCTGTTACTATAATTTCGAAACATGTAAGAGTTTTCAAAAAATTCAAGGAGGATTAATCATTGAATAAAAAAAGTGTATTTTCGGGATTATTGTCGCTATTTATGTTTTTTAGTTTATTAACGTCAGTGGGCGCTCAAGCAAGCAATGAAGTAGATCAAGGGATTATTCCTGCATTATCCGATGCCTCATCTGTTAGCGAGAGTACACTTGATGAGCACTTGCAAGAAATGGGATTTGAAACAACCGAAATTTCTACTTTGCCAATTGAGATGAAAAGAGATATTTCTTCTAAAGACGGCAAAAAGGTAGCTGCTCAAGAAGTGGACACTACTGTTACCATTACTGATGAAGAGGGAAATGTAGTAACTGACCAAGCTGCTACTAATCAGCTTGCTGCAAGTGCGACTCCTAATATTTCCGGTTATGCTGTGTACTCAGGCACATCTAACAACGGAAGAGAAAGAATTTATCAAGTTTATGCTACTTATAGATGGACTAGCAGTCCGTTTAATTTTTACACAGATAATTTAGCGATGGCTTGGCAGTCCAATGCCACTCCTACAGGTACTCCAAATGGACAACATACTGCGGGAGGGAATACTTATTCGAGTCCAGTTGATAAAGAAGAAGTCAGCGGTACTGCTTGGTTTGTAGATATGAAAGCTGGCGGAAGTACTACAGTTCAAAGTGGCTGGGGACGTCAAGAATTAAGATATGCAACTTCTTCCCAAGGGATTAATACCGCAATTGCAGTAGGATATTCACATAGAAACCTGCCTGGAAACGATACAGAGGTTAATTTAGGCTTTGGAGTTGTCTCCTTTGGCGGAATTGGCAAAACCGACTATACTGGTCGATTTAATTTTACAATTTAAATGTTTTTAGAATCATAGCGAATAAATCCCCCAATCATTCATAGAATGGTTGGAGGATTTATTATTACGAGCTAAACATATCTTCATCCTTTAATTTGTTTTATTATATAAGGATAATCATGAATTGAAGGGAGAACGATTATGATTGCATTCTATATTATTGGCACCTTCGTTGCTGTATGGGTACTGTCTTGGATTTTTGGAGCAATGGGTATTAATATTTTTGAAGGACCAAACGCTAGTGCGCTTTACTTCTATGGATCGATAATAATAGGAATTCTTCTTAATTTGAATAGTGAATTAAGAAATAATAAAAACAAGCAGCAGTAGATAGGAAACAAATGTCACAACTTCAACCTCTTTCGCTTTTCGAATTTTCATGTCGAATATCTGTTCCATCTCCATGGCCTTTTCTTTAATTCAGCAATATTCCTCTATTTTTTCCTTGCAATTCTTCAAGAATTTGCTTAATGATAACTAATGATATTTTATTCATTTCTCTACATTCTATTAATATAATATCTAAGGATAAATTAAGTATATTTATAAAATATAAAAGAACTAACATGGGAATAAAGGATGGGCGGGCGGAGGAGATAATAGAAATAGAGAAGCGAGAGCGAAGGGGGACGCCGGAAGGCCAAAAGATCCACCCGTCCCGGAAGGGGCAACACACAGACAAGAAAGGGGTTAAAAAGGGGTTGATCGGAGCGAGAGACGAGAGCGACAGAGGACGGATAGAAGAGAAGTAGAGAGGGCAAGGGGAAAGAAGATGGCCCCGAAGAGGGGACCAACCCGGTAGGGGAATGCCCCCCTACATTATAGCCTGATATTAATGGGAGCTAATCATTTGGAAATCCAACTTATTTGGAAAGCACCGAAAGGCATGAATTATTATAAAGATTCAGGAAACCATTCGTGTATCTAAAGTAATTGAAATGACACAAAGAGATTATGAAAATATCTATGAATTTAGGAACATTATAATACCTCGTTTTAAAGAGATATATAAGACATTGCCTATTAATATACATAAGGATATTTAATCCATATCTTTAGTACTTCAATTTTACATAAAGAAGAAAAGGAAAAAGGCATTATACATTATTCAGAGTATGGAGAACGTTATGGTATTATGATTACGAATTCCATGGATTGATTAAAGATGCATTATCAAGGTATGAAACAGCGTATTATAATTCTGTTAAGTAAAGACAGTGGTTGCAGAATAACATGGGGGATTATACTTGGGACAGGCTAAAACGTACAATATTTTGACCAAATACCCTGTTTTTTTGGGGGGTAGACTGTAGACGAGTTCAAAATATACAACAATTTTAGATAATAAGAATGGCACTTCATAGCAACTAACTCCCGAAAAGCCTTGTAGAATAAGGTTTTGGGGAAACCGTAACAGGGGTTCGACTCCCCTCGCCTCCATTTGAGTAAGACAAGAAAGCCATCAGCCAGTGATTCTGGTTGGTGGCTTTTTATTATGGCTCTAGTAATTGAGTTGAAGAGGTTTTACACAACTTGTAGCTTGAAGGTGTCTCTAAGTGTTTCGGCTGTTTTTTCTTTCACCTTTAAAAGCAACTCAAGCATTCAGCTTCTTTTCTTTTCGAAAAAGTATTGACACGGATAGAAAAGTATTATATCTTTATATCAAGATAAATAAATTAAAGATAAAAACAATCAGAAAATTTTGAATAGGGAGGTATACACATGATCACCATTTTAGAAAGAATTAATCAGCTCGCAAAAAAAGCAAAGGAAGTCGGATTAACTGAAATTGAAAAAACGGAACAAACGGATCTTCGCAAAGAATACCTTCAAATCTTTCGGGGTTCTGTACAAAGCATTCTCTTGAATGCTACGATTTATGATCCGAATGGAGATGATGTTACTCCTGAAAAACTTAGAAAAGAACAGGCCCGAATCGCTAAACAATAGATTTGGTTTCATCTAATATCTCTAATTTGATAATCTTTAAACAAAAATATAATATGGAGAGTGATTTTTATGTTGGCAAGTGGATTGTTACTGATACGTTTGGTGGTTGGATTGTTATTGGTGGGGCACGGAGCACAGAAACTTTTTGGCTGGTTTGGTGGCTATGGTCCAAAAGGTACTGGCGGTTGGATGGAATCGATAGGCATTAAGCCTGGAGTATTCATGGCAGTGTCTGCTGGGTTGATGGAATTGTTGGGAGGAGCTCTATTTGCTGTAGGACTACTCACTCCACTGGCTGCATTGTTGATTACGGTGACTATGCTCGGAGCAATTTTCAAAGTACATGGCCCAAACGGGATCTGGGCAACAGCTAATGGCTATGAATATCTGTTAGTTCTTATTGCAGTTGTAATCGGTATTGCGTTGACAGGGGCAGGTTCATATTCCATCGATGCATTACTTAGATAAAACATGATATTTAGGTCATTAAAAATCATCAACGACAAAAAACAAAGGTTCCTACGATTAAAGGAGGGTTTCATATGTCACTGCAAACTACAGGTATCCATCATATTACAGCTTTTGCCGGTAATCCGCAAAAAAATGTCGACTTCTATGCCGGCGTCCTGGGGCTTCGGTTAGTGAAGAAAACAATCAACTTCGATGCTCCTGAGGTTTACCACTTGTACTTTGGTAACGAGGCAGGAAGTCCTGGAACGATCATTACATTTTTCCCTGCACCAGGAACGCCCAAAGGACGAATCGGAGGAGGCCAGGTGGGCATAACCTCGTATGTGGTACCCCCAGGTTCACTTGATTTTTGGCAGCATCGTTTGGAAAGCTTTGATATTCAAGTTACAAAAACGAGCCGTTTTTCTGAACAATATCTTCAATTCGAGGATAATGAGGGTTTACGCCTTGAGCTTGTCGAACGTGAAGAGGGAGCGAATAGTACTTGGTCTTACGGTGGTATTCCGGCTGATAAAGCAATTAAGGGATTTGGAGGTGCCGTGCTATTTAGCGTCAATCCACAGAGGACGATGGATGCATTGGAGAGCATACTCGGATTTACGAAAATCGCTGAAGACGCAGAATATGCCCGTTATCAGTCCGTAGGAGAAATCGGCAACATCGTAGATGTTCCGCTCGCCAAAATGGGTTTAGGCTTTGGTGGAGCAGGCACGGTACATCACATTGCGTGGCGTGCAAAAGATTTTGAACAACATGAAGAATGGAGAAGCGCAGTCCAGCATTATGGATATCAGCCGACTCCAATCATAGACCGCCAATATTTTAATGCGATATATTTCAGAGAAGCGGGCGGCATCCTATTTGAAATTGCTACAGATCCACCGGGATTTGCTAATAATGAACCTGCTGAATCTTTGGGGCAGAAATTAATGCTGCCAGAGTGGTATGAACCGCAGCGGGCTCAAATCGAGGCGAATCTGCATCCTATTAAAGTGAGAACATTAACGGAAAAACAAAAGTAAGAAAAAGTTGCATATGACTCTTCCATAAGACAGCTTGCCGAGTTTGGCCTGCTCTCAGATGGAGGAGTCTTTTTATTACGGGAAAAATTCATGTGTTTCGTGGCCTTCCGCCTTTTGCTACTCCACCAGCTTTTCAGACTTCACTAGCATTTCTCGTAACACATGAGCGACTCGACTTTTCCGGTTCGCTGCTTTCTTTTTTATCAAGTGTAATGATTTTTTGTATGCATGAGTATGGCTTTGATCGTAGAACTGCTTGGCTGCAATGCGTAGTGTTCTTCTTAATAACAGTGCTGATGAGCGTGTTAACTTTGAACGGAATCCCCTGCGCAATACCCGCAATGTATTTTTGTAGGTCTCAAAATCCTCGGATGGAGGGATAAGGGCGAATAAATTTAACGAGGAGTCATTGAATCCGTAGGTTTCATACATGATTCTCAGATTTTCCGTATTTAACACGTTACCTCTGAGATAGGTTGGATGTTCCTGATGATATCCGACTACCTCTTTGATGCAATAAAAAGGGATTTTCAAGCGATGCAGTCTATAGCCAAGGTCCCAGTCCTCGAGTCCATACAGCACAAACCGTTCATTAAAACCTCCAATACGAATCAAGTGACTGCGTCTGATGGCTACACAACGAGTAACCAGCAGCATCCAGGGGGCTACGTCCGTTGAGGCAAATTGTTTCTGCGTATGGGGAGGAACCCTTGTGGGACTAACTACTTTAGACAGTGCACCCGTTTGGTGAAGGATATCTTCTGGGGTTATGATCGGAGTAATTTCGTTCGCTGCTTCATAGTCAGCATTCCATAAGTTGGACTGCGTAAGTATGTTGCGACATTGTTCTTTTTCTTCAGGAGAAAAGTCAGGGTAATAATGGGTAAAAGCATCGTCCCACGAGTGAGGAATGCCTGAAAGCACGGACTTGGGATATTTACGGTGATAACGGCTCACGATCCTAATAAATTCCGGTAATACTACAAAGTCAGCGTCGCAGAAGATGATGTATAGCCCTTTTGCACGGCGCAGTCCCAAATTTCGAACGGCAGATCGACCGCGTTGTTCCTGATGTGACACATAGATAAGAGGATAGGATGCTTTGAAGCCTTCGACCATTTCTTTCGTTCCATCTGTAGAACCGTCATCAGCTACAATGACTTCGAATAGTTGCTTTGGATAGGTTTGTGTCTCAAATGAAGCGAGTGTAAGCAACAATTGCTGGACTCGATTATAGGTTGGAATGATGACGCTGTAGCGGATAGCCAATATGATCTCCCCCCCACCATTCTTATTAGTGAACGTATGAACAAGATAAATAATAACAATGTATTCAAGGATTTTAGCCTGGTCTAGTCAAACATCCCTCAAGGTTCGAAACAGGCTTGGTCTTATTACCGATGTTATTAAGGTGGGGGGGCTGTATTTTCTGCTGTTTTGTAGATACGTTCCGTGGTGTTATGTATGTGTAATCATGGTATTATGCATAGAGATGTAAAGTAAAAGCGAGGACGCTTCCTATTCGGTTGAAAGTCCACTCAGCATACAGAAACAAACACGAGATGAAATGGGCAAGTTATGGTAAACTATATGGAGTTATAGAAGACCTGAAAGAGGAGTACTATATGACACAATTTGTCTATAAGCAAATTATTGACGATCTCAAGATGAAAATCTTTGCGGGAAAGTTTGCAGATATGAGATTGCCAGATGAACGTAGTCTTAGTGAGACTTACCAGGTTAGTCGTAGTTCAATTAAACGTGCTCTGACTAAAATGGAGAATGTCGGAATTATTTTCAAAAAACAAGGTTCCGGGACATTTATTAATCCATTATACATAAGAAATGAATCTATCTTTAACTACGAAGGCTCTAATCTAGGGGTCACTGATAATTTTCAAATGCATGGTAAAAAGCCTAAAATCAAAGTATTAAGTTTTGAGGTCATTCCGCCAACCGAAGAATTACAGCGTGATTTGTTCTTGGAGACTCATGATTTTGTTTACAAAATTGTCCGCTTACGTCTATTTGATGATGATCCTTTTATGATTGAAACAGGCTATATCCCCATTAAAATCGTCCAGAATTTAAATCAGACCATTATCGAGGGATCTATTTTTAATTATTTGGAAGACTCGCGGAACTTGGCCGTCACCAAATCTTTTTTATCCATTTTTGCAGAACCGTCTCAAGAGAATGATCAAAAGCTACTACATTTAAATGAAAATGAGCCTGTAGGTATTATGGAAGGTGTGTTCTTTTTAGATAACGGTACGCCATTTGAGTTTTCTCATATGCGATTTCATTACAAATATTTAAAATTTAATACCTTTGTATCGGTTCACTAATGATAAGACTGGAGAATTCTCCAGTCTTTTTTTTATGGTTTTTAGAAAAGGGTTGGAGCCTGCGATAGCTTCGTTTATAACAAATTTTATTGGTTTATACTTCTATATATATTAATGTAAGAGCTTTTTTACTGTCTTTTTAATTTATATTTCATAGTATGTTCAAAATTTCACAAAATTGGACCGTATCACTTGTGAAAAAGGTTGAATTAAATTGGCGTAGCGTTATGATGGACATGTAGATGAAATTTCCGGAAATAAATTACAAACAAAACTACTTAGGGAGTGGACACCATGTCGTTATCACCCGTGTTAGCAGATTATTCATCTAAAACATATTTGAAAAAACTTGATGCATATTGGCGTGCAACGAACTACATTTCGGTAGGTCAGCTTTATTTAAAAGATAATCCTTTGTTGAGAGAGCCTTTAAAAGATTCAGATGTGAAGGTTAAGCCTATTGGACACTGGGGCACAATTCCGGGTCAAAACTTTATTTATGCACATCTAAATCGTGTTATTAATAAATATGATTTGAGCATGCTTTACATTGAAGGTCCTGGTCACGGCGGCCAGGTTATGGTTTCAAATTCTTATCTGGATGGAAGTTACACTGAAATCTATCCGCAAATTACGCAAGATATCCCAGGCATGAAGAAATTGTTCAAACAATTCTCTTTCCCTGGCGGTATTGCTTCACATGCTGCTCCTGAAACACCTGGATCTATCCATGAAGGTGGAGAATTAGGCTACTCTCTTTCTCATGGTGTAGGTGCCATTTTGGATAATCCTGATCTGATTTCGGCTGTTGTTATTGGTGATGGCGAAGCTGAAACTGGCCCATTAGCCGCTTCGTGGTTCTCTAACCGATTTATCAACCCCATCACGGATGGTGCAGTGCTGCCAATCTTGCACTTGAATGGCTTTAAGATTAGTAATCCAACGATTATGTCTCGTCAATCAAAAGAAGAATTGACCTCATACTTTAAAGGTTTAGGTTGGGAGCCGTTCTTTGTTGAAGGTGAAAATCCGGATCACATGCATCCAGAAATGGCGAAAGTATTGGATACGGCCATCGAGAAGATTGAAGCTATTCAAAAGAATGCGCGTGAAAATAATGATCTTACTCGTCCGGCTTGGCCGATGATTGTATTCCGTTCACCTAAAGGCTGGACGGGTCCGAAGGAATGGGACAACGTGCCGAATGAAAATTCATTCCGTGCCCATCAGGTTCCAATTCCGGTTGATCAAAAAAATATGCAGCACGCACCTGCTTTGTTAGAATGGCTGAATAGCTATAGACCAGAGGAATTGTTCGACGAAAACGGTCGTTTAAACTCTGAGCTTGCTGAAATTCTGCCTACAGGCGATAAACGTATGGGAATGAACCCTGCTGCGAATGCGGGTAACCTCATTAAAGACTTGAAATTACCGGATTTCCGTAACTATACGCTGGATAATTCCGTACCTGGTAAAGTGATTGCGCAAGATATGTCGGTTTTAGGGAAATACGTTAAAGATGTGGTTCTTTTAAATGAAGAAAATCGTAATTTCAGAATCTTCGGACCGGATGAAACGATGTCTAATCGCTTGGCTCCTGTTTTTGAAGTAACCAAACGCCAATGGATGGACCAAATTATTGAACCTAATGATGAATTCTTATCATCCTATGGCCGCGTAATTGATTCTCAATTATCCGAACACCAAGCTGAAGGATTGCTGGAAGGTTATGTATTAACAGGTCGCCATGGTTTCTTTGCAAGTTACGAAGCCTTCCTGCGTGTGGTTGACTCGATGATCACCCAGCACTTTAAGTGGCTGCGTAAAGCAACGGATCAAGGATGGCGTGCAGATATCCCATCACTGAATGTCGTAGCAACTTCAACAGTGTTCCAACAGGATCATAATGGGTATACACACCAAGATCCAGGTTTGTTAGGTCATTTGGCTGATAAAAAACCAGAATTTATTCGGGAGTATCTGCCAGCGGATGCCAATTCATTGTTGGCTGTTTTCGACACCATTTTAAACGACCGTCAAAAGATCAATTTGATTGTTTCGTCTAAACACCCACGTCCACAATGGTTTACTGCTGATGAAGCGAAGGAATTGGTGGATAAAGGGTTGAAGATTATTGACTGGGCAAGTACAGATCAAGGTGGAGAACCTGACCTTGTCATTGCTTCTGCGGGTACAGAGCCAACGATTGAAAGTTTAGCTGCGATTTCCATTTTGCATGAAAAACTGCCTGACTTGAAGATTCGGTACATCAACGTAGTAGATTTGCTGAAACTGAGAAGTCAAAAACTAGACCCGCGTGGATTATCCGACGCCGAGTTTGATCATTTTTTCACAAAAGACAAGCCAGTTGTTTTCGCTTTCCATGGTTACGAAGGTCTGATCAAAGATCTGTTCTTTGATCGTCACAATCATAACTTGCACGTGCATGGTTACCGTGAGAACGGAGATATTACGACACCATTTGATATGCGTGTATTGAATCAAATGGATCGTTTTGACTTAGTGAAGGAAGCTGTTCTAAATTTACCTGACGCTAGCAAGTACACGAATATTGTGGATGAAATGGATGCTACGATTAAGAAACATCATCAATTCATTCGCGAAGAAGGCATTGACTTACCTGAGGTAGAGAACTGGGTATGGAAAGGCTTGAAATAAAAATAAAGACGCTTCAACTTTGTGTTGGACAACCAAGCAATTCAGCATGAAGTGGATTATATGATTTGGTAGTGGTATACAAGTGCCTGACCCCTTGACTTCAAGTATGATTTCAATGGGGATCAGGCGCTTTTTGATTTAGCACACAGAGAACTTGGTAGGGAAGTTACGAGCTAGTGGGTATATACATATATAGGGAACGGAATGTATTGTATTGGATTGCTATATTTTGCCGGAGCTTTGAAGAGGTGTTACGTTTATGAGAATAGTAAAGGAGGCTGTAATATGAACCAACAAATTCCGGAGAAGGTATTGAATGATGGCGTTAAAGTGCCCGTCATTGGATTTGGGACAGCTGGATTGAAGGGTGCAGACGGAGTGAGGGCGATTACCAGCGCGATTGATGCAGGTTACCGTCTGATCGACACAGCGTTCAACTATGAAAATGAGGGTGCTGTTGGGAAAGCGGTCCAGCAGAGCTCTGTGCCCAGAGAAGAATTGTTGATTTGCTCCAAACTACCGGGTCGCCGACATGCTTACCAAGAAGCCATTGTAACGATCGAAGAGTCATTATATAGAGGAGGACTGGACTATTATGATCTTTATCTGATCCATTGGCCGAATCCCCAAATTGATCGATATGTTGAAGCCTGGCAGGCGTTGATTGAGGCAAAGAAAAGGGGCTATATCCGTTCCATTGGGGTCTGCAATTTCTTGCCCGAGCATAATGAACGTTTAATTCGGGAAACAGGTGTCACGCCGAGCTTAAATCAAGTTGAATTGCATCCATTATTTAATCAGGAACATCAGCGTGCAAAAGATGCTGAACAGGGCATCGTGACGGAATCATGGAGCCCCTTGGGTCGCGGTCACAGCATGCTGGAGAATGAAGAGATTGGGAAAATTGCTGCTGCTCATGGTAAAACGACTACACAAGCGATTTTACGTTGGCATATCCAACTTGGAGCAATCCCGATCCCTAAGGCCTCTTCTGTAAAACACCAAACGGAGAATCTAGATATTTTTGATTTTGAGTTGTCTCCAGAGGAAATGAACGTGATTTCGGCATTTAGCAGTGAGGATGGACGGATATGGGGGCAGGACCCCAAGTCCTATGAAGAACTATAATCAGGAACAATAAAATAAAGGGGTTCAAAAATCTGTCGCGGGTTTTTGGACCCTTTGCTTTTATAATAAAACGAACACACATCCGAAAGTGATCAGTGGGCCAGTATATAGAGCTATGATGAACATTTTTTACCGGATTTGATGTATGATATGGTGGAATGTAGTCCTTTCGAAGGAGGTCATCATGGGAATTTTGTCGAGGTTTAGGGATATTATGAAAATGAATATTAACGCCTTAGTGGATAAGGTGGGAGATCCGGAGAAGACCATTGACGATTATATGCGGAATTTGAACAGTGATCTAGGCAAGGTGAAAGCGGAGACGGCTTCAGTGTTGGCTGATGAGAGAAGGACGAAAAGAGCATTGGATGAATGCAAAGCCGAAATCAAAAAGCTCCAGCATTATGCCAGTAAGTCTGTGGAAACTGGTAATGAAGAGGAAGCTCGAAAGTTTCTGGAGAGGAAAGGTTTGCAGGCGGAGAAATTGGAACAATTACAAACATCCTATGATGTAGCTTCGACAAACGCCGTAAATATGAAACAAATGCAGGAGAAGTTGGTGTCCGATATGGGGCAACTAGAAGCGCGGCACGCTGAACTTAAAGGGAAGATGGCGGTTGCCAAAGCACAGCAAGCCTTGAACTCTATGGGCAGCAAGAATTCTGCTTTCGAAGTTATGGAAGAGCAGGTGAACAGAGCGTATGATGAAGCGATGGCTATAGCCGAGCTTCGGGCAGGAACGAAGGACGACATGGATGCCTTATTTGCACAATACGAGAAGAGTACGAATACAGAAGATGAATTGGCTGCAATCAAAGAAAAAATCAACCCTAAGGAATCATAACAGTATCTACATGAAGAGGTGAGCAGATGCCGGTTATCGAATACAAATGCCCCAACTGCGGCAGCGGCATGGTCTTTGACAGTGAGACAGGGAGGTTATCCTGTCATAGTTGCGGAAGAGAGGACAATATTGAATCTATTCCTGATCCTCTGATAAATCGTATTTTTTCAGAAGATGAGGCCCATGAGTATTATTGTAATAACTGCGGAGCAGTGATTATGACCGAAGTGGAGACGAGTGCAACGGTGTGCAGTTTTTGTGGTTCTGCCGTGGTTCTTGGAGACCGACTGACCGGGAAGCTGGCTCCGACGCAGGTTATTCCTTTTTCAATCAGTAAGGAAGAGGCCATAGTTGCTTTCAAAAAATGGTGCAAGAACGGCCGTCTGACGCCGAATCGGTTCATGATAGCAGACCGAATCAAGGGAATAACCGGGATGTATGTGCCCTTCTGGTTATATGAATTACATAATAAAATTGAGGTTCAAGGTGAAGGTACCCAAGTGAGAACCTATACGAGCGGAGACTACGAATATACGGAAACGAAGCATTTTGATGTATATCGGAAAATCCGTTTGAATTATGTAAAGGTTCCGATTGATGCTGCGGAGAAAATGAACGACGAGCTGATGGATAAATTGGAGCCTTTTCCATACGATCAGCTAAAACCCTTTAAAACGCCATATCTAGCAGGTTATATTGCGGAGAAGTACAGTTATAACGAAGAAGAACTCTTCCCGCGAGTTAAAGAGAAAGTGAAGGAATATATTGATGCTTATATTCATTCTACGGTGTCAGAGTATACGTCCGTGAGTTATACGGAAAAGCAAATTGATACTACATTAAAACAAGCGGATTATGTTCTGCTCCCGGTATGGGTCATACACTATGACTACAATCAATTGGAGCATACGTTTGCTATGAACGGACAGACGGGCAAGGTAGTCGGTAAGCCTCCGATCAGTAAGTTCAAAGTAACAGCTTGGTTTGCAGGCATTTTCGGCATTACTCTCTTCTCATTAAGATTAATCACTTGGCTGATGATGGGAGGGGAATTCTATTGAAAAAGCATAGAGCGATTATAGCCGTTTTGTTGTTCTTTGCTGTTTTTCTGGCGCTTCCTATGGAAATGAAGGGCGAACCAGCAACGATAGAAATGAAGCCATTGATTTATGATGAAGCGGGTCTGCTCAATCAGGAAGAGTATGATGTGTTGAACGCTATGGCTAATCAATACGGAGCGGAAAGAGAAACGGACATTATTATTTATACTACCCTTAATCCCGACAATATGGATGTTATGAAAATGACGCAGGACTTTTATGATGACCATGGCCCTGGGTATGACAGATCTCATGGGAACGCGGTCATTTTAACGATGGATATGAGAAATAGAGAGGTGTACTTGGCCGGATTTTATAAGGCAGAACGGTATCTGGATGATGACAGGCTTACTAAAATACGCCATGAGATTAGCCCGGATTTGACGAACGGCAACTATGGGCTGGCATTTCAAAAGTATATTCTAAGCGCGCACAAATATTTGGCCATCCGTCCAGGGGTGAATCCAGACAGCATATTTTTTAAAGGCTGGCTTCATTTGGCGGTTGCACTGGGATTGGCGGCGATGATCGTGGGTAAAATGGTTTCCAATTCTGGCGGTCGGGTTACGGTAAATCGACAGACCTACGAGGATGCGAACGCTTCAGGAGTTCTGGAGCATCGAGATCTGTACCTTCACACAACGACAACGAAGCGGAAGATTGAAAAGAGCAGCAGTAGCAGCAGCTCAGGCGGTGGTGGCGGAACTACCAGCGGCGGTCATTCGCATAGCGGCAGCAGAGGATCATTTTAACTGAGGATTTTGTAAAAATCCAATAAGCGACTTTCAATAAATAATATATAGATCGAAATGGTCTAGTTCGTCTATATATTGCACTTTGGAGCGACTGGAATCGAATTTTGCAAAATCCTAAACTGAAAGGATGGATACAGTATGGGGTTCTTCAGAAATCAATTTGCAAATGTTGTAGAATGGGAAGAATTTAGAGATGATATGATTTTCTGGAAGTGGAGCAATCGTGAAATTAAAAAAGGCAGTAAATTAATCATCCGCTCCGGTCAAGATGCGATTTTTGTAAATAACGGCAAGATAGAGGGTATTTTTGAGAATGAAGGGTCGTATAACATGGACTCTGACATTATTCCATTTCTATCCACCTTAAAAGGGTTTAAATTTGGTTTTAACAGCGGCATGAGGGTAGAGGTCTTATTCGTTAATACGAAGGAGTTTACGGTCAAATGGGGGACGCAGAATCCAGTGCTGATCCCGACCCCCCAGCTGCCAGGCGGTATGCCGATCCGTGCCAATGGCACATTTAATTTTAAAGTGAACGATTATGTTACGCTCATCGATAAGATTGCCGGAGTGAAGGACAGTTATCTCGTTGAGGATGTGAAAATACGGATTACTTCGGTGTTGGATCAGTTATTGATGAAGTGGATCAGCAGAGAAGGAAAGGACATGTTCAATCTGCAGGCGAATGCTTCTGACATTTCAAAAGGTATTCAAGAAGATCTGGATATGCAAGTGATGGACAATGGTATGACGATTACTGGCTTTCATGTGATGAGCTTCAATTATCCTCAAGAAATCCAAGATATGATTACGAAGACAGCTTCTCATGAAATGATCGGTAATCTGCAAAAGTACCAACAAGTGACGATGACGGACGGGATTGCATCGGGTAATGTAAAAGGCGGCGGTGCAGCTTCGGATATGGCGAGTATGATGATGGGGATGAATATAGCAAATGAAATGATGAAAAATTTAAACCCGAACCCAAAGCCTTCGGCTGAGACTCAGCCTACACCTGCTGCCCCCTCTCCATCTGGAGACGGTAAAAAGCCCAATTTTTGTCCGAATTGCGGTACAAAAAACGAAGGAGCTAACTTCTGTCCGAATTGTGGACAAAAATTGAACGGATAACCATAGCTACGACCAAGCTTCTTTATTTCGGAAAAGTTCCGACTAGGCCAAGTAATCCTGTAAGCCAAAAGGCAGTTGTCGCAGAGTATCTTCTGTGATGGCTGCCTTTTTATGTAGTTCGTTCAAGGATTTTCTTCATAAATCCGATTTATTGGATTGAAAAAGGTACTCAGGATAAGGTACTATAGCTATATAGTATGCATTTATATTAACTAATTAGTTATTACATTAATAAACTATAGGTATAGGAGCAACGAAGATGACCAAATTCCAAGATCAAATCATTGCGCGTTACAAGTTTGATGATGCAGAGAACGTCGGCAAAGATAGCTCAGGGCAAGGTAACGATGGGGTTGCTTCAGGCACAGTAACACCTACGATTTCCCATGCTACCGGTAGAGCAGCTTTGACGCTTGAGGGAGGCCCCAACGGTACATCGTATATCCAGCTTCCTTCCGATCTATTCAAAGATGTAAGCGATAACACCGGTGTGACGGTTACTGCTTGGGTCAACTTCGGCAGATTCACAGATATGTGGGAACGTGTCTTTGACTTTGGTAAAGCCCATACAGGGCCCTATATGTTCATGACACGGAATCTGCGCGGAACCCTTTTCACCGAGGCAGATTTGTCCGTAGACCCGGGAAGAGGTTTTGTCAGGGATGAGTGGATGCACATAGCCCTGTCTGTGATCGGCACGGAAGGCGGCACATTAAGCAGTGCGGGTCCGGTGGTATATGTCAATGGTGAGGTAGTAGCGGACGGTTCCATCAGTCAAACTTCCAGCGGTAACTATGCCAAGTTGCGTAAATGGTTCGAAACGTTTACAGACTCGTCCAACTACAGCAACAATTTCATCGGTCGCTCCCAGCATGCAGCGGATGTAGACTTTGCGGGCTCCGTTTCAGACTTTCGAATTTATAAAGCAGGCTTGTCGGCAGATGAAGTCATTGAGGTCATGTGCGATTCGTTGACAGATGAAGAGATCGTGAAGCTTGCCAGAGATAAATATTTGTCCTTTCCGACGACGATTGTAACCAAGGACATAACTCTGCCAACCGTTCTGATGGGCGGTAGAGTAGAAGTGACCTGGAAATCCAGCCAACCTAGTATACTCTCTGACAATGGGCAGGTGCAGGCGATTACCTCCGCACAAGGGGTTACCGTCACAGCTTTATTGACGAAGGGCTTAAGCCAGATTGAAGAGAGCTTTGAAGTATCCGTTCTTCCTGAACAGCTGCCTCCGTACACGCTGACCATTCATGGAAATAAGGAAGTACTGGATGTCAGCGAAGTGATGTACGGCTTGTTCTATGAAGATATCAATAACGCGGCAGATGGCGGGATTTATGCAGAACTCGTTCAGAATCGCTCCTTTGAATCTTTCGAGTTTGATACGTATTCCCATGCTTCCGGTGAATGCGGCTGCTCTACAGGACGGAACCGCAACCCGTTGTTTGCCTGGTCTGGTGATACGGATAAGATGACTCCACAACATAGCGGTGGATTAAATGAGTTTTTAGGCGCAAAAGACAAAGAAGTGAACTCTTATTATGTGACGGTAGCGGATGGTGCAACGATTCGGAACAAGGGCTTTTCCGATTCTAACCAGAATTGTGCCATGTCCATCCAAGAGGGCGCCAAGTATGAGCTTACCATCTGGGCGAAGGCCGATTCAGCGGGCACAATCACACTGCAACTGCAAGACTCAAATGAAAAGGCTATTAGTGATTCGGTTACGATACAGGTGGAAGGCGGCAACACGTGGAAGAAGTACGGCATCGATTCCAAGCTTGTACTGACAGGCTCAGCTACGGTTCTCGGGCAGCTGGCGCTTACATTTGAAGGGGACATTTCGGTTGATATGGTTTCCTTATTCCCACAAGATGTATGGGGCGCAGGAGAGGAAGAGCAATCCCCATCGGCACATGCTAACTTCCAGGGTAATCCTAACTACCGACTGAGAAAAGATCTGGTGAACGCACTGGTTGGCATGCATCCGAAGTTTTTGCGGTTTCCAGGTGGTTGTATTTCCGAGGGTTCATTTATATGGGAAAACGTATACGATTGGAAGGAATCGATTGGGGATATCGAGCTGCGCAAGGAAAACTTTAATGTATGGGGCTATATGATGACCATGGGTCTTGGTTATATGGAATATTTCCAGTTGGCAGAAGACCTGAATGCAGCTCCGCTTCCGGTTATGGCCTGCGGCGTTCTCTGCCAAGCCCGCTCGGATTATGCTCATCCCGCTGGAGGCGCATTGAGAGAATACTATATTAAGAACTTTACGGATCTGATCGACTTTGCGATTAGTGTGGATTTTGAACATAATGAATGGGCTGCTATGCGTAAAAAAATGGGCCATGAAGCTCCGTTCGATCTGCGTTATTTGGGGGTAGGTAACGAGAACTGGGGCACAGAATTCTTTGCCAACTTTGAAGTGTTCAAAACGTCGATTGATGAGTACATGGAGAAAAACTATCCGGGTTATGAGCTACACATCATCTCCACGGTTGGCGCTCAAGCAGACGACGATGCCTATCAGCAGGGCTGGAAGTTCTTAAGCGGTAATATGACCGGTTCGGCTAAGGTTGCTTTTGCAGATGGTAACCAGGTGACGGAGGAAACGGTAACCTGGTATGAGAAGCAAAAAGACTATATGGACACCATTGCAGACGAGCACTATTATCGTTCTAACGAGTACCTGCTGAATAACGTGGACCGCTATAACTACTACTACAGAGCTTATAACGTGGACGGCAGTATAAATTGGAAAGCAACATCAAAGGTTTTTGTCGGGGAGTACGCCTCAACGGATAAGAATACATTAGCAGGCGCTGTAGCAGAGGCAGCGGTGATGACGGGCTTCGAAAATAATGCCGATGTCGTTCGGTTGGCTGCCTATGCACCGCTGTTTAACAAGGTGCTGACAGATGGAACCTACAGATGGACGCCAGACTGCATCTGGTTCGATGACGAAACGGTATGGTTTACGCCGAACTACTATGTACAGCAAATGTATGCTAAATATTTGGGGAATAAAGTATTGAGCACTTCTTTCTCTACTTACAAAAACGGCAAGCCAACGGACCTCATTCCTCAGGGTGGAATTGAAATTGCAACAGGCAACGCTGAGGTTATGATTAAGCGTGTGACCGTTACTTCCAACCAGAACGGCAGTGTGCTGCTGGATCAAGACTTTACCCAGGAATTGAATTCGGCCTGGCAGGTCATTCCCGGTTCCGTGGGCTCAATAGTAGAGGAAGGCAAGGGGCTTGTGCTCAAAGCTCAGGATAGTGGTCTGAATGGTCTGTACATCTTGAACGACAGCTGGAGCAATTACAAGGTAGAGGTGGTCGCTTCCCGTATTTCCGGCACGGACGGTTTTTATGTGGGTGCGGGTCTCACGGATATTTCTGCGGAGAAAAAGGACGTTGTCGAATACGCGATCGGCTATGGCGGCAAGGCTACTGGCGTGAAGGTTTACAAGCAAGGCATAGAAGGCTACACATTGGGTGACTACTCTTCCAGTACAGCGGCAGGTAACTTGAGAGCAGCTAGCTATGAAGAGTTGGCTGACAACACGGACTACACCATAACAGTGAACTACGGCGGTGAAACGGGCAGCAATCTGATTTGCTCATACACCGACGGCGAGACAACCAGCAAAGTGCTGGACTACAAGCTGGAGGCCTACAACAGAGACGTGTTCAACTCGGTAACCCAAGATGCTGAGCATGTATATGTGAAGCTGGTGAATGCCGACAACGTGGATAAGGTAACACAGCTGAATCTACAAGATTTGAATGTTGAGTCCATCGCTAAGCTGATTACACTAACCGGCGATTCCTCGCTTGTTCATGTACCTAACGTGAACAAGAAGAATGATGAGAAGGTAGTGCCTACCGAACAACAGATCACGCTTCATTCGGATTCTGTCCTCTTAGACTTACCGGCCAACTCGGTAAATGTGCTGGTGCTGGATCTTAAACCTTTTCTCGCTTAAAAACAAAAAGGGGTGTCCCAAGTAGCCGTTTTATGGCTTTTGGAACACCTCTTTTTTTCTATGAATAGGGTCGGAATGTTGAGTTGATTTCCCCGAGGGGCATTACTTCGTGCTTCTGTTTACCAATTCACGCGGGTTGATGCCATCGTCTATCGTTAGCGGGGTAGGGGCTCCCGTAGCGATTCGCTCCCAAGGCACCATTTTAAAGTTCTGATTTAACTTTTTGCCGTTTTGAAGATTTTCGTCATCTTGTGCAACGAAGATACCATGAGGGAAATTCTTGCCTAATCCGTAGCCAAGAACATCAATACCGTCTGTGACAGACGTACCGTCAACAGTAGGGCTAGCGCTGATCGTAAAGTTGCTTATATATGCATTGTCGCCTTGTCGTTCATAGATCGCATAGCTGCTGTTTCCTTGACTGGAGGCCATGAGATACCCCTTGCCATCTTTACCGTAATACAAAGTAAGTCCTTCTATGTCATCGTGAAGCCTGCGCCCATCTGCAATATCAACACGTCGCAGCGGCTCGGATGAACCGTCTGGCTCGGCACTATACTTCCAAATGGCGTAATCCTCTTCAGCGATGTAGATCGTACCATATTCATCATCAGCAACCATGCCTTCGGATTGCGTATTCAGCTTGAACTGGCGGACAAGCTTACCTGCAATTTTGCCGCTTCCGTCATCAGTCAGCTCATATTGCTCAAATTCACCCTCTTTGCCCAACACGAGCGCGTAAAATTTATCTGTCTTGAGGCTATGGTATAAGCTGAATCCGTACACTTCTTTCATAGATGCTTTAATAGGTTTGCCAACCACGTTGGTCAGCTTTCCTGATGCACCGTCAATGGCAAAGATATCGATCGTGTTGTTGGTTCGATTGGTTGCCCCTGCGATATCAATTTTTTTGCCGCCCAACGTGAAACCGTAACGAAGATCCACGTTATTCATTTTTCCGACCTTCATGTTTTGCAGTTGTTTGCCTTCCAGATCATAGACTAAAATCCCGCCGCCTTTATTGGTTGCTAAAATTCTACTTTTCTCCGGATCGACCGGGTTGAGCCAGATTGCAGGGTCGTCGGCTGCGTCTTCTCCATCTTCCACAGCTTCTGTTTCGGCAGAGGGGATTACTTTATAGGTGGGAACTGCGTCCTTAGGATCTGCATATTTGCTGTTCTCTGCTTCAAGCGCTGTAAGAAGTTTTGTAGGAAGATATACATTTCCATTCACTATTTTAATTTCCCGGTCCGCTTTTCCGGTTAGTCCAGCTAAACGATATTGCTTCTCACCAACTGTAAAGGTCCCAACAATGCCATTTTTCAGTTTGACCAAAACAGACTGGTCATCACTGTCCCATGTAATTGTCGCCCCCATTTTATCTGCCTGTGTTCGTAGTGGTGCATACCCGGATGGCTGAATGTCTGCCGCATGGGTCAGTTCTGGTGATACCAGAATCCCCGTTAACATGGCTAATAATGCTAGTTTAGTTGACTTCATATGTATGCCCCTTTTCTGAAGTGAAAATGATATAACCGACTCAGTATAAAGCGAGAATATCAAAAGGATACAATGAAAATGTAAAAGGAATGTAAAGGCGATGTAAGCATTCAATGGACTGGTTTCCAGTATTGTTGTCTGTAATTCTTTGGAGACATTCCGAATTTTTCTTTAAAACATTTGGAGAAATAGCTTGCTTGGGAGAATCCCGTTTCCTCGGTGATTTGTTGGACAGACCAGTCGGTTTGTAGCAAAAGACTACGCCCTTGATCCAGTCGATAATCCATTAAATACTCAAGCGGTGTGCGCTGGAAGGCGACCTTCATACATCTGGCGAGATAGTTCTGATGTACGTGAAAATGGGTCTCCAAATCTTTATTGGTGATTGTATTTTTGTAATTCTGTTTTAGGTATATTTCGATCTGTTCCGCCAACTTAGAGGAGCTGTCTTTATTATTCTGATCATACTCCAAACTCTGAAAAACATTCACAAACGTCTGTTGGGCCTCCCATAGTGCCAGTTTTCTAGGTTTTAAAGTAGAGGCTAGTAAATAGTCTAATTTCGAAAATAGCTCATGTGGATTCACCACTTTTTGAATTTTGGGCAAATGAATGGTCGTATGTTCTGAATGAAAATGCAGCTCGGGAATGGGGGTACTGGGTATAATTGGATTGGGCGAGGATTGGGCGCACCACATGCTATTGGTTTGAAAATGGAACCAGTAAAAGGAGGTTTGTTCTGTACATGCCTCAATGGGAAAATGATGTTTATCCGGTTCAAGAATGAGCGCGTAATTTTCAGTTACCTTCCACACTTCGTTCTCTTCGCCAATGTGTAGCAATCCTTCTTTAATGATTATTACGTCAAAATAACCCAGATTATACCGATTCGGGTGCCAATCCCCTTTTTGATATGTAGTAAAATTCCCTTCAATGAAATAAGGCAGTGGAGGGACAAGGAATGATAGAAAGTCTGTTTTGCTCATGGAAGCCAGCTCCTTTGTGTGTGAAATCGTATAAGTTTTAGTTAAAGATCGCGATTTTTTTTATAAATTCAGGTTGATAAAATAAGGACTGTAGCAAGGGGAGATCAGGTTAGCTTGTACGATATTATCATTACTTTATCCTTATTTTTTCAAAAATGAAAGCGTTCTATTTCCAGGAAGGGATGTTTATCCAATGAAAACGGCAAAGCCAGTTAAGCATGTCATCGTTGACGATTTATTTTGGAAAAAGTATAAGCAGGTTGTGGCGGAAGAGGTTATTCCTTATCAGTGGAAAGCATTAAATGATGAATTACCAGATACAGAACCCAGTCATGCGATTGAAAACTTTAGGATTGCAGCCGGGGAATCCAGTGGGGAGTACTATGGAACCGTTTTCCAGGACAGTGATCTTGCCAAATGGCTGGAGACGGTTGCCTTCAGCTTAAGGGATCATCCGAATCCTGCGCTTGAAGAGCGGGCTGATGAAGTGATTGAATTGTTGGGCAGAGCTCAAGCTGAGGATGGGTATCTGAATACGTACTATCTGCTCAAGGAACCCAATAATCGCTGGACCAACTTAAGAGACAATCATGAGCTGTATTGTGCAGGGCATTTTATAGAAGCGGCTGTTGCTTATTATGAAACGACGGGCAAAACGAAGTTTCTTCACATTATGGAGAAATACGTAGACCTAATTCAGCAGGTTTTTGGTACGGAAGAAGGGAAACGGAAAGGCTACCCGGGACATGAAGAAATTGAGTTGGCCCTGATCAAATTATACGACGTAACTGCAAAGGATCAATATCTCAAATTAGCGCAATATTTTATTGAACAGCGGGGACAGCATCCTATTTACTTTGCAGAGGAACAAGAAAAGAGAAAACATATTCAAACAGAGCCCACCTGGAATGATGATAACAACATTAATTTTGGCTTAGGCTTCGAATATCAGCAAGCACACCAACCTGTGCGGGAACAAAAAGAGGCAGTCGGCCATGCGGTGAGAGCGGTGTATCTGTATATAGCGATGGCGGACTTGGCCGCGAAAACAGGGGATGCTTCCCTGTTACAAACCTGTGAAACGCTGTGGGATGATGTAACGAATCACAAAATGTACATCACCGCAGGGATCGGTTCTACTGTAAACGCGGAAGCGTTCACTTGCCATCACGATCTTCCCAATGACAGCATGTACTGTGAGACCTGCGCCTCTGTAGGGCTGGCCTTTTGGGCCAATCGTATGCTGCGCTTAGCGCCAGACCGGAAATATGCCGATGTGCTGGAGCGTGCGCTATACAACGGAACGATTAGTGGGATGGACCTGGACGGGAAACGGTTTTTCTACGTGAATCCGCTGGAGGTTAACCCTTTTCAAAAATCCAGAAAAGATCAGGAGCATGTAAAAACAGAACGGCAAAAATGGTTTTTCTGCGCCTGCTGTCCGCCAAATTTGGCACGAATGATTGCATCAGTTGAGGACAATATGTATACCCAAACGGATGATACGTTGTATACGCATCTGTATATTGCTAGCAAGGTGAGCATGACTTTATCTGGTCATGAGGTTGAAATTACACAAACTCATCATTATCCATGGGATGCGGATCTAACCTTTTCGATCCACGTAACAGAGTCGACTTCCTTCAAATGGGCACTGCGGATTCCGGGTTGGTGCAAGCAGGCAGAGGTAAAGGTGAATGGGGAAGCTATATCATTAGACCATCTGGAAAATGGCTATATCGAGATTCAGCGTACTTGGAAGGACGGAGATGTGGTAACTCTGCATTTGGCTATGCCGGTTGAGCGCATTCGGAGCAATCCACTGGTCTCCATGAACCAGCAGCAAATTGCTCTCCAACGCGGCCCAGTCGTGTTCTGTCTGGAAGAAGTGGATAATGGGGCGAATTTGGCAGGATTAAGATTGACGAAGGACAGCCTCATTACAGAAGAGTTCAGCGAAAACCTGCTGGGTGGCATTGTAAAGCTGACCATAGAGGGACACCGGCTAAAAAATTCGAATGCATTATATAGCTCGGAGCCTCCTGAATTTGTTCCTCAACAAATTACCGCCATTCCTTACTACGCCTGGTGCAATCGGGCTAAAGGGGAAATGCGTGTATGGGTTTATGAATCATAATTCATTCGCATGGGGAGAGGAAAGATCATGAGTACGAGAATTGTGAGTACGGAACCACCGGAAAAGGCAGCAAGTACCGTTCCTTTTCATCGTAAAATCAGCTATTCATTAACGGATACAGCAGGCAATCTACTATACTGTGTTATTTCCAGTTATCTATTATATTTTTATACAGATGTGTTCGGTCTTTCTATTGGGATTGCCGGGACATTACTATTTATCACCCGTTTTATCGATGCCATTGATGCCCCGATTTGGGGCATCCTGATTGACCGAACCAAGTCAAAATACGGCCAGAGCAGACCCTATTTTCTATGGTTAGCGATCCCGTTCGCTGTGTTCATGGTCCTTACGTTTACGACACCCAATTGGAGTGAGTCGGGCAAAATTGCATATGCCGCCATTACGTATATCATAGCCGGCATCCTGTACACAGGAATTAGTACGCCGATTACGTCTATTCTGCCTAATCTGAGCACCAATTCCAATGAACGCGTAGTCTTGAACTCCTTCCGCATGGTCGGGGGGAATGTGGGTTTCTTCATCGCCACGACGTTTACGTTACCTTTGGTCGCTTTCTTTGGACAGGGAAATGATCAAAAAGGATTTTCCTTAACACTCGTTTTATTTGGAATCATGGCGATTATTATGTTTTTCATAGCGTTTGCCGATTTGCGAGAAAATGCAGCAGTGAAAACGAAATCCGTTCCCATTGCTAAAAGCTTTACAGCCATCAAACGAAACTGGCCCTGGATGCTCGTTGTAGCTGCCAACTTGTGTTACTGGATTGGTTTGAATATTCGTTCAGCAACGCTAATCTTTTATCTGCAGTACAATCTGGACAGTAAGGACTTAGTGCCTTTAATCAATGGACTGACCTCCTTGCAGTTGATCTCGATGGTTCTGATTCCGTTTTTCGCCAGAAAATTAAGTAAAAATGCGATTATGATTATCGGATTGATATTAGCTGCGCTGGGTCAAGTCGTGATTTTAATGGGAAGTACAGACTTAACCCTCATTATTATCGGCTGGATTATTGGTGCGTTAGGATCAGGCTTTGCATGTTCTATGCCGTTTGCGATGTTGTCAGATACAGTCGATTACGGGGAATGGAAAAATGGTATCCGGGCAAGTGGCTTCCTGACCTCCATTGGAAGCGCATTCTGTATTAAAGCGGGTAGCGGAATCGGCGGATTATTGCCAGCATGGATCATGGGCAGCACCGGTTACATCGCTGGGAAAGTTCAAACTCCTACGGCGTTGTCTGGCATTCAGTTTAGCTTTATCTGGCTGCCATTTATCGTCTTCTTGATCGGAATCATTCCTATGTTTTTTTATAAAAAGTTCGAAAAGAATGAAGCTTCTATTCAACAAGATTTAATTGCAAGAAGATCATAGACATTCTTTTAACAAGGTTTTAATGACATATTAAAACATTATAATGCTGCTCCAAAACCTGTTCACTGAGCTGAGCAGGTTTTTTTGTTTTTTCTATTCAAATGTGAGTAAAAACATTGACAGGATTTTCTTTTGGAGTAATACTTCTATGTAGAGAAAGTGTACAGAATCAAGAACTAGACACATCTAGCCTTGCAACTTTATACATTTTTTCGCCATGAAGGCTCTTCTGTTGAAGGGTTTTTTTCAATTTGAGAAAAAGAATGTGATGATATGAGTCAACTGAGTGTAAGGATGAGAACACATGGCTTTCTGAATAAGCATTTTTCAGGAGAGTCTATTGATTATCGACAGATTATTGCGCTGTTTATCCCGCTTCTGATTGATCAGGCTTTTATCGTGGGTCTTAATTTGGTGAACACGGCAATGATTAGCTCGTCGGGGATGGCGGCAGTCAGTGCTGTAAATATGATCGATTCTTTGAATATTTTTCTGATTAATGTGTTTGTTGCAGTGTCTACCGGGGGAACGGTTGTCGTGGCACAGTATAAGGGGAGCGGTAACGACCTCATGGTCTCTAAAGCCGCATCCGGCACCATTTCCTCCGTTTCCTTGCTGGCTTTATGTATCAGTTTGTTTATGATCGTGTTGTACAATCCGATTTTAAGTGTTCTGTTTGGTTCCGCCTCGCCTGATGTATTAGCTAACGGTAAGGTATATCTGCTGGGAAGCTGTATGTCTTTTGTAGGGATTGCAATCGTTGAGGCAGTGTGTGGGGCGCTGAGGGGAATTGGGAAGACGAGGGCATCGCTGGCTCTTTCGCTCATCATGAACCTCTCGTATGTGCTTCTTAATGTGGTATTCATTAATGTATTGGATATGGGTGTGCTGGGCATGACGATTGCCGTCAATGTGTCCAGATATGCAGGAGCAGTATGCGCGCTGATCTATTTGGTCAGGGTAGATGATGATTTGCGTGTTCAGCTTAGAGATATGCTTTATTTTAATCTGGCTATGCTTAAAAAGATTCTGTTTATCGGGCTTCCCTTTGCAGCGGAACAGATGTTTTTCAATGGGGGGAAAATTTTAACCCAAATTTTCATTGTGAGCCTGGGGACTAATGCGTTGGCGACGAATGCCATTTGCTCATCCCTAGCTAACGTGTTCCAAATCCCTGCGAATGCTTTGGCACTTACGATTGTAACCGTGGTCGGTCAATGTATGGGGCGTCGAAATGTCGAGGATGCACGCAAGTTTACCAAATCGTTTATTTGGCTGTCGTCTTGTTCGTTTATTGTAATGGGGCTCATACTGATGCCTTTGTTTGAGCCGATGGTGGGGCTGTTTCATCCGCCTGCTGAAATCGTAGATGACATCTTTGTTGTCATACTGATTAATACGTTGGCCCAGATTCCGCTCTGGTCCATTGCCTTTATTACACCCTCTGCCCTAAGGGCAGCAGGTGATTCAAAATTTACGTCCCTCACCTCAATGCTGTCCATGTGGTTGTGCCGGGTGGTACTCGGGTATATTTTGGGCATTGTGTTCAACCTGGGGATTGTTGGTGTCTGGCTGGCCATGGATATTGAATGGGGCGTGCGGGGACTCGTTTTCCTTTGGCGCTTCCGCGGCAACAAATGGGTCCAGCATCGTTTGATCGATTGAATAGGTCCACTACCATAAAATTGACTTCTGGATGAAGGCATTTTACGGTAGTGGATTTTTTTCTATTCCTATACTTCGTTCAGGCCCCTTACTCCATCCTGATCCCTATATTGCCTAACTGCGCTCCCTGCTGCATACGGTGGAAGGCTTGTGTTGTGCTTTGTAGAGGAAATACGCTATCTATAATCGGATGGAGTGCATGGCGCTCCATAAACTGAAGCATAGCTGCGAATTCCTCGCCACTGCCCATAGAGGTGCCGATGATGCTGATTTGAGGGAAAAATATAGACCGTAGCGGAATCTCTACTCGATCTCCTGAGCTTGCGCCAAATGTAACGATCCGACCGTTCGGCTTGAGGATATCAAAATATTTATCGAACGTAGCAGGACCGATACTGTCAAGGACCAGATCCACGGTGTCTCCGTTCATATTTTCTTTCCATCCGCTATGGCTGTCGAATGCATGATTAGCGCCATGGGCGAGGACAGCCTGCCTCTTTGCTTGGCTACGTGATGTGACGCTGACCCGTGCACCTGCCGCTAAAGCCATAAGCATGGCACACGTGGCTACACCACCGCCAATACCGGGAATGAGGACGTGCTCACCCTCCTGCAATTGGCCTCTTGTGAAGAGCGCGCGGTAAGCGGTCAAAGCAGACAAAGGCAGTACCCCTGCTTCTTCCCATGAAAGGTATGCTGGCTTGCTGACGGCATTTTGGACGGGGATGATAACCGATTCAGCGAATGTCCCGTCCGAAGGTCCGCCCAGAATGGCTGGAACTAAGGGAACATGATGCGTATTCTCCCATCCGATACAGGGATTGATAATTACATCGGTGCCTACCAGCGAGGTTGGGACACCAGCACCCACAGCCTCGATCACGCCTGCTCCATCCGACCCCAGAATGAGTGGAGCATCGTTGGCTGTTCGATCTGCCATGAGGAATAGGTCCCGATGGTTCAAGCCTGCGGCTTTGAGTTTTACCTTCACTTCGTTGTGTCCCGGCTGTCTGTCCGTAATGTCTGTATACATCAGGCCCTCAGGGCCGCTTTTGCTGGCATGGATTACGGCTTTCATTTTAAAACCTCCCGTGGTTCGAGTTTAGATGTATTTGCATGTACATTGAATTGTACAGAGCGGCAAGCGTCCGGTAAAATGAACAAAATCGAACGTGAGTATCATAAATGATCATACCAAGCAGGTGACGTATACATGGAAAGCAGTGATTTGAAAATTTTTCAGGCTGTCGCTCGCGAGGGCAGTATCACGAAGGCTGCGCAAGCCTTGAATTATGTACAGTCCAATGTGACCTCGCGGATTCAGCAGCTTGAGGCACAACTGAACGTACCGCTATTTCGCCGATCTAATCGGGGAATGACGCTAACGTCGGCAGGAGAGAATCTGCTGGAATATGCGGATACCATACTGACCTTGCTGGACGAGGCTGTAAAGTCCACTCAATATTCAGACCATCCTGCGGGACCTTTGCGACTGGGGTCGATTGAGACGGCGGCGGTTACGCATCTGACTTCTTTATTGACGGAGTATCACGCTCAATATCCTGATGTCCATCTATCGCTTATGACAGGCATCACCCATGATCTCGTACAAAAGGTATTGAATTACGAATTAGATGGAGCGTTCGTCTATGGCCCCGTCGATGATCCGCATATAGAGTATGTTGCAGCTTTTGAAGAGGAATTGGTGCTCATCTCGGAACCAGGGAAAAAGGACATGAACGAGCTGCTTGCCAAGCCTATGCTGTTTTTCGACGTAGGGTGCACGCATCGTACAAGAGCGGAAAGCTTTCTGAGCGAAGCGGGTGTGGATGCCTATCAGGTTATGGAGTTCGGAACCTTGGAAGTCATTTTGGGTGGTGTAGCCTCTGGTCTGGGGGTGTCTATGTTGCCACAATCGTCGATTGCAAAGGCAGAGGAGGCGGGAAGTATTGCTTCTCATCGTTTACCTGAAAAATATCGCAAATTAGAGGTGTGGTTTGTTTATCGGCGGGATTCGGTTTACTCCAGTGCACTGTCAGGCTTGCTCCGCTGGATGAAAAAGGATGTTATACTTAACTGGGATTAAATTGACATCAGGGGTGTATCATTTGGAAGAACAAGATGTAACGAACAATCCATCTACAGTAGCTCCGGGACCATATGCGACGAATGGCAACTACCATCGACGAGAACCGGATAAGATGGCGGTATTATCAGAAACATACGGAGCCTCTATCTTCTTCAGAAGATGGGCGGCCTGGATGATTGACTTCATTCTTATCGTCTTTGGGTATGGAGGGCTGGTTTATTTTACAGCGAAAAAAGTATCTGAAGCGGCAACCCCAAATATGGGCTTGGTAGTGATGCTCTTCCTGATGGGCTCCTTCTGCTATTATCTGTTACTGGAAGGACTTACAGGCTATACGCTGGGCAAGTTTGTACTTCGCATTCAGGTCGTAAATGGAGAAGGGAAACCGCCGGGCATGGTTAAATCCTTGATCCGTACCCTTATACATTTGGTGGATACGAATCCGCTGCTTTTCTTCGGGCTGCCCGCTGGTATATGTGTGCTGGTGACACCTCGGAAACAACGGATTGGAGATATGGCTGCGAATACATATGTGGTTAAGGTACGGGATTTGGGGACAGTGAGCAGAAAAAAAACCGGAATTTTGTCCGGGGTAATCATCCTGATGACGATCATTTCGGTCATCTTCGCTGTATCCCTTATTTCTTCGCTCATCACACAAATGGTGAAGCCCGAGGTTTTTGTTAGTAAGGATGATCAGTTTGCGGTTACGGCTCCGTGGAATTGGTCACGAGATAACATGATTAATGAGGATGCGGACATCTCCATTAAAAATGAATTTACCGAAAGATATCTGATTGTATTGTCTGAACCGAAAAGCGATTTTGACAGCAGTATGACTCTTCAAGAATATAAAGGAATCATTGAGGATCATTTGGTATCAGGAATTATGGCCCCTGAATTGGGGAACCCTTCCGACATCGAGGTAAATGGATACCCTGCCATCGAATTTACCCTGAAAGGGGAAGTGGAAGGTACTCCAATTATGTATAACGTGACTACGATTGAAACACCTTCGCATTATCATCAGGTGCTTGCCTGGACCTACGCTTCCCGATACAGCAGGGCACAGCAAGAGCTACGCAAGATTAGAGACAGTTTCCGTGAAATGAACATGCTGTGAAGTGAACATGAAGCAATAACGATGATTCGAAGGTATAAGGCAGTAAGCAGAACAAGCAGACAGCTTATAGGAGCGTCTGCTTGTTGTTATATAAGCTTACTTTAAAAAATGAACAATTAAAACGGAGTAGGCGAAATGATGCTATAGGTAACTTTTGATCACTCGTAATCCAGCCACTTTCGCCACCTTGCCTTGTGGATGGGCTTTGAATTGAATCGTCACTTCATTCTTGTGGTTCGTCACAGATAGAGGAAGCTCATAGGTGAACGTTTCGAATTTATTCATTTCCTCAGACTCCAGCTTGCCTTCCCCTAAAATTTGACCATCCGCAGTGATGTCAAAGTCACTATGGGGACGGCTCAAGTCCTTCAAATAAGTGACCGCCAATTGGACAGGCTCATCCGGAAGCACCTTCATGACAAAGGAGAACCAGCCTCCAGGCCAGGTATCGCGATATTTGCGGTTATAGATGGACCCCAGACCTACGTGCTCTCCAGTAAAGGCATGATCCCGTTCTGGCTGCATTTCGGCAGGCTGCACAACGTCCACTGTAAGTCGTTCCAGCTCAAGCTGATACGCTAATGCGGTACGATATTCTGCCTCTGTTGCTGCCCATTCCTCCTGGGAAAAGAGATCCCAATAGACGGTATATGAACGATCATACATTTGATAAAACGGACGAAGCTTCAAGTCTCCGATATAGCCTAAGTCGGTCATATGGAATGTATTAGGCTCGTTCCCGTCAGCAATCAGCTTCGTTGTCAGGGAATCGCTCGCTCCGATCAGAACAGACGCAAGCAGACGTTCCTCGTTGAACTCCTGTTCAACAGGGCCAAGGTCCCCAGCCAGCACAAGCGGGCCGTACACAAAAGCAATTCGGCGCGGATTATCCGGCATTTCCTCGACTCTCACGGTCATAGGAATATCGTACTCGATCGTATCCCCATTGCTCCATTCCCGTTCCATTACAACGTAGCTGGTAGGACAGGCCTCTGTGACGTACTCTTCCCCGTTGATTTTAATCATCATCCCTTGCTCCGCCCAATGCGGGCATCTTAGCTTGATCGCGAAGGATTTGGGTTCCTTGCTGATGACGCGCAGCGTTCCCCGTCCATTTTGCGGAAAGAGAGTGTCTTGTTTGAGCTGTACGCCCATCTCGTCCCATGTCACGGTAGAAGGGACATATTGATTGACATAGATCGTTTCTGGCGTGTGAAAATAAATCGCAGTGCCGTACATGGAGTGGCTTTCCATACCGGAACCGACACAGCATGTGAAATCCTCATATTGAGAATTAAAGGACTTGTGTCCCCCCATTTCCAGCGATACAAAATAGCACACACGTCCATCTACAGGCTGCTGTGAAGCCAGGATATGATTGAACATCGCTCGCTCATAGTAGTCGGCATAGGCTGCATAGGCGTCCCACTCGAACATATGTCTTGTTAATTTCAGCATATTGTAGGTGTTACAAGTTTCACAGGTGCCTTCGCCCAAACGGTCATTCAGCTTGCCAGGTTCACCAAAATGTTCATTATAGCTATTGCCGCCGATCACGTAGGAATGCTTGTGAACAACCCGATCCCAGAAAAAGCGAGACAGGTCCGCATAGTGAGGTTTGCCTGTCATTTCAAATTGCCGTGCAGCGCCAATGATTTTGGGAATTTGCGTATTGGCATGTCGCCCTGCCAACGTATCTTGGCTATCTGCGAGATCATTTAGCACCTCTCCGTGATAAAAGCGTTCTGCCAGGCTCAAAAAGCGTTCTTCTCCTGAATGTTCCGCCAGATCCGTCAGTACCTCATTCATACCGCCAAACTCGCAATGCAGCACCTGCTGCACCTGATCATCGTCCAGCCCTTGAAGTACATCTTCCAGCCAGTTGCCGAGTTTAATTTCTATAGACAGGGCCTTGGGATGATGTGCCAGCAGATGTGCATCACGCAAGCCAGCAAAAAGTTTGTGCATGGTATATAGCGGAACCCAGCCGCCGTTCAGATCAAAGCCCTGGGAGCGGATATCTCCGGCTTTTACTTCTTCAAAAATCTCTTTCCCACGTGGAATGCCGGAAATGTATCCGTTTCCATGACTGTTTTGGCATATTTCCAGTTCGTCGACTACATAGTTCACGCGTTCCAACAGTCTTTCGTCGCCTGTGGAGGCAAACATCAGCGCACATCCGGACAGGTAGTGACCGAGTGTATGTCCGCTGATGCCACGCGCTTCCCAGCCTTCATAGTGAGCCGCTTTGGGCTCCAGTCCCGCATATTCACGAAAGCGTGATAATAAACGGTCGGGTTCCAAACTCAGCAGATAGGCTGTATTCAGTTCCATCGCATGTAAAAGTGGACCGGAATCAATTCTTACTTTATGCAAGTCAAAAGCTTTAGCTTTCAAAATCATCGCTCCTTAGCTAAGATAAAAGTGTATATTTCTCCACTACATTAGCATTGCAATCGCGGTATGTCAGTAGCTTAACCATACAATGGGTGGACAAATCCGAACATGAATCTAAAGAGGCGATAACATGACCTATCTGAAAGTAAATGTAGATGCTCCGATCCAACTGATCTCGGCAGGCGAGTTTGTTAACGAGGTACCATGGAAGCATATGAGTCGTTCCATTGAGAATTTTGAGCTGATCCTGGGTGTCCAAGAGACGGTATATATACGGGAGGAACGGGAAGATTTTGAAGTAGGCGAGGGAGATATTCTATTGCTGTACCCCGGTCGTACGCATAAAGGATACCGGGAATCGTTGCCGGGCGTGAAATTTTATTGGTTTCATTTCGATGTTCCCACGACCCCGAATGCACTATCTAATGAGGAAATGAAGCAGGAAACAAGTGCTTTGGATGGACGTTTGCAGCGTCACGGTGTGATGCGGGATATCTATTTACCGCAATGTGTACAGGCAGATAACGGGGATCGGATTCATATTATTGTCAATCAGATTTTGCATGTAGCCAACTCACATTATCTTACGTATCACAGCGCAAATTATTTGTTCACCTCGCTGCTGATCGAGATATCTGAACTGGCGCTCAGCTGCTTGCTTTCCAATCCTGCCAGTTCACAGGGGAATGTGAGTTTTAACAAAATTATTGAGTGGACCCGAATTCATGCTGAAGAGCCCCTGACCGTGACGGATTTAGCTCGAAAATTCAATTACAACAAGGATTATATATCTCGTTTGTTCAAGCAAAATACAGGCATGCGTCCCCTGGAGTTCATTCACAGTATTCGTATCAACAAAGCCAAAGAGTTGATTTCCCGTACAGATATGAGCATTAAGCAGGTTGCCGAAGAGGCAGGATATACAGATGAGAAGTACTTTATGCGTTTGTTCAAAAAGAGAGCCCATATGACTCCTTCCCAATACCGGAATGCCTATCACAAAACATTTATGAACAATGTCTAGTGCATTTCCACTAAAAGTTGGGTGCCACCGTCCATAGGGAGCAACTGGTGCAGCATTTGGTCAATTGACGGAGTCACTTAATATGGTAATCTGAGGTAAGGGTTTAAATGGTTGCAGGCTATGTTATTACTTGATGAAAAAGGGGCGAGCGAGATGCTACAACCACCATTAAAGGATGAACTGACTCGAATACTGGAAGGGTATTCACTGGATGAAGATTTAAAAGAAGAGATTCATCAGGAAGCTCAAGCTGCTATACAATTTCATGTGGAGCATGAGGAAAACTACGAACACATTGGAAATAGTCGGATCGCCGGCTATCCAGATCTGCCACCCACGATAGAGTGGCCTTGTAATTCAGACGGGGAATATTATACATTTATTGCTCAAATTAATTTGAGCGAGCTGCCTTTTTCACCATTTGAGGGATTGCCTCATCAGGGCATACTTTACTTTTTTCTTGGGCTGGATGAGCCCGCCTATGATATTGACCATAAAATCTTTTACTATAGCGGTGACAGCAGCGCTTTGAAGAAAACCATGCCACCGACCGGGAAGGTTGAAGTATGTGCCGAGGACAGGGATTTCACATCTTGTGCAATTTCTTTTCAGCCGATTGTTACCCTTCGGTCGGAGGGTGAGCTAGGAGATATTCTTGTAGATCAGTACGAAGAGCTTTATGAGCTTCTATATGAACATAGCGACGCGGTGTGGGGGCAGCATCAATCTTTTGCCGGGAATACCCGGCGGGATGCTTATCTACGCCGAAACGGGCTGGAGGGCCTTCTGTTTAACTGGCATAAGAGTGAGAGCCAGATTCATAAGGAAATCGAGCAAGCTATGCATAGGGGAAATACCGATTATGCGGAGCATTTACGATCCGAAGTGCTGCCTCAGCTGCAAGAATATCAGACGAATCGGGAAAAGCACGATCAGGCTTCGGAAAATTGGCATGTTCTGCTCTCGGTATCTTCTTTGGACGAGGTCGGCATGTGCTGGTGGGACGCAGGGTATTTGGAATTTTTGATCGATCAAAGGGACTTGAAGAACCTTGATTTCACGCGAACGTATGTCAATCTGGCTACGAGCTAGCTAAAGTTCTAGACTGGGAAAATAAAGTATTAAACGGACGTTGCTTCATTAAGCTCACGGGCAGGTTAGTTTAACTCTAGAAATAAGAAAAGGGAACGAGTGTTCTTTACATGTGTTATATATGAGTATATAATCAAAACGAACCGGAGATCTGTTTTTTTTGATAAAACAATGTAGATTCTTCTTTGGTGTAAGAATTTTATAAATAACTCAATTTTGGAGGGTCTGTATGCCATATTGTAAAGTCAAGAATGCCAATATATATTACGAGGAAATTGGTAAAGGTAAACCGATTATAATGATTCATGGTTTTACACCAGACCATCGGTTAATGAGTGGGTGCATGGAACCGATATTTGAAGGTAATTCCGATTGGCGTCGTATCTATCTTGACCTGCCTGGAATGGGACAAACAAAGGATTACGATCAAATATGTAATTCAGATGATATGCTAGAAGCAGTTATAAATTTTATTGAAACTCTTGTCCCAAACGAGGATTATCTCATAGCAGGCGAATCGTACGGTGGATATATTACAAGGGGAATAATTAATAGACATAAAGATCGTATTGGTGGAGCTGCTCTGATTTGTCCATTAATTATTCCTAAACACAAAAGAAGAATACTGCCCGAGCATTTTGTTGTTCATTGTGATCGCGAGTTTATGGGCACCTTAAGTGAAGAGCAAATAAGTGATTTTAGCGCAAATCAAGTCGTTCTCAATGAATATAATTGGAAAAGGTATTCTGAAGAGATAGTGGCAGGTTGTAAGATCGCTGACTACGATTTTCTTAGCAAGATTCAAAGAAACTATGGGTTTTCCACCAATATAGATAAATTAGTTTTTGATAAACCAACAGTATTTACTCTTGGGCGACAAGATGCAGTCGTTGGTTACATAGATGCTTTTAGAATTTTAGATAATTATCCTAGAGCAACCTTCGCCGTTTTAGATCGAGCAGGGCATAATCTTCAGATTGAACAGGCTCTATTATTTGAGTCACTTATGCGTGAGTGGCTTGAAAGAGTAACAGAGTTTGGATTTTAGTTGTATATTAATCCATGAACTAACGGGAAACGTTGATTCAATGAAACAACGACAACCTAGGACTTTATTTTCTGCTGACAGTATGATTGGAATGATAAAATGCAAAGGCCCTTCTGGCTTTCCATCAGGGAAGCAGCGGAAGGGCTTTTGTTATATATACTTGCCTATACGGGGAGTTTATTTATATCCGCTGCACGGTGAACTCGAATTCCAGCTTTTGATCGGCTGAAATTTGATATTCCTCATGTACTGGAGCACCCCAGCTGTCGTCGCCGCCTACGCCCATTTGCTTGCCAGCTACGGTGACAACGGTGTAATACACGTTGGGTAGCTCATATAGATGGTAGGCACTTTCCAGCTCAAACGCTGTATACGGCGAAATATTACATTCCACAGGCGCGGTGGCAGGTGCAGTAATGCGAATGCCTCGCTGGGAATCGTCGGTAATATCGACACGGCGCACGCCTGTACGATTGCCGGATTCCTGCGGCACGACATACCCGGATACGTTATCCGCAGCTTCGTTGTGGAATACGCCTAGTCTCGCGCCAAAGGCACGGTCGATGTAATTCTCTTCCGGTCCCATCGCGTACCAGTCCAGATGGTGGTAGTCCGCTGGAACCTTGAACGAAAGGGCAAAGATCGGCAGGTTAGGCAATCCTGAGACGCCTTTATAAGTCGATTTTACGTTCAGACTGCCATCCGCCAAGACGGTGTAGGCTACCGTTACCTGTACGTCAGCATGGATGCTCAGCGTGTAGCGGAATGTAACGATTACACAGTCTGTCTGCTCTTCCGTGACCTCAATGTCCACGCATTTACGTGTCAGACTTGCAGCGAACCAGCCACCGGCTTCAAAGCCTAGTGCGGTTCCCCGATCATTGTCTGTGGTCGCCCGCCAGAACAATGGGGCAGGAGGCATGGCGATCATCTCACGTCCGGCGTAGCGAAGTGAAGTCAGGCTGCCTGCTCCTTTGGAGAACATCATACTGAAATCTGCACCGTGAACGCCAATGTTAACATCACCATGCACCACTCGTAAGGCACCGCCCGTAGGGATCTTCAGCGGATTTGGATCTTCCACGATGAAAATATGCTGTCCGAAGGCCACTTCGTGTCCAGCCTCAGCCCAGAGCGTCGCTTCCTTCAAAACCAGAGCGGTGTGAATAACGTACTCACCAGGCTTTTCGTCCGTATTAGGGAACGTCAGTGGAATATAGGCTTCGGTCTGAGCCGCTACATCTACATGAATGGCATTACGTGCGATCTCTTGACCTTCATGCAACAGGCTGTATACCAGCTCATAGTCGCCCGTTCCCTCGAACAGGTTTTCGTTGCGCAGGGTTACACCGCTGCGATCCGGGGTGAGCTTCAGATTTTGATACAGGAATTTGACCTCCTGCATCTTCGGCGAAACCTTCCGGTCTGCATAGACAATTCCGTCCGTACAGAAGCCATAGTCTGTAGCACGGTCGTCAAAGTCGCCGCCGATCGCGAGGTACTCGCGTCCGTAGCGATCTTTTTTCATAACAGCCTGATCAATATAATCCCAAATAAAACCGCCCTGATACAGCTCGTATTTGTTCTCCAGCTCTGTATACTTGTGCATGCCGCCTACGGAATTACCCATCGCATGCATGTATTCGCAACTGATATACGGCTTTTGCGGATTGTCGTTCAGATATTGCTCGATATCTGCGGGTTTGGCGTACATCCGGCTCTCCATATCGCTGGTATCATCGTACGTACGGTTGTGAAACACGCCTTCGTAGTGTACCAAACGGCTCGGGTCGGTGGCTCGGAAATAGTTGGCTACATTGCGCAGCACTTCACCTGCATACGACTCATTGCCGCAGGACCAGATCAGAATGGACGCATGGTTTTTGTCCCGTTCCAGCATGGAAATGGCGCGATCCATGACGATATCCTGCCACTCAGGCAGATTGGCGGGAATATTCCACGATGGCTCGACGGCACCGAGTTTTTGCCAGGAACCGTGCGTTTCCAAGTTCATTTCATCAATTACATAGACCCCGTACTCATCGCATAGCTCATACCACAGAGTCTGGTTTGGATAATGAGAGGTACGAACAGCGTTCATATTGTTCTGCTTGAGCGTTCGGATATCCCACAGCATATCTTCACGGGAAATCGCACGTCCGGTGCGAGCGTTAAATTCATGGCGGTTCACACCTTTAAAGACGATACGTTTGCCGTTCAAATGCATGATCTTGTTGATCAGCTCAAATTTACGGAAGCCCATTTTTTGTGGAATGACTTCCACGAGCGATCCACTGGCATCATAAATTTGAATGAACAACGTGTATAAATAGGGTTTCTCGGCGCTCCAGCGCTGCACTTGCTCCAAGATTGCTGACAGCGAAGCTGTGCCATCCGTAAAGTCGGCTTTCAAAGAAGCTACAACATGGCCGGTAGCATCTTTCACATCGACAGTTGCATAGGCCGTTGCCGGCTTTTCCAAGGTCAATTTCAGCTCCAGGAGGCCCTGCGTGTAGGAAGCATCCAGATCCGCCTTGGCATGCAGGTCACGTACGTGAACCGTAGGGATGGTATAGAGATATACGTCTCTGAAAATACCGGAAAAACGCCAAAAGTCCTGATCCTCCAGCCACGCCCCCGTACTTCTTTGATATACCTCTACCGCCAGCTTGTTTTCGCCTGCTTGCAGGAACGGTGTCAGTTCAAAATCAGACGGTGTAAAGCTGTCCTCGCTGTAACCGACAAATTGTCCGTTCAGCCATACATAGAAAGCCGACTCGACGCCTTGGAAAGAAATGAACACAGGCTGTGCGTCGGAAGCCATATTTTCCGGCAAAACAAAGCTTTTGATATAGCTCCCGACCGGGTTGTGATCCTCCGGAATATGGGGTGGGCGAACGTCCGAATGTCCGTCCCACGGATACATCGTATTCACGTACTGCATTTGGCCAAAGCCTTGCGTCTGAATGTGACCCGGCACCTGAATATCGCTCCAGCCGCCATACTCAAAGCCAGGAGCATAGAACTCTACCGGACGGCTGGCTGGATTGGTTGCATAGTTAAACTTCCAGCTTCCATTCAGGCTATGGCGCCAAGCCATATCAGCTTGCAGCTCCGCTTCCTGAAGCGTAGCGTAATATTTGTGATCGGAATAGGCGGGCAGCCGATGTACAGCAAATTTGGTTACGTCGGTCAGCCAGTCCAGACTAGGGGTATGGATGGTCAAGGCGAACACTCCTTATTTTTAAAATGAAATGAAGAACGTACACAGAAATCTGTTATTTTACCGAACCCACCATGCCCGCTACAAAGTGTTTCTGCATCAGGAAGAATACCAGTGCAGTCGGTAGTGTGGACAGGACAATGGCGATCATGATGACACCGTAATCCGGTGCATAGCTGGAGCCGAGGTTCGAGATCAACAGCGGAATCGTTTGATTCTCCGGCGTTTGCAGCACAATCAGAGGCCAGAGGTAGTTGTTCCAGCTGGACATGAATGTGATGATCGCGGCAGCGGCATAGGTTGTTTTCATCGTAGGCATATACACCCGGAAGAACAGACCCAGCTCGGATAATCCATCCATACGACCTGCTTCCAGTAGATCCTTTGGAAACATCTTGGTGCTTTGACGGAAAAAGAAGATCAGGAACGCCGTAGTTACGGTCGGAATGACGACAGAAGAGAGTGTATCAATACCGATCCACGGTATGACATTAGAAATGCTGCCGAACATCCGGTAGAGCGGGATCATGATCGCCGCAAACGGAATCATCATAGACATCAGCAGGATATTGAAGACAACGTCTTTCGCTTTACTTCTGTAAATTTCAAAGCCATAACCGGCCAGTGATGCGATTAGCATAGCCAGCAGCGTAGTTGAGATGGAGACTTTTGCAGAGTTACTTAGTGCGGTAACGATGTCTACTTTTTCAAGCAAATTGTGCATGTTATCCATCAAATGGGAGCCAGGCAGAAGCTTGCCTTTAGTCACATCGACCGACAGGTTCGTGGAACTGGATAGCATCCAGAGGAACGGGAAAATCGAAACGAACGACACAATGATCAGAAAGGCGTACGTAAATGCTCTTTTTGTTTTCATCATTTTTTCTCACCTGCCACTTTGAACTGGATAATCGACAAGATAATGATCATAATGACGATGGAATAAGATACGGTCGCCGCATAACCAAAGTCGGATGAATATTTGAAGGACAGGTTGTAAATATATTGCGAAATTGAAGATGTCGCGTTCCCTGGCCCACCCTTGGTAATATTCATAATTTCATCGAAGAGTTGGAGTGTACCAATTGTTGATGTAATCGAAGTGAACAGGATAATCGGCTTAAGCAGTGGAACCGTAATGCTGAAAAACTGTCGGATCGGGGAAGCTCCGTCAATACGGGCCGCTTCGTAGATGGAACTGTCAATGTTCTGAAGACCGGACAGATAAAAGATCATATTATAACCAGTCCAGCGCCATGTGATCGCGATAATAATCGTAACCTTGGCCCAGAAAGGATCTGTAATCCATTGGATGGGCGTGCCAATCACGTGCAGATTCAGCAATAAGGAGTTTACCAGACCGTCGGACGAGAACAAGTACTTGAAGACAACCGAATATGCTACAAGGGATGTGATACACGGCAAGAAGATAGCTGTGCGGAAAAAGCCCTTGAATTTCAGGTTTTTATCATTCAACAATACCGAAATGAACAGAGCCAGAATGACCATCAAAGGTACCTGGAAAATTAAATAGATAAACGTATTCTTCACGGCGGTTATAAACATTTTATCGGTGAAGAGTCGCTTGTAGTTATCAATGCCGTTAAAGCTCAGATTAGACCCTGTACCTGTCTTAAAGGACAAGATAAGCGCCTGAATCATCGGATAGAAATAAAAAGCGGCGATCATGATCACTGCGATGGATATGAACAACCATCCTGTCATACCTGCTTTGAGACGTGTTGTAGTTATTTTGGGCGCGGCTGTCTTCATACCATGTCAACTCCCTGTGCAGCAATAAAACCTTGAACTCGCAAGCCCAAGGTTTTAAGTGCTTATCGTTTTATTGTTTAGCCTTGGCTAGATGGACTGTCTTATTTAAGCTGTGCTTCCGCCTGTCCTTGAGCATCTTTCAGAACTGCATCTACATCTTTTCCGTTCAGATAGTTTTGAATTTCAACGGTCATGATATCCTCAATGGCATACGTGTGCAGGCCATAATTGACTTTTGGAACTTGTTTAGTCCATTCTGCAAATTTCTTGTATACTTTGTCGCCACCGAAGTACGGATCTTCCACGTCATAAGCTTTACCGCTGGAAGCTGCGTTCAATGAACCAACAATTCCAATTTTGCTCAGCATATCTTGATACAGTTCTTGATCTGTTCCGAATGTCTCTTTCAGGAAATCGGCAGCGGTATCTTGACCGTCCGAGTTAAGGACATACCAGGAGCTGCCGCCGAGGCTGGAAGCATTCACGGATTCAGGTATATTTTTCAGCTTAGGGAAAGGAACAACGGCCCATTTACCCGATTGCGAAGCTTCTGCTTTGATCGAAGGTGTAATCCAGTTACCTGTAGGTACGGAAGCAACTGCACCGCTGTTGAATGCGGCTAGGAACTGACTCCAGTCGGCATTCATTTTAACAATGTTGGCGTCGAACAAGGATTTGTACGTCAAGAGCGCTTCTTTCAGAGCTGGATTACCAGCCAGGTTTGGTGTTTTACCGTCTTCTTTCAGGTACCATGAACCTGCAGTTTGGATCATACCACGGATCAGACCGAGGTCATTCGGATCTTGAGTCAGCATTTCTTTGCCTGTTTTTTGTTTTACGGCTTTACCGATTTCAATGAATTTGTCCCAATCAATGTTGGTCAGGTCTGCTACTTTGTAGCCGGCTTGTTCCAAATAATCCGTTCTTACATACAGTCCCATAACACCGGAGTCGAATGGAACACCGTATTGCTTGCCGTTGTAGCTAGTCGGTCCGATTTTATAATCAGCGAAGTCGGATGCTTTGATCGTGCTGCTCATATCATGGAAAGAATCGGGATAGGCTTGCAGGAAGTTCTGTGCCCGATAATCCTCGATCAGAACCACGTTTGGCAGTCCTTTGGTAGATCCGGAGTTAAGACCGGCATTCATTTTTTGTACGATATCGTTTTGAGCATATTCAACAATGTTTACGGTTACATCTGGATGTTTGGCAACGTAGCGATCTTTTGCCAGCTTCAGGGCTGCGATATTAAAGTTCGGGTCCCAAGCCCAGACGGTGATTTCTTTTTTGCTTGAATCTGTGGTAGTAGCTGCTTTCTCGGAATTGCTGGAGCATGCGGATAGCAAGATCAAGCTTGCAATCAGCAGAAGGAAAGTCATTTTTTTCATTTTGTTCAACCCCTACTCTTTTTTTATATGTTGCTTGCTAGTTCTAAACCTCTTGAATGAAAGCGGTTACCTTATTTATAAATCTAGTGTACCATCCATACTTTGTCGGCGTTAGGAATATCTTTATACGGATTGGTCTTATTATTATGATTTATCAAAAAAGGTACCGCTTACATTTGTATTTTGTTTTGGTTTAGGTACTTTTTTTAGGTTGAATTAAAGTTGTTCACGAAGCGCCACTGCGCGGCCGGATGGTGCTTCCCATCGCTGTTGTATCCAGATTTCTTTATTCAAATTATATAAGGTTGAAATCCGGATACAAAGGCGACCGCTACGCTTGTACAGCACCATTCCGCCCACTCCGTTCTTGTTCCACCTTCTTTGTTTAGTTCAGCCTATATTTTTTATGGGGTAGGAGGGGCGGGTTTTACGATCAGTGGGAGGGTCATTCTTACTTTGGTGCCTTCGCCTTTTTTACTGGAGATGGTCACGCCGTATTCTTCTCCATATAAAAGGGTAATGCGGTTGTGCACATTCTGGATGCCGATGCCTGTGAACAGTTGACGCTTGCTCTTGGGATTCGGCAGTCCGTCCTGCGCCGTATGCCCGTCCAAATCCATACCGTCTCCATCATCAACCACCTCACAGATCAATGTATCCTCCGTTTTGGACACCAATATATAGATGTGCCCTACATTTTTTTCATTAAACGCATGGAAGAAAGAGTTTTCAATAAAAGGCTGAATGATGAGCTTGGGCACATGGTACTCCAGACAATCGGGTGATACAAAATAATTCACTTGTACCCGCTGCCCGTAGCGCACATGGTTAATGAACACATAATTTTGCATGTTGGCCATTTCCTGCTCGATGGTGATCGTTTCACTCACATTACTGATTGTATTTTGCAGTAAGGAAATGAGTGCATTGATCGTCTCGGCGGCTGTTTCCTTGTTTCCTTTGAGCACCAGCATTTTGATCGAAGCCAGTGTATTGTACAGAAAATGCGGATTGATCTGCCGTTGTAGTGCAGCAAGCTCTGCGTTCCGTTGACCCTTTTGCGTCTCTAAAAGCTTACGGATATAGTCATTTAGTTCATCCAGCATGTAGTTGTAAGCATGACTTAATTGTCTAACCTCATAGCTGCCCGTTACCGGGATATAATTATCAAAATTTTTCTCGCGTATGGTCGACATTTGCTTCACCAGTCGAGTCAGCGAACGAATCAGTCGACGGGATATGAGAAAAACGATCACCAAAGCAATCAGTACGATGGCAATGCAGATCCATACAACGGATTTAACGTCTATAATTTGCCCAATGGCGGCTTGTCTGTCAATCATGTTCACCAGATAAAAATCAAATGAAGGGATATAGTTGGAAAGGAGGATACTCTCCTTATTCATCACATCCGCATTAATGTAGTTAAGTCCCTGTTCATTGATTTTTGTGGCATAGCCTAGCAGCTCACTGGAGCGTTGTCCGATCAGGTCCTGGCGGTTGCTCGATACAATTAATCCCGACTTGTCCAAAATAAGCACATCATTGCCGTTGCTCGTGAAATTGTTGTAGAAACGGCGAAATTCAGGCTCTCGGATAGCGATGTAGATCATGCCGTACAGGGTGCCGCTGGTCCGCTCCATAAATGGTTTGGAGGCGATGATATAGGGTGTTGGCTTTTGCGCGGTACTATTCATTTGTTGCTGAAACAATTCAGTATCCAATTGATACATAAGCTGTGCCGGTCGTGCTACACTTCGGGCTGTAATCGCACTGCTCTTAAGCTCTTCCGCAGTTACAGGCCAATAGGACGAGTCGGAGTAAAAGCTCCGGCCGTTCAGACCTGTTACAGCGACACCGACATCATAGGCATCGACGTTCGATTTAATTTGCTTCATTTGCTGTGCCATTCCGAAGTAAATCCTCGCCGAGTTAATCGAGTCAGATTGACCGCCAGTCAGATAGTTCTTGACCGTTCCATTTTCCGAAGCATGGGTTACGGCATTCACGATAGAATCATTGAAGGATTCAAAGCTGGATTGAATCTGGCTGAGTACCTTGGCATTTGTAATACTGAATGTCTCAGCAAAAAGTCGTTCAGACATCCGAATCGTCACCAAAGAGGTCAGCAAGGACACCGCAGTGATGCTGACCACCATAACAATAAAGATTTTGAAGAACAGACCTTGATATTTGATCTTATGGATATATCTTTTCATATCAATCTCTTTTCTACTGGCAGATGTGGCTTACTCTCTAATAGAGATGCTCCCGGCGGTACTGACTGGGCGAGTAACCCTTCACTTTTTTGAACACTTTGGTAAAATAGCTGGGGTCCGAATAGCCTACCGTGCTGCTAATATCCGAAATGGACATCGTCCCCGACCGTAGTAACTCTGCGGCTTTTTCAACCCGAATTTTGTTGAGATACTCGCTAAAACCTTCTGTATGGTGTGCCGTAAAATAACTGGACAAGTAGGAAGGGTTAAAGTGAAAATATTGCCCAAGTGTCGTCAAATTGAGTGTTTCAGCATGATGCTCCTCAATATACTCCAGCAGTTTTTTCATGCTTGCACTACTTCCTTGCTGTGTTTTAGCCATGATCTGTCTGTTCGCTTCCTCCAAAAAAGTCTCCAGAAGGCGCACGGCTTCATGTACATGAGGGGCATCATTAATAGTTTTGAAATAGGAATATTTCGCCGCATCCAGCTCCTTCATATCATACCCCTGATTCCCGAGCAAAATCGTAATGTTGAACACGATATTTCCGAGAAGCGATTTGAATTCAAAAGCGGTAGAGGTATAGTTGCCGGACATGGCGGCTACATAGGATCTCAAATCCTGAAAAGCTGTATCAAAATGCTCACGCTTCATCTCTTCTGTAAATTGTTTTAAGTTAAACGAGCTGTTCACTTGTACAGGCTGAGGGAGTTCGTCTTCTATTAACAGCGCTGTTCCTGGGAAATAAAAGCGGTAACTCAGCAGTTTTGGCAGTTCATCCTGATAGACGTCACTAATCTGATTGAACTCATCAAATAAATGGCTAACTGCCCAGCCTGTCTGTGGATCGACTCGCTTTGTCTCCTGAGCAACTTCCCTAACCGCAGCCATCCAGGCGTCTACTTCCCGTGGATCAAGATTGGCTAAAAACACAGCCGCATAGACATCAGACGGCAGTTGTCGCAGTACGATGTACTCACAGGCAGAGGATACTCGATCTGTAAGCTTGGAAAATAGGTCCGAGGCAGAGATGGAGCGCCCTTTATCCTGCTGTGCCAGCTGTTCTATACCTATGAGCGCAAAACGGGCATAAGGAAATGCTTGCTTCAGCAGCTCGGCGTCATAGTCCATGCTATACCCGGAGATCAGCTTTTCGATCACATGATCTATCGTAATTTGACTATTCCCGGCATTTGCTTGATATTGAATGGATGGAATTTTGCGAGCGGTTCTCTGGAGCACCTGGAGCAGCTCATCCGTGTCCAGCTTGGGCTTTAAAATATAGTCAGCAACCCCTTGCTGAAAGGTGGATCGCACGTAATTAAACTCGCCGTAACTGCTAAGTACAATGACTTCGATATCTGGATAGTTCTGTCTGACTATGCGCGTCAGCTCCTCGCCATCCATGATCGGCATTACGATATCTGTAATGACTATATGAGGGCGCAAGGTTTCAATTAGCTCCAATGCTTCTTTCCCGTTAGAAGCTTCACCTACAATTCGAAATCCATACTGTTCCCACGACAAGTGGTGTTTAATCCCTTGCCGTACTAATATCTCATCATCCACAATCAAAATGTTGCATAGCTCATTCATGGCAGCACTCTCCGTAATTATACCTATTCGAGGATTTGCAAAAATCCTGATTCAAAAAAGACCTCCATCACGTGGACGTCATATCATTTGAGGCACATATTTGACAACGCTTCCAACTTAGCTTAAATCTAAAGCATTTAATCTTTACATGCTAACATAAACCACACGGGGATTCCAAAAAAATTTAGTCCAAATGGCATATAAAACAACAAAAAAGGCAGCCGAGAAAATCTCGACAGCCTAAACAACCGGGATTACCTTATACAGTACCCCATGTCCGATCTCCTGCTAAATATTTCTCAGTCAAAATAGACAGCAGTTGAATACCAACCTCATTGTGTCCTCCCTCAGGAAGGATCAGGTCTGCGTATTTCTTGGAAGGCTCAATAAATGCCTCATGCATCGGCTTAACCGTAGTCAAATAGTGATCGTGGATCGAATGGATGGTGCGGCCGCGTTCCTCAATATCGCGAAGAACCCGACGGAGAATGCGCACATCAGGGTCAGTATCCACAAATACTTTGATGTCAAGCAAGCTGCGGAGCTTTTCGTCTGACAGTACGTGCAGACCCTCCAACATGACGATATGATTTGGCAGAAGCTCTACCGTCTCGTCCGTGGAGCGTGCATGAACCGTAAAGTCATACACTGGCGCTTGTGTCGCTTGTCCTTTTTTCAGACATTGGAGATGCTCAATAAGCAATTCGTTGTCAAAGGCAAACGGATGATCATAATTGACCAAAGCACGTTCATCATAACTCAGATGTGAATGGTCTTTATAATAGTTATCCTGAGATATGAAAGTCACTTTATTAGATCCCAGACGCTCAACGACGGCGCGTGCTACCGTCGATTTACCGGAACCTGTACCGCCGGCAATACCAATAATAAGCATGGCGTTTCACTTACCCTTCCCTAAATGTATCCCGATACAACTCAAGTATTGTAGCACAATGCACACTTTTTTTCATCACTGTTGAACTTTGTATTTCTTCCATTTCCGTATCTTGGCTCTGAATGTTTTAAACGGTGCCACCGAGTTGATGTGAATCCATCTTGCCATGGGCCAGTTCGGATTAGTACCCGTCCAGTTGTGAACGCCTTGAGTGAAGAGCTCTTCATGGCTAAGTGTGTCGATCCAATCCAGCCACTTTTGCTCAGTCAACTTGAACATATCGCGTAATTCACGTAAAGATTGGTGGGAGTAGGTCTTGTAAAATGATTGATATAGTTCACCTAGTCTATTCCACTTATAATTGGGGGCGGGCATGATGACGGTTTTTCCTTCCCGTTCGTCCCTGTCCCATGCCATGACAAGATGAAGCCATCCGAGCTGGTAGGCGATCATTTCTGCGGGTGTTTTATCTACTTCGGGGATACGAATATCCTTTTGGCTCTCGTCGATCTCCTGGAACTCACCGTCAAATCGTAAGTAGGAGGTATGAATGGCTTCTTTTAATTCCAATTTGGAAGCGTAGTCGTAGCTGGACATCTCATCGCTCCTTTAAATGATATGGATGATACTCACCCCTTTATATGTACCATTCCCAATATGACAACTGTATGTCTTATTCAAAAATAAAAAAATATCGTTTTTTGTGATTTTATGAAACAGCATTTGGCGTGTTCGCGAAACAGGATGCAAAATTAATAGAAAAATTAAGACAAAAGATAAGTAATTAGACATATTTTAATATTTATTTAAATGCCTATAATTATTGGAGTATAGCGATTGGGGCCCTCATTGGTGTTGGGACATTATTCCCTTCATCAGTACGTTATATACCGTTGGGGCATATCGTGCCCGATGAACGGTGCAACCTTTGCTTTAGTATTCATGAATCTAATCGAGAAGGGGACTGTTATATGAAGTCGAGTTTGTTAAAAAAATGTGCAAGTGTAATGTTAAGCAGTACGTTGCTACTGTCTTTATCCTTACCGTTGCTAGGTCATGCACATGCAGATGGGAATTTACAGATAAGTGATGATTTCGAGCAAGGAGAAGCTCAAGGCTGGACCGCGGGTTCGGGGAACTGGTCTGTGGTCAAGGGTGAGAATGGTTCTACATACCAACAATCTAGTCGAAGCGAAAGCCATTCCGTCAAAGGTAATGCCTCATGGACGAACTATAGCGTGCAAGCAGATGTATATGTAAATGATTTTAATGGCTCCAATCGAGTCTACGTTGCAGGTAGATACACAGATTCCAACAACTTCTATGCGGCTACGTTGTACAACAAGAAGGGCGGAGCTCTTGAAATTCGTAAAAAGGTAAACGGCTCTATGAAGACACTGGCTACCAACAAGAATTACAAACTGGACACGAATATATGGTACAGAGTCAAGCTGGAACTATCCGGTTCGGAAATCAAAATGTATGTCAATGATCAATTGGAGCTGTCCGCAACAGACACCAGCCTCACTGCTGGAGCCATCGGTTTGGTAACCTCCAAAGCAGCTGCCGAATTCGATAATGTGATTGTATCCGGTGCTTCTTCTGAGGTAGATCCAGGAACATTGCCTGTGAAACCAACACCAGGTACAGAACAACCGACTCCTGGAGTGGACCCTGATGTAACCTCCAAAAATAACTATAATTTGACTGGCTTTTCGTATGGTAATACAGGTGGTGGCAACATTGCAGATACAGATGCCAACTACAAAAAGGTTTACAACGCTGTAGATCTCAACGAAGCACTGAAGAAAGGCAGCAAAGTTAAAGTGATTGAGATTATGAACGATCTTGATCTCGGTTGGAATGAAATTCCTAGTGCTGCCAAAGTAATGCCTTTTAGTGCCAACAATCCTGTACAGACGCATCCTGTTCTGAAAAAGACAGGTGTGAGCAAAGTCTATATCGAAAATATGAATGGGGTTACGATTTTCTCTGCCAATGGCGCTAAGATCAAACATGCTGGCTTTGTCATCAAAAGAAGCTCTAATTTGATTTTCCGTAACCTCGAATTTGATGAGCTTTGGGAGTGGGATGAAGCAACCAAAGGGAACTATGATAAGAATGACTGGGATTATGTTACCATCGAAGGTACAAGTTCCAAGGTATGGATCGACCACTGTACATTTAACAAAGCCTATGATGGCTTGGTAGATGTGAAAAAAGGCAGTAACGGAGTTACGATTTCCTGGTCCTTGTTCAAAGGAGATGACCGCAGCTCCAACAGCTGGGTAACCCAACAAGTCAACGCGATGGAAGCAGACAAGTCTTCCTATCCTATGTACGCGTATCTGAGAAGCAGTGCAGTAGGTATGAGTAAAGAAGATATCATTGATATTGCAGCAGGACAAAAGAAGGCTCATCTGATCGGTGCTACGGAAATGGCTTCCGACAATGCAGACCTGGAGGTGACGCTGCATCATAATTACTACCTGGATATTCAGGATCGCATGCCTCGTCTGCGTGCTGGTAATGCTCATGCATATAACATCGTTATGGACGATGCCGGATTGGCCAGAGCCAAAAAAAGAATTACTTCTGACATGGCTAAAGCAATTGCCGCAAAAGGATACCATTTTGATGTCGTGGGTAATGGTGCAATTTCAACAGAAAACGGCGCGGTATTGCTAGAAAAGTCTTATTTAATTGATGTGTTTTCTCCAGTGCGAAATAATCAAAAAGATCCTAACAAAGCGGATTACACAGGTAAAATCAAGGCCGAAGACGTTATCCTTTCGGATAACGGTACCGTATTCAGAGGAGGCAGTGACGAGGCGAATAGCCCGTTAGCCCCTTATCCTGCGAAGGCCAAGAGCTTCTCTTGGAATGGGTTCACAACGTTGCCATACAGCTATACAGCCGAAGACCCTGCTAACCTGGTTGCTCAATTGCAGGCCAAGGATGGAGCGGGTGCAGGCAAGCTGAACTGGTCGAGTGAAAACTGGCTCAAAACGGTGTACAATACGTCCGTTACAAAAAATGCAATAGTGGAAGAAGATTCCGAATAGGTAGGCCATATAAAAAAGCAGCTAGGACAGATATGCTCTGTTTCTGGCTGCTTTTTTGGTTACCCACGTTAAGGTTGTGTTCGGTACGAACTTAACCGATAACGACAAACGAGGACACGCCAGCAGGTACGGTTCTAACCCGGAATAGCGTTCCATCGTCTCTAAAGGTACGCAGAATAAAAGCCTGGTTCGTAGGTGTACGGACTCTGCTGAATCGGGCAGTACCAAAACCATCGAAGCCTGCAGCTTGCACAAAGCTTCCATCTAGACGCCGGAGTATAGCAAAAAATCCGGTTGTGTTAAAAGGAACACCGTTTGTGTTAGCCCAGATGACCGTAAATCGGCGCAGGGTTTGTGTTGGACTCACATTGCGATATCTCGTAACAGGAACCTTCCTGCCCGTAGATTTCAATGTTTGTGGAGGACGAATGGCCACTTCAAATCAACTCCTTTGTTGTGATGAGATAGTAAATGCACACAAAGGAGTTTTGGACTGTGTTATAAACTACGACTTCTTAAAAATAGGTATATATCGAACTCAAAATGGCATTCCATGTACATTATAGTTCGATTTGGGACCTCCTTATGCCCAATCGCGTCGTAGCGTAAAGAGGTCTTTTAACGCGTCTGTAGACAGCTCAGTAATCCAGCCCTCGGTACTGGTTATGATTTGGTCGCTAAGCTGCTGCTTGCTCTCCAGCATTTCATCAATGCGTTCCTCAAGCGTGCCCAGCGAGATAAATTTGTGCACCTGTACATCCTTCGTTTGCCCCATCCGGTAGGCGCGGTCTGTGGCCTGATTTTCAACAGCTGGGTTCCACCAGCGATCAAAGTGAAAGACGTGGTTGGCGGCCGTCAGATTCAGACCCACCCCCCCGGCTTTGAGCGACAAAATAAACACGGAAGGCTGCTCGGCAGGGGGGAGCGTGTGAGATTGGAATTGATCAATCATTCGGTCACGCGCAGTTTTGGATGTGCTACCGTTCAGATAGAGCACAGGCTCTTGCAGCTCCTGAGCGAGTACCCGTTGGAGCATCTGACCCATACCAATATACTGTGTAAAAATAAGGCAGCGCTCGCCCTCCTCTCGCAGTTCCTTGACCATAGCTAGAATGCGCTCCAGCTTGGATGAACGGCTAATGACCGCTTCAAGATCAGACTGACTATAACCGGAAGCCGCGGTATCTGGGAGCGCCTCCTTCGTTAAGAGGGCAGGATGGTCACAAAGCTGCTTCAACTGGGTAAGGGCGGATAAAATGGCTCCTTTCCGTTCAATCCCTTCCAGCTTCTGCATCCGTTCCATCAACTCTTTGACAATCTGGTCATAGAGCGCGCCCTGTTCAGAGGTTAGGTGAATGTAGGTTTTCATCTCATTCTTGTCAGGCAAATCAAGCTGTATAGCAGGGTCCTTCTTTTTGCGCCGCAGCATGAAGGGCTGAACCAGCTTTTGCAAATCTATCGTGCGTTGCTCGTTATGTTCCTTCTCAATAGCATTAATGAAGCGATTGCTAAAGGCGCGTGAGCTGCCCAGATAATCTGGATTGATAAAATCATAAATGGACCATAGCTCGGATAAGCGATTTTCAATTGGTGTCCCGGTTAACGCAATCCGATGCCGTGCAGGAAAGCTACGCACGGCTGTGGATTGCTTGGTTTGCGCATTTTTAATATTCTGCGCTTCATCCAGGCAGACTGAATCCCAAGTCATGCTTTGTAGCAGCTCTTGATCCAGGGTTGCCGTAGCGAAGGAGGTCAGGATGACATCGGCCTGCTCGACTTCTTCGCGGAACAAGTCTCCCTGCTCCCGCTTGCTTCCATAGTGCAGCATCACCTTCAATGAAGGGGCGAAGCGGCTGAGTTCCTTCTGCCAGTTGCCCAGCACCGAAGTCGGGCAAATCAGCAGCGAACTGGAGCGGACGCCCGTCTCGGCGGCAATATCCTGTAGGTGAAGTAAATAAGTAATAAACTGCACTGTTTTACCGAGTCCCATGTCATCGGCCAGACAGGCACCCAGTCCAAAACGCCGTAAAAAGGCAAGCCATGCATACCCGTCCCGCTGATACGTTCGCAGCTCCGCTTGCAGCCCGTCCGGCACGTCCAATGCAGGCCATTCCGACTGCCGTCCGAGCTGGCTGATCAGCTTCAGCAGATGGGCATTCAGCTCGACTTCCAGTCGGAAGCGTGCCGCATCCTCCGGCTGCTCGCCCGAGGCGTCGCCCTCAGACTCGTCGGCGTTGCCGAGCAGATGTAGCTGCAGGATGTCCTGAAAGGACAATCCCTGAGCACTGTCGATCCCGGCCATGGCCCGGCGAATCTGCGCTAGCAGCGCGGGATCGAGCGCGATCCATTGCCCGCGGAAGCGCACCAAGCGCTCGTTGCGAGCGACCAGCTCGGCGAATTCTGACTCGCTCAGATCGGCATCGCCGATGGCAACACGCCAATCGAACTGGACAATCGAGTCCAGTCCGAACAGCGAGCTGCCCTTCGTGCGCTCTCCCGCCCCTTCGCCCGGGCGTACCTTGGCCCGCAGCTTTGGCTTCTTGCGGGTGGCTGCCTCCCACCAAGCCGGGAGCAGCACCTGCCAACCGCTTTCCAGCAAACGTTGGCTGTCGGTCGTCAAGAATTGCCACGCCGCTTCGTCGGAGAGCGGGCGATTCAGCACGTCATCGCGGCTTCCGGCACGCTGCCCGGCGGGCAAAATCGAGGTCAAGCCTTCTAGCCACCCGGCTGAGCGCTCACGGACATGTGCTGTCCAGGCATCGGGCCATGAGCCGGATGCGTACCCATCATCGGCGAGCTGTATAGACACCAGCAACGCCGGGTCCTGTTTATCCTGCAACACAAGCTTGAGCCGCCAGGAGGGCTCGTCGTCCTCCAGCTCTGGCTCCAGCAGTTGCAGAAGTGGCCGAAAGGGCGCGGTATCGGCTTTCCAGCCGATGGCGATGAGCCAGGCCCGCGCGTCCAGACCCGCCGTCGGGCGATTGGGGGCGAAGAGAATTGGATATTCTCTTCGCAAATCGGCGGCTTCCGCTTCGGTGCCGTACCAGCGCTGGAACACGGCGGCCGAGAACGCCGCTATCAGCCCTTCCTGCTCGTCCTTCTCCAAGCTGCCTAGCAAAGCAAGCTCTGCCGGTTGAATGTTTTCCAGTGCTTCCGCATCCCACTTCCATTGCAGCTTCCCCACCTGGAACGCCGTCAAGCTGGGCACATATGCTTTCGTTTCAATACAGTGAGCAAGTAAAGGGATCAGCCGAAGCCACGGGGCATGGGCCTCGTCCCAGATCCATTCGATATGCTTCAGAAGCTCGCACTCTGCCAGAAAAGGAATCACTTGCTCCGAGGGCAGCAGGATAATATCCGTGTCTTGAACATGTTGAATCTCCAGCTCGGTGCCATAAAACGAAGCCTCATGCCAAGCAAACAAACGCTGCTTCAGAATTTGGCCGGAAATGCTATAGTTCATGGAGGAATCGCCATAGATCAGCGCGTCCCCATAGGTAGTTAATTGGATATGAACGGTAATCGTTTCGGTATATTGATTCATGATAACAATTTCCCTTTCCGCAATTCCTCCTGTAGCGCCCGCAGGCGGCTATGACGGCTGGTGAAGGTCGTAAAGAACAGCTCCCAGCGTGATTCTTGCTTCATTTTCTTGTACAGCTTGAACAGCCGCTTTAACAGCTTGACTGCTGCTTTATAGCTGGCCCTGTTTTTTTCTAGCACATAGCGTTCTACCGCTTGATGGTAAAAGGGCAGTAGTAACTCAGGCGCGTTCTTTTCAATGGGCTGCAACACACTCACCCGAAAGCTCAAAGGTTCACTGCGTATGCTTAGCTGATAGTCGATCCATGACCGCCATTTTTCGTGAGCAAGCAGCGCCTCTTCATACATTCCCCCGGCAAATGGAAGCATACCCACCAGTGTGTCCCACATGTCCTGCTCCGCTTCTGGAAGGTGCTGCAAAACCAGATCCCAATCATGTATATAATCTTGTAAATGGTCATCCCGATGACTGTGAAGCAGGGGGCCGATATGCCGCAGTCCGTCCTTGAGACGTGCCCAATCCTCGGCTTTACGCAACGCCTGTAAGAACAAAAGTAATTGACTGGAAGAAATTTTTAGTGGAAAAGCTCGTTCCGCCTCCTGAAGCAGTGCCCAGGCTTCGTTATCATGTGATTGGAAAATATGCATCCAGCTGCGAGCCAACATCCACGGAAGTCTTGCTAAGGTTGTGCCGAGCTCCTCCTCAGCCGCCTGTAAATGCTGTAACTCCTCCGTATATATGCTGGAGTCCTGACTTTCGGGATGTACCCAGTGCAGCCAAAACTGATAATACGCGTCTGAAAAATAAGTACCGTTACGCGATTCTGTCAGCATTTTTCGGCGTAAATAGGCTAAGGTTTCTGCCATACGGGCTTCTTGCATCGGTTCATCGGTCAGCTCCGGTGGACTCTCAAAATCACGCTCGATCGCTTCTTTAAGCTCATCGGCAGCAATTTGCGTGTAGTACCCCATATAGGTATGAGAGGGATAGCCCGACATGGGAGACTGAGGTACCAGCTTTTCCAGCACACGCAGATGAGCATGCAGTCCGTATAGCTGTTGCATGCCGGGTGAAAGCGGCGGCTTCACAGCATAGATCGAGGCTAAAGCGCTTTGGACATATTGGGAATTTTGTGTGTTCACATGGTTAAGGGCGATACACTGATCGAACAGATCATGCCACTCTGAAATGGGCATGTCCGGTATTTTGCTTGCTGTTTTAATGAGAGCTTTTCTGGTTGTTTCCTTGTGATCCGGTGAAAGATTCGACCGGGAAGGAGGTGTGTTACGCGTATCAGCTTTTGCCGCCAATCGGGTGAATCCCGCCGAATGAGCGTTCACTAAAGCATGTACAGAACGTTCCTGTTCATTTGCGTAATTCAGTAATACGGCGATCATATGCTTGCAGTTGGTGTGAACCGGGCACGTACATCTGCTGGCAGCAAAAGCGCTCAAATGGAGATCCACCTCGTATAGCTCGCTTCCATCCACGACAGCCGCAATATGGTCGGCATCAGGCATTGCGAATTCTTTTACCTTTCCTTGCTTAAAATACTGGAAACCTCGTTTGATCGTCACATCATTAAAATGGTCAGCCACGTTTTGAATAAGTTGTTGCCACTGTATATCATCCATAAGATAGGTTGGTTTCATATGCATTAGTCTCCTAAGAGAAAATAGTTAATCCGATGACTGCTTAACTCTTCTATTATAACAGTTCGCGCACGTAAATTGAGGTGGAGGGAGCAGATGGGAAGTTTCGAAGAATAACATGTTGGGGAAAGTAAAAAGTCCCTTACGTTATAACGTAAGGGGGCATGAATTATCAGCAAATTTTTGGGGGGAATCCCCTTACTGTTTGCCATCCGGATTGCCTTTTCGGTGGAAGACCATGGAGATAATAAGAAGCACCAAGGGTACTGCTGCGCCCATAATAATTCCAAAATAACCCGATATTGTATCGAAATTTCCTATCTCAATAAAGCTTTGGGGATACATGCTCAGGGAAAATATTAAAATTAACGGGAGAAAGCAGATAAACCTGTTCCACTTTTGGGTGAGTTGGCTGATTCCGGCTACCATATAGAAATAATAATTTGCGGCGGTCATAAAAATTTTGATCGTCCACAAAATGATAAATAATATTTCAAACCGTTCCAGGAACGAGCCGGGGAATTCAATTTGCTGTGCAAAAGAAACGACCGGCCATTGCAATCGGGAAACTTCCTCAACCGACATACAGCCAACGACCATCGTTACCATCAAGAGATACAAACCCATTGCAATCGAGTAGCCAATCCACCCTGCCTTCCATGCTTTTTGTGGATTGACCATCACATTAGTTAATATAAGGAGGGATTCAAAACCTATTGTCGAGAAAGGTATAACCTTAAGAGATTCGAAGATCGGATGCCATCCTTTATGGAAAACAGGGCGCAAATTATCAAGATTAAAATGATTGATATTGAGGATGATCAACAATAAAAAAACAATAAGGGTTAAAGGAAAAAAAAGCTCGACCAATCGAACCATTGCATGGAGACCGCCCCAGGTCAAATACCCAATAAGCAGAAGAAACGGCAAGAGAATCATGCTTAATGGCGTTCTTTCCAATGCAAGGCCTTTGAGGAATTCCGCCATCATTCTGCATACAAGAGAGCAGATCATCGTGCAGTGTACAATAAATGCAATATTGATGAGAAGACCGATAAATTTACCTGCAATCACAGGATTGAGCTCATAGAACGTCTTCCCTGGAAATATCTGGCACAATTTAACGTTGATAAAAACGACGCCTACCCCAAGCAGACTTGCCAGCAAGAGTCCCTGCCACACGTCGGGCGTTTGAGTCTTCTCCGCGATGGTTCTTGGTAAACTGACAATTCCCACAGCATACACGGTCGAAGTGACTGTAAGTAAGGCTTGAAGGGTAGAGATTTTTTCCTGTTTCATGGAAGGTATGTTGGACATTACGCTCCCTCTCCTTTTGTATAAGCACCTGTTCGGTCAATCTGTACTTCAGCCTGAACGTCGATCGGTATTTGACTGAATGTATCTTGCCAATTTTCCTTTACCCGATCCCAGTAAGCGGGATAGTTCACTTTTACCTTTGTGCCGAAACCGACTACATCTGATCTCATTTTTTTTTGAAGCGTGTTTAACGATTGGGATACTGTCTGTTTGATTTCTTCTTGCGCCGCTTCTTTAGCGGTTCGAATGAACGGTTCCTTCAAGAGATCGGCATAAATATCCAAGTTTTCATTTAATTTAATGTTTGTTTTAATACGAACCGTAAAGGAAAGATCCTGTCCGTTGAGGTGGGGGATAAGTTTGCTGTGGGCATCCTCAACTTCAAAGACCATGGATTGTTCCGACTTCGGGTCCTCTGTTTTAATAATTGAACCCCGCGTTTTTCCCAGCATCCAGTTGATCCCGATGACTTCCTCTTCATCTAGCCAATTAGCCAATTTCTTCGTTTTGCCGCTGACCAAGGCTGCGCCTGAGAAGTGGTTGCCCTCATTGGTTTCTAGGCATTGAATGACGAAGTCAGCTCTTTGTGAAATATGGGTGGAAATTTCTCCTAATGTTATTTTATGAGGTATTTTGGAGTTGAAATCGCTATTTTTAGCCAATGCTTCAAGGTCAATGGAAGGTATCTCTTTATGTTTGCCGATCTTATTGAGCGCTTCTTTCGCACTGCCCTTTACGATCATAACAAGTGATTTTCGACTCGGTTTATAGGAACGGGTAAACGTATCTAACAATTGGTCGATTCTTGTTTTTTGTAAAGCTTGGTCACTAATCAAAATTAAGCGAATAAAACTATATAAGGGAGCACGGGACACTAGCTTTGCCTGTTCCCTGGAAGCAGTCTGAATGGAATTTTTGTTAAAGGTTGTTACGTTGCTATACATATTTTTTTTGGATTTCTGCGCTATTAAATGCTGGTAGGTAAGTTCCAGCAAATCCTGCTGATCCGTATCAATGGCGACGCCCTGGATGATACTCAAGTTATCGATTTCTCTGCTGTCCCAACAACCGGTGAGGAGAGCACATGCGATCCATACGGCAACGCATTTTTGTACCCATAGGATTCGACGAGACAGATAGATGAAAGCGATCATAGGCTTACTTCCTTTTCCTATTAGATTGTGTTTCGTCCTGTGTCTTTAGCATCATAGGACGCTTTTTGAGGTATTTAAAAGGAGCCCGAATTAAAGTATCTTGTTGATCTCTTAGCCGAATTGGGGCTAGAGGTGACATGTAAGAAACTCCAAAACTTTTGATCTGGACCATGTGCACACCCAAAAAAATAAAGGATAAAATCACGCCATACAGCCCATAAATCCCTGCAATCATCATAATGGGGAAACGAAGAAGGCGAATTCCAATACTTCCGCTGTACTGCGGGCTTGCAAAGGATGCAATTGCGGTGAGGCCCACGATAATAATCAGGAAAGCACTTACGACCGCGGCCTCAACAGCTGCTTGTCCAATAACAAGACCGCCTACAATACCGATGACCTGTCCTATCCCTTTGGGTAGCCGCAGACTGGCCTCGCGCAATATTTCCAATGCCACTTCCATAATTAGAGCTTCCACAAAAACGGGAAAAGGAATTCCTTCCCTTGAGGCAGCGATAGACATCACCAGCTCAGGCGGGATTAATCCAGGATGGAAAGAAATAAGTGCAACGTACAGCGAAGGCAGGAATGTTGCAATGAACAGAGCCGTTAAACGAAGCATACGAAAAAATGTTCCTAATGGAAATCGCTCGTAATAATCCTCTGGGGATTGGGCCAGCATCCAGAAGGTCATGGGAGCGATCAAAACAAAAGGCGTGCCATCAAGCATAATGACAACTCTTCCAGACATTAAAGCAGCTATAGCTTTATCCGAGCGTTCAGAGGCTTGAATCTGAGGGAACGGAGACCACGAATGTTCCTCGATCCATTGTTCAATAATCCCGGTATCGGAAGCATCGTCCACATCAATCGTTTCGACTCTTCGCTTCACTTCCTGAACCAGCTCCGGATTTGCGATATCCGATATGTACAAGATCGCTAATTTTCGGGAAGATCTTCTTCCTATAGTTATTTTATCTATTTTAAAACTGATATCTTTGATGTGCCGCCTTACCATTGCCAGGTTGCTTTCCAAATCTTCGATAAAACCTTCCCTCGGTCCCCTCACCAAAATCTCGGTGCTTGGTTCCTTGACACTTCGCTGAGGAAACTTGCCTGTAGAAGCAAAGAAGGCTTCATCGGTTCCTTCGATCAGCAGACAAGTATTTCCCGATAATACTTCAATTACGCACGCCTCAAGGTCTGTTCCTTCTTTCATATCGATCGTAAAAGCCGTCTGCTGTACCAGTTCTTCCTTCAGTTTTTGCGGATTAACTTGGGAGTGGTTTTCACGGATTCCAGTCAAAATGAGCGGCTTAACGATTTGTTCGTTAATCATACTTGTATCCGCGATGCCAGAGAGATAGACCATAGCTACATGAACTCCCGTTTGCCCCACATCCATCTTTTTGAAGACGACATCAGGAAGATGACCCAGGGTCTTTTTTAGATGGTCCAATTTCTCCTCGAGTGATCTTGCCATGACTCGTCCTCCTTCAAAAGCTTAAATCACGATATACATGTAATATGTGTAAAATGGTGATAAATATTCATGGAATGGTAATCTAACGTGTTCGACGATGGAGGAGCTGAAGACGCGAGAGACAGAGGGAGTTTTTTTGAGTATATGTAAACAAAAACGAACACCAGTGGTGTCCGTCGTTGGTCATACATATGAGGCGAGGGTGCTCTATCCCCGTGATAACGCCATATAAACTACTCCGAGTGGAGGTTACTTTTTGAACTCGTAGAAATGTGCCTCCAACATGCTCAGAGAAAGCTCGGCAGTAGTGGCTACCACGATATCCGCACCTTGCATTTGCGAAGGTGTTCCTACACCGACCGCAAACATCCCGGCACCCTTGATCGCCTGTATGCCAGCCTGTGCGTCCTCTATACCGATACAATCGGCAGGCTGAACACCCAAATTTGCGGCTCCGGTGAGGAAAATTTCCGGGTCAGGCTTGCCATGCCGAATGGCGGTAACATCCACCACACTGTCAAAATAGTACGCTAGCTCCAGTCGCTCCAGGATAAACGCTGCATTTTTGCTTGCAGAGGCCAGCGCGATGCCGATTCGGGCTTCACGAAGTTCTGTCAGAAGCGCTTTAATGCCTGGAAGAATGTCCGAGGGAGTTACAGCTGAAATGAGCCGCTGATACTCCGTATTTTTCCGTGTGGCCAGTTCTTGCTTGCCTTCTTCTGAAAACTTATCGGATAGGTTACCGCGCGCCAGTATTTTGTCGAGCGATTCCGTACGGCTGATTCCTTTTAACTGTTCATTAAATTCCCGATCAAAAGGAATGCCTAACGCTGCCGCCAAGCTGCCCCATGCCTGAAAATGATATTCTGCGGTATCTGTAATGACTCCGTCCAGATCAAAAATGACTGCTTTCATTTGGTTTCCCCCCTATCTGCCCGATTTATGAAACGCTGTTCGTCATTAACGACTGCCCACTGGTAATGTGCGTTGGCTCTCCATACAACTCCAGCGTCAGCGGTTCCCCGTCCAACAGGGTAATGATCACTTCATTTTCCTGTACGAGAATACTTAACAAGCGACCGCGATAGTTGATTTTAAACGTATATTTGTTCCAACCTTGAGGCAGGAAGGGGGAGAAGCTTAATGTTTCACGATACGTTCTCATCCCGGCAAATCCCTGTACAATCGCCAGCCAGCTTCCTGTCATGGAAGTGATATGAAGTCCGTCTTCGGTATCGTTATTGTAGTTATCTAGATCCAGACGGGCCGTTCGCTTATACATCTCGACTGCCTTTTCCTCCATTTTGAGTTCGGCAGCCAGCACGGCATGAATGGACGGGGACAGACTGGATTCATGAACAGTCATTGGCTCGTAAAATGCAAAATTGCGCGCTTTTTCTTCCAGCGTGAACTGGTCTCCAAAGAAATACAGTCCTTGCAGCACATCTGCCTGCTTAATGAAGCAGGAACGAAGGATTTTATCCCATGACCATTTCTGATTTAGTGGAAGGTTGCTGGGATCAAGGGAGGATACAGGCTGCAAATCCTTATCCATAAAGGTATCGTGCTGTACGAAGACTTCCCGCTCCTCATCATAGGGATAATACATGTGAGTGATGATATCCTGCCAATGTGCAAGCTCATCAGCCGTAACCGCTAGATGCATCGATTTTTCTGCTGAAATTTGAGGTAAGACCGATAATGTATATTTCAAAACCCATGCAGCCAGCGTGTTGGTATACCAGTTGTTATTGACGTTATTTTCGTATTCGTTCGGCCCGGTAACCCCGTGAATCATATACTGCTGCTGGCTTTTGGAAAAGTGAACCCGGTCGGCCCAGAAGCGGCTAATTTCGACCAGTACATCTATGCCGTACTGATGAAGGTAGGAGGAGTCCCCCGTATAGTTGGTGTAATTATAAATGGCATACGCAATGGCCCCGTTACGGTGGATTTCCTCAAAGGTAATCTCCCATTCGTTATGGCACTCCACACCTGTAAAAGTGACCATAGGGTATAGTGCACCCCGTAGCCCTTGCTGGGCTGCGTTATGCTTGGCACCCTCTAGTTGTTGGTGACGGTACAGCAGCAGATTTCGCGTTACGTCCGGGTCTGCAAGCGCCAGGTACATAGGCACGGCATATGCTTCTGTATCCCAATAGGTGGCACCGCCATATTTTTCACCTGTAAAGCCCTTGGGACCAATGTTCAGACGGGCATCTTCGCCGTAGTACGTAGAGAACAGCTGAAAAATGTTAAAGCGTATTCCCTGCTGGGCCTCTGTATCTCCCTCGATTTCTACATCTGCTTTGTCCCAACGTCGGGCCCAAGCTGCGACATGCTCCTGCTTGAGGGAGGTGTAGCCTTTGTTCACAGCCTCCACAGCGATGCGTTCAGCTTGTGGAATCAGTGCATCCTTTTCCATATCCCGTGAGGTGGTAACCGCCACAATTTTTTGCAGCTGGATACTGTCGCCCGGATCGACGCTGTATTGATAGTGGCGTGCAGCATACAAAAAGCTCTCTTCCGTCGTCTGCTGATCCTGTCCCTCGGTCACAATACCCATGGTAGCGTTTACGGTAAAGCGCGGAATACCGAAGGGATTATCTATAGTTGTTGTGGACAGGCTGATGAATTGTTCTTGAACCTCTCGGGCTTCCTCCAACCAAAAAACCTCGTCATAGTTCGTGTCTTCATTCTTCGTATTGCCGTCCAAATAAGGGACAAGCTCTATGGTTAGAGGCTGCTCGCTTATGTTCGTTGCTTGGTAATCAATCAGGCATAGCTCACGAGTGGTGATGCTCAGGAAACGCTCCGTAGTGATACGAACCTGATCGTTCACGGTGCAGGTGCGTCGCAGGATCCCCTGTTTCATGTCCAACTCCTGCACAAAATCGCTGATGTGTGCCGTAAATAAGTCTACTTCCTCTTGGTTTACGATCAGACGGATGCCGATGAAGTTCATGGCATTGATGACCTTGCCAAAATATTCAGGATAGCCGTTTTTCCACCAGCCGACCTTTGTTTTGTCGGGGAACCATACACCGGAGATATAAGTTCCCTGATGATGATCACCTGAATAAGCTTCTTCAAAATTGCCGCGCATGCCCATATAACCGTTGCCTATGGACGTTATGCTTTCCTGTAATCGCATGTGTGTGCTATGTAGAGTGTGTGTTGTCAGCTTCCAGCTATCTACGTCAAATAATCGGTTGTAAACCATGATTGCGTACCCCTCTCGGAAAATGAGATCGTTGTTTTAACGAAACCAATATATGAGCGAGTTCAGTATATAGTGCAACCGTTTGCCCTGTCAACGCAAAAAAACTGATTTTATGGGTTTCCACAAAATCAGTTCTTGTTCATTTCGCTAAGAATCATAGTAATTGGCTGGATTTGCGCTCCACGATTCGGTGGGGAACAATGATATGTTTGGTCAATTCCTTGGGGTCCTCGATTTTTTCAATCAGGCTTTTGGCTGCCTGATAACCTAGAGTGAAGATATCAATATCCACGGAAGTCAGAGGGGGATTCATCAGCTCAGCTAGCATTAGATTATTGAAGCTCACCATGGATAACTGCTCTGGCATGGACACGCCTAGCTGAGAAAGCATTTTCTGTACAGCCATGGCTACAAGGTCGTCGCTAACGATCATCGCGGTAGGCGGCGGGGTGGCCTGCAATAATGTGCGCATGTCCTCCAGATTAAATGGCTCCCTGACCACGTATTCCTTGGGTAAAGGCAAGCCTGCCTCTCGCAACGCATCCTGGTAGCCTCGGAGTCTTTCAATATTCACGATGTGTTCATGATCACCGCCAACATAAGCAATGTGCTGATGATTCAGCCCAGTCAAATAAGTGACCACATCCTTGGCAGCCTGGTAGTTATCATTGTCTACATGGGTGGTTTCACTGACAAATTGCTGAGGCTTACCGATTACGGTGTAAGGTATTTTTTCTTTATGAAGGTACTCCACAATGCTATCTTTTTGCTTGGAGTACAGAACAATATAGCCGTCAACACGCCCGGTCCGGGTCATCAGCTTCACGCGGGATAGCAATTCATCGCTCGTTTTTCCTGTGACAATGGACAGTGTATAGTTGTGCTCATTTACCCATTCGCTGATCCCGCGAAGGCTTTCTGGAAAGAACGGATTTTGAAAGATTGCCACATCCGATTCAGGCATAATGATGCCAATTGACTGTGTGACACGGTTAGCCAGACTCTGAGCTGAATAGTTGGGTTCATAGCCAAGCGCCTTCATTTCTTTACGGACACGTGCCTTGGTCGCTTCGCTGATTTTGGGGCTGTCTTGAATGACACGGGATACGGTGGAAGTAGCAACATTAGCACGTTTTGCGACATCTTTGATGGTTACTGCCATCGTCTTCGTCTCCTTTTGCTATCTCAAGCAGGAAATATTATGTTCTATCATACGATATTGCTCGAAAATCAACAAATTCACGGCTTTTTCGAGTATTTCTATGATCATTAGCCAAGATATTTACAATTAGGGTATTGCCAATAGAAAGCGATATCATTATAATAATTGTGCAACCGATTGCATAATGTTTATAGGGTACAAACAACGCTGTACATACTATAAGGGATGGGGATTGAAGGAGCATGAAAAAACTTCTATCATTTGATTTTTGGCAAAAGCTCGGGAAAGCACTGCTAGTGGTTGTTGCTGTTATGCCGGCAGCCGGGATTATGATTTCGCTTGGTAAAGTAGTGGCGATGTTGGCTGGTGATATCCATTTCTGGTTGACCGTCGGCGGGGTTATGGAGAATTTGGGTTGGGGTATTATCAATAATTTACACATACTGTTTGCCGTGGCGATTGGTGGTTCCTGGGCTAAGGAACGGGCGGGCGGAGCTTTTGCGGCCTTAATTGCCTTTATTCTCATTAATATTTCAACAGGAACGATTTTGGGTGTGTCCTCGAAAATGCTAACCCAGGAGGGTGCCACCACCCACACTCTTTTTGGTGCATCCATTCCGGTTAGTGGCTATTTCACCTCTGTCTTAGGGGCACCTGCACTCAATATGGGTGTGTTTGTCGGTATCATCTCCGGCTTTGTCGGGGCCGTGGTATTTAACAAGTACTACAATTACCGCAAGCTGCCAGACGCTTTAGCCTTTTTTAACGGCAAACGTTTTGTTCCTTTTGTCGTGATTTTATGGTCTGTCATCGTAAGCTTGATCATGTCTGCCATCTGGCCATTTGTTCAGGGGGGGATTAATCAGTTCGGTATTTGGTTGGCGACTTCAGGGGAGTCGGCTCCTTTTGTAGCGCCATTTGTCTATGGTACACTGGAAAGACTACTGATTCCTTTTGGACTTCACCATATGCTGACCGTTCCTATTAACTATACTCAACTTGGTGGCGTTTACACGACACTTACGGGTTCCGGGGCAGGAAGCGTCGTTGCCGGGCAAGACCCGCTGTGGCTGGCTTGGGCAAGTGACCTGAGTGCGCTTCGTGGTACCGATCCGACAGCCTACAATAGCTTGTTAGAAGGCGTGACGCCTGCCCGCTTCAAGGTAGGACAAATGATCGGTGGAGCAGGAATCCTTATGGGACTAGCGGTGGCTATGTATCGCCGTGTAGACAAAGATAAACGCAGCAAGTACAAGTCGATGATCTTTTCGGCAGCCGCAGCTGTCTTTTTAACAGGGGTAACGGAGCCACTGGAATTCATGTTTATGTTCGTGGCGCCTGTGCTGTATGTGGTTTATGCTATTCTTACCGGTATTGCGTTCGGAATGGCCGACATCATACATTTGCGTTTACATTCGTTTGGTATGATTGAACTGCTGACCCGAATGCCGTTGTCTATAAATGCGGGTTTGGTGCAGGATATTATTAACTTCGTGCTGACTTGTGTGGTGTTTGCGGTAGCAACCTACTTTATCGCGTATTTTATGATCGGTAAATTCAAAATGGCTACGCCGGGAAGACTGGGGAACTATACGGATGAGGAGCCTCAAGGGACTTCCGAGGCGGGGAGTACGAAGACAGAGGGTGTGGCAGCTGTTTCCACTCAAAATCAACTGGCTACGGATATCATCAAGACACTTGGGGGTGAGCAGAACATTGTCGAGGTGGACGCTTGCATGACCCGTCTGCGTGTGACGGTGAAGGATACAGATGCCGTTGGGGACGAAAAGACGTGGAAAGCGCTGGGTGCCTTGGGCTTGATAAAAGTAGATAATGGGGTGCAGGCAGTTTACGGACCGAAGGCTGATGTGCTTAAATCAGATATACAAGACATACTCAACAGGTGATTACTTTGAAGTTGTTAACCTTAAATGCACATGCTTGGATGGAAGAAAACCAGCATGATAAGCTAAAGCAGCTGGCTGCTTTTATTGATGAACAGCAGTTTGATGTCATTGCTTTGCAGGAAGTGAACCAGTCCATGGAAGAGACTCCTTTGTCGCCGGACGATTTGGGCGCTTATTATAGCGCAGATCCTGAAGTTGTTATTAAGCGTGATAACTATGCTTATGTGCTGAACGGGCTATTGTCCGATGCTTATCAGTGGACGTGGGCTCCCGCACATGTTGGTTTTGCCAAATACGACGAGGGTTTGGCGATTCTGTCCAAAACACCGATTACAGCTACGGTGAACGAATATGTTTCCTCGCTACAGGATTATGACAACTACCGCTCGCGTAAAATTGTCGGCATTCAAACTGTGGTGGACGGAGTGCAGGCCTGGTTTGTAAGTGGACATTATAACTGGTGGAATGATGAAGAATCCTTCCGTGGACTATGGGATCGTACAACAAAAGTGCTACATTCTTTTGCTCCGACTCCTGTGTTTATGATGGGTGATTTCAACAACGCGGCTGAAGTACGTGGAGAAGGATATGACTATGTACTGCAATCCGGCTGGTCGGACACCTATCCGAATGCAGCAGTACGTGATGAAGGCCACACGGTGATTAAAGCTATTGCTGGCTGGGAAAGTAACGCGGAGCCGCTCCGTATTGACTTTATCTTCTCCAATAAGGCCGCACAGGTTCAATCCTCAACCGTTGTACTGAACGGGAAAAATGGGCCAGTTGTATCGGATCATTTTGGGGTTGCAGTTGAGTTGGAGCTGTGAGAATAAAAGGAGGCCAGTTGCTTATGCAATTGGCCTTTTTCTTATAGATTTCGACTTGAATCGAATGACATATTGGATAACTATAGCGATCAACACCAAAATCAAATTGTAGTAAAAGGGAGTGTTGATGCTAAACTGTTCCATGAGTGCGCCTGCGATGATTGGAGAAACGATGGCCCCTAATTCTGAAAGGGATACGACGTTGCCGATAAATGTACTTCTGTTTTCCTCAGGAATAACATCCCCTAGTTGCGAGTAAAAAGAATCCAGGTAACTGGCTCCGCCAATGCCTCCGATGAACATCCCCAAGTATACGATCCACGGTTCTGTGAACCAAAGAAATAAGATGATTTCCACCATGATCAACAATAGACCGATGATACAAAGCATCAAACGGTCCTTAAGTAGGTCAGATATTTTGCCGATAAAGGGGGCTGATATGAAGGTTGATATGCCGATAATTGTAAAAGCTAAGCTGATTTCTGCGGGACTCCAATGGAGCTTGTAGGTTGCATATATGGAGAAGTACGTTAAAAAAATGGCGAATGCACTCATTTCAAGGAAATGAACGGTGGAATAGAGCAGTAGCTGTTTCGTTAGCATGGTTTTTCTTTTCGACTCATGAAGGGGTGCGTGCTGTTGCTGAGGTTTGGAAGAGAGACTGGGGAAGGTCATTCTGGAGACGGCAACGAAGGATATACATGAGAAAATAGCAACGAAATAAAACGGAATGGATAAAGAAAAATAAGAAACAATAGCTCCACTCATAAGAGGCCCCAAAATCATACCGGCACCTTCACTGCTGCTGATATATCCATTGATCGTGCCTCGATTATCTGCGGTGCTTATATGATTGATCGTGACTCTTACAAAGACGGTTAGCCCTATGGCTACCAAGCCTTGAAGGAGTCTTAGTATGGCTAGAATGATGAAGCTTGTTGCAATCGGAAACAGGAGCATACAAGCGATTTCGGCAATGAGTAAGCTCAACCCCAAGCGTTTTGCGCCAATCTTTTCATAAATTCGTCCTGCCAAGCCCCCACCAAGAAATCTCCCTACATAAAACAGAGAAAATAAAATGCTCATGCCGAGTACGGATATCCCGAATTGCTCTACATAAATAGCAAAGAGTGGAAGGATCATACTTCCACTCATGTTAGCAATAAGGCTGATCACGATCATACAGGCGATATTACGATTTAAATATAAGTGTCTCACCATAACCTCGAAACCTCTCTTTGATCTTGCATCATGGGAACCGTTATTCGGATTGCACCTGATTACGGGTAAACGGCTTCAGGTCGAGTTAGCGGGTTCCCATATAGGGTACGCAAGCGAGTTCCTCGCGGTGCCTAAATCCCAATGAATGATGGAGGTAAGAAGCAGCGGATGGGGGGAAATCTTGATTAGAGCGTGGTGTTGCCTTTAGGCTGGAAAGCCGCCTCCTGGTGGTGGCCAAGCTCCATAAATCCGGCGTAGCAGTACGATTTCACCCAAATGATATGAATTGTGGGAAGCGATATTCCGCAACAGTCCTGCTTTCGTTTCACCTGGAAAATGAGCTAGTGAATCATCCAGTTGCGCGGTTTCGGCAATCTGCACAGCCTGATCTACGCCCTGTAAAAATTCGTTAATGACAGCCTGCCATGCCTCTTCGCTTTGCGGTCCGGTCTCTTCGGGCCAGCTTTCCATGACATTGCCCGGAAGCTGGGGCTTCCGTCCTTCCAAATGCTCCAGCATGAACTGCTGCCAGTAAATCATATGCTTCAACAGTTGATAAATGCTGTAAGGCATTTCTGCATTTTTCTTCCCTGCCAGCTCGACGTCGATGTCTGGCAAAGCCCGAGCCACTCGAATATGTCCACGTTCTCCGATCAGTGATTTAACCAGTGCTTGACCGAATAATTGGTTTGCATCCGACATGTATCATCATCCCTTCTATGGAGAGTTTGTTTCTAGCCTATTCTCATTTAACGATTATACAATTATATTTTCCGAAATGAAAATGATCACGTGGTTTTTTGGAGAGGGACAGGAATGACTATTAAAAAATAGTTGATAATTATTCTCAATTAAACTAAAATAAAATTGTTTCAAAGGAAACTAAATGTCATAGTTAGATGTTCTTTTGTATATATACGGAAATGTTAAGGGGAGCTTTTCGTATGTATATATTGTTTCTAGAGAAACGATTAGGTGGTGGAAATATAAATTTTAGACAAAGGAGCGTGAAGCATGGATTACGAAGTGATTGTAGTAGGCGGCGGCCCTGTTGGGATGTGGCTAGCTGCTGAGTTGGCACTGGCGAAGGTAAGTGTTTGTGTAATTGAGCGTTTAGAGGAGCCTATTCCTCAATCGCGCGCGCTAACGTTACATCCACGGACGCTTGAGATGTTTGATATGCGTGGAATGAAGGAACGATTTATGAAGCATGGCAGACCTATACGTACGGGGCATTTTGCAATGCTGGATACCCGTTTGGATTTTTCCGTTCTTGATAGTTCCTCCAATTATACGTTGTTTATCCCACAGGTGATTACAGAGCAGGTGATTGAGGAACATGCGATCAAGCTGGGAGTTGTCGTCCATCGTGGCGAGGAAGTGGTATCTGTGCGGGAGCAGGAGCAAGGCGTAGAAGTGGTGAGTGTACGCGCATCCGGTCCACAAGCAAATGTATCGGTAATGACTGCGGCTTATGTCGTAGGAGCGGATGGGGCGGGAAGTATTGTGCGGAAACAGGCGGGAATTGCTTTTCCTGGCACGGATACTACTCTGACTGCTGTATTAGCGGATGTAGAGCTGGCCGTTCCTCCTGAAAATGGAATACGTTCCGAATACACAGAGCGGGGTGGGGTGATGATTGCCCCCGTTTCTCCGGATATTTACCGGGTTATTTTGACTACACCCCATCTGATGCATGTCCCGAAAGACGTACCTGTAACGCTGGAAGAAATGAAGACAGAACTGCACTATCTTCTCGGTACAGATCTTGGAGCATCCAATCCTCGTTGGCTATCTCGATTCGGGAATGCAACGCGGCAGGCAGAGACGTATCGTAAAGGGAGAATCCTGTTAGCAGGTGATGCTGCGCATATTCACTTCCCGGCAGGCGGACAGGGAATGAATGTTGGTTTGCAGGAGGCTGCGAATTTGGGATGGAAACTGGCGGGAGTGATTCGTGGTTGGGCTCCAGCCACGCTGCTGGATAGCTATCATGACGAACGTTATCCGGTTAATACGCAGTTCTTACGGAATACCGAGGTTCAGACCCGCTTATTGGACTTTACGCCTGCTGTATTGGCACACCGCCAATTACATGAGGAATGGTTCCGCCATCCGGAAATTAATCAATCTATGGCAGAGCAGATTAGTGCACTGGATGTATGTTATCCGGCGGCTGGCAATATACCGCAGCATCCACTGAACGGGAAACGGTTTGCTGATTTTGAATTGCATTTGCCTGACGGAATGACAACGTATGCTTACGATCTTCTTCATGAAGGCCGCTTTGTACTTCTCCATCTTGCACAGGATAATGAGGTATCGAATGAGTTTCGCCATAGCCCACTTTTACATATTTCATATGTGGAGGCCGTAGCCGAAGAATTGCCAGTGGGATGGAGAGATGTGCATACGGTTCTCATCCGTCCTGATGGGTATATCGCTTGGGCCATTTCTATGAAACAAACGGATATATTGAGTGTGATTAAGGACGGCATTGCCACATTGGTATAAAGGGGAAAGGGTATGTTCATAACATGACCATATTGTTTCTTGTGAAACAAATGTGGGCTATAATGAAAGGAGGAGTATGCCAAAGGAGTGACTACTTGTTCGTATGGAAAAGGCGACATCGGTTCAGCATGTCTATGATTTGCTTATTAAGATGAATCATCAGTGGGAGCAGCATCAGCAGAGAGAGAGCATGACCTTTCTCGAAGAAATCCGCGAGCATTTTGATGGAATGACTTCGCTCAATATGACGGATGTGCACGTTATGGATTGTATCGGGCGGCATGAGCCGATCAATGTTACAACCTTAGCGCAACGAATGGAGCTGAGCAAGGGTACAGTTTCAAAAGTCAGCACCAAGCTGCTCAAGGAAGGCTGGATTCGCAGAACCCAGCTGAACGACAACAAAAAAGAAATTTATTTTCGGCTAACCCCGTTGGGAAAAAAACTCTTTCTTGTGCATGAGCGGCTGCATGCTGAGGTACAGCAACAGTTATTTCAATTTTTAAATCGTTACAGCTCGGAAGAACTGAATGTCTTGAAACGTCTGCTGTCCGATGGTGTAGATCTCTTGGAAGCTATGGAGTGGCAGGACAAGAGTCTGGACTAAAGGGATATCGAATCATCAACGATGGGCACCTGTTAATCTCCAAGTAATAGATACATGGGGAGATGCAGGTGCTTTTCTTTTAATGTCAGTATTTTGCATAATTCGATTCCCAACGCTCGAGGGCACAATATATAGACGGACTAACCCGTTCCGATCTATATATTGCTGATTTGTGAATACTCTTGGGATTTATGCAAAATGCTTAGTGTAATAGCCGTTTTGCTTCCATATAGAGCACCTGTACGAACTTTTTCGTATTAATGCGGGCTTGGGACAGTGAAGGCTCCACATTGTTTTGCAGCTCCAGCATTTTTTTGCGGATTTCTGTAAAATCAAAAAATTTGGATGCATAATTTTCAAATTTAGGATGGGTATAGTCGGTCAATCCGAGCGATACTATATGGCTTAGCGTCTGGAAAATAGCGCGGCGGACACGTTGCTCGGATGCTTTGATTTCCTTACTCAGCTCTACTGCTGAGGCTGAAGCCCCCAACCGTTTGGATGCTACATTAGCAAATATATCCTTCAATGGCGGGAACAGATAGGGAGATAGATTGCCTGTTTCCTCCTCATACTGGTCCAGAAATTCCAGCATGTCCAGTAAATCCATACTCCCGGCTTCGCCGATCATCCCCATTTCGGAGAGCAGAAACTGCCCGGAAGTTACGATGTTTCGGGTCGGTTCAATTGTTGCCGTTGGGTTATTCGATGTGAACATCGACAACCCTTGAAGCGTGCGCTGGATATCCGTAATCGATTGCTGCATACGTATACGCTCAGCCACTTTATGAATAACTGCAATAATCTCCAGTCGATTCAAAGGCTTGGCCACATAATATTCAATACCGAGCGAGTATGCCTCGCCGATCATGTTTTTGGATTCGATGCGAGAAATCATAATGATTTTGCCGCTGAATTGATCGCCGAGTGCACGCACGGTCTGAATGCCGTCACGAAGCGGCATCAGCAAGTCAATCAGCAATACATCAATCCGGTTCAGCTCCAGGAGGCCGCTATTCACGTAGGTACCATCCTCCGCTTCCCCGATGACTTCTCCTAGACCTTCGTCTTCAATAATGTCTGCCAGCATAGAACGAATTCCCTGATCGTCATCCACAATATAAAAACGCATCCGGGCTATCTTCCTTTCTCCGTCAGTTTCCGTAAAGGCAATGTAATTCTAAAAGTGGTCTGTAATCTATCTGTATTCTCTTCTTCATCCTGTTGCAGTTCAATCATTCCTTCAAGGCTCTCCGCGACCTCACGCACATAAAACAATCCCATGCCGGTCGACGGCTGTCCTTCCTCATCATACTTTGTCGTGTACCCCGGTGTGAAGACCATTTCCCGTTTACGCTGAGGAATACCCGGCCCGTTGTCGGTGACACTAAAGGAAGCTATATCCTCTTTTCCCGGTAGACAGCGAATGGAAACGTCAATCCTTCCGCTGTCCCTCATTGCTTCAACCGCATTGGCTGTCAGGTTATTAATAAGTGTCAAAACGGTATAAACATGCAGCTTGGGCAACAAAGGATCGACATCTAGGGTAAACCGTATGGACTTGTCCAGCGATTGGGCGTATTTGCTGTTCGTTCGAATAATTAGCTCCCCGAGCTCTTGAGAAGCCATGTAATGCACTCCGCTTTCGGCATCAATCAGCTTGGACAAACCAGCAAAAATCCGCTGGCTGTCTTTTTTGATCTCGTGGACCTGTCCGGAAATACGAAGTGCCTGTCTGGCGTAATGTTCTCTATCCTTCAGAGATTCATCCTGCTGCAACTCACGGTACAGCTCGTAGCTTTCACGAGTGATTTGTTCTGCGTGCGACAGGGTCTTGCCTAACTGGACCGACTCCTCATACAAGTCCGATACAAGGAGTAAAATTCGCTCCGTCTGCTGTCTTTGTGCCTCTTCATGCTGAACCGATTGGTTCAAGCGAATCATATTATAGAACCCAAGCACGAAGAAGCTGCGAATCATAGCCATGAAAGCTACTTTGCTGATCTTAATGATGTCCCAGAAATCGCCGTCCATGCTCCACCGGACGCTAAGTTCCGACACACTTGCGGCAACCTCAATCCCTACAGAGAGGATGCCCACGCGGAGTGCGCGGTAAGGCTCAGCATTAATGTTAAGGACCTGGAAGAGCAGACCGTAGACCATGTAATAAAAAAAGGTAGGGCCGTGCAGTGTCAGCAACTCTTCAAAGGGAAGGCCGGGCTGAGTGTAATGATTGAGTAAGATGCGAAAGGCGACTACCGCTATCCCTGCAAGCACTCCCGATAATGCAGGCGGAATATGACGAATAGATAACAGAAAGAAAAAAAATACGGGCGTACCAAAGCTAAGACGGAATGTATTAGCGAACGGGTGAATATTCAGCTCACCTGCGAGCGGTACAAATACAAGCATGAGCAGGAAAAGGAGCGTATTCAACTTCATCCATATTCACCTCCTGGGTATTCAGTCAGAAAGGCAATGTGAGCTAAATTCACAGGCTTGTCGTTAAAGTTTGTGAATTTATAGAAAAAAATAAATGCAGCTGTAGATAATTGTCGTTTTTTATAGATCAGATTGTAGTATAAATAACATCATTTGAATATTAAGAACAGCATACTGCAAAAATATACAAATCAGCCAGGGGGGACACGAAGTGAAAAAGATTAATTTGACGATGCAAATCTTTATCGGTCTGGCTTTAGGTATTATTATTGGTGCCTTATTTTACGGCAATTCAGGGGTGGAAGTCTACTTAAAGCCAATCGGCGATATTTTCATTCGTTTGATCAAGATGATTGTCGTGCCTATTGTGATCTCAACGCTCATTATCGGCGTAGCCGGCGTCGGAGATATGAAGAAACTGGGTAAACTCGGCGGAAAGTCGATCCTTTACTTTGAGATTGTAACGACAATCGCCATCCTTTTCGGACTGCTTGTTGCCAACTTGGTTCGACCGGGTGACGGCGTGGACATGTCCCACCTGGCCAAGAGTGATATCCATTCCTATGTAGAGACTGCAGAGAAGTCAGGCCATAGCTTTATAGATACGATTGTGCATATTGTTCCTACCAATGTTATTCACGCCCTGGGCGAGGGAGATATGCTGGCTATTATATTCTTCTCCGTACTGTTTGGATTAGGGGTAGCGGCGATTGGTGACAAAGGCAAGCCTGTGCTGAATTTCTTTGAAGGCGTAGCCGACGCCATGTTCTGGGTAACCAATCAGGTCATGCGCCTGGCTCCGTTCGGTGTATTTGCCTTGATTGGAACGACAGTGGCCAAGTTTGGATTAGCCTCGTTATGGCCTTTATTGAAGCTCGTTTTGTCGGTGTACGGCTCCATGATACTGTTCATTGTGATTGTTTTTGGAATTATCGCCAAGCTTTGCGGTACCCGACTCTGGACCATGGTTAAAATATTGAAAAGTGAGCTGTTGCTTGCATATTCGACGGCCAGTTCGGAAAGTGTTCTGCCTAAGATCATGGAGAAGATGGAGAAGTTCGGATGTCCTAAAGGAATTACTTCCTTTGTCATTCCGATCGGGTATTCTTTTAATCTGGACGGTTCCACCCTGTATCAGGCACTGGCTGCGATTTTCATTGCCCAAATGTATGGTATTGACCTGCCAATCACGACACAAATCACGCTGGTGCTAGTTTTGATTATTTCATCTAAAGGTATTGCAGGGGTGCCGGGTGCTTCCTTTGTCGTTTTGCTCGCTACACTTGGAGCAGTGAACCTCCCACTGGAGGGTTTGGCTTTTATCGCTGGTATTGATCGCATTCTGGATATGGCGCGTACGGTAGTCAATGTATTAGGCAACTCGCTTGCCGCTGTGGTCATGTCCAAATGGGAAGGCCAATATGATAAAGAAAAAGGCGAGGAATACGTTGCTTCAATTAAATAAGATGCAACAAACTGAATAGTTGCCAGAAAGAGCACCTTTGCGAAGTAATGCGAAGGTGTTCTTTTCATTTCCAGAGTTATTAAGACCTTTCCTTTTTCGACATTTTTCGATGTTTTTTGTATGAAAATATAGGTATATGGACATAAAAATGATTCTTATTACCTATGCAATTTTAAATTTATTTATAATGATTCTTAATAAAATTCCGATATTAAACTATATCGTTTTATATATTGGCTTAGAAGGGAAGAGCATATATGTTTCTTAAAAAAAATGAGACCCACTCACTTGCTCCTTTAGTAGAAGAAAGCCGCAAACTTTCACAAAGAATACAGCAGAAGGATTATTCCGCCGCAATACAAGTTTCATCCAAATCTTCCGAGGTTCAAGAAATCGCAAACAATGTCAACCAAGCGCTTGAGTCCATGAAAAAGGATGCTCAACATGTTGACATCCGTCTGAAGCTTGTTACCAAGGCTATAGAGATTGGCTTATGGGACATGGAGGTGGTTGCGGGTGATCCCGTCAATCCAAGTAATACGTTCACATGGTCAGAAGAATTTCGTGCTATGCTGGGGTATCAGAGCGAAAAGGACTTCCCTAATGTGTTAAACAGCTGGGCATCCCGGCTGCACCCCGAAGATCATGACAGAGCATTGACCGAATTGTCGGATCATTTGCTAGATTTTACGGGAAAGACGCCTTATGACGTACAGTATCGTTTGAAGCTGAAGCATGGAGAATACCGCTGGTTCCGGGCTACCGGAACGACGATCCGCGATCAGCAGGGAGTGCCGCTTCGGATTGCGGGCGCTCTATTGGATGTGCACGACCAGAAGATTAAGTCCGAGGAGTTGCAGGCTCTAGTTACAAGATATGATCTCATCAATCGTGTTTTGGTGGAGGCTCCATATGATGTCATTCTGGCTGATGGAGACATTGAGAACCCGGATAATATATTTTGGTGGTCCCAGCAATTCCGCCACACCTTGGGCTTTAAGGATGAGCAGGACTTCCCGAGTGTACTAAGCAGTTGGAGCTCGCGTATACATCCTGACGATGCCGAGCATGCGTTTAAGGCTGTAGTTGATCATTTAAATGACTATTCAGATCGTACGCCATATGACATGGTGTGTCGCTTGCAAAGTAAAAATGGCGAATATCGCTGGTATCAAAACAGTGGAAGAAGCATACGCGATAGCAAGGGAGTGCCTATTCGTATTGCCGGTACCATTCGTGATATCACTGTCGAAAAGGAAAAGCAGGCTGTCGCGGATGAGCTGACGCTCAAAATTCAGCATCTCTCCGATTCCATTACGGAAATGGTGAACGGTGTTAACTCAGTTAGTAACCAGGCGCAGGAGCTGGCTACGGCTCAGGAGCAATCGACAGAGGCAGCGAATCAAGCCAAAGTCAGTGCAGAAGAGACGCAAAACATTTCCAACTTCATTAAAGAGATTGCGAATCAAACGAATCTGCTGGGTCTGAATGCTGCCATTGAGGCATCGCGTGCGGGCGAGCAGGGGCGGGGTTTTGCGGTAGTCGCAGATGAAGTGAGAAAACTCGCCATTCACAGTGCTGATGCGACCGGAAATATCGAGACCAGTCTGGACGAAATGAAGACACTCATCGAGCGGATTTTGCACAATATCGGTAATATGTCTACGCTGACACAGACACAAGCCGCGCTAACGCAGCAAGTGAATGCATCTACGGACGAGATCAACAGCATGTCCAAAGCTTTGTTGGATTTTGCGAGAACGATGTAAGGCTTCATGTAGAAATGAGGCCGAGCCTTAGGCTCGGTCTCTTTACTGTTTTTGGAAGATGAACTATACTTTTCGAGGATAGATCTAAAAATCACCTCATAGTAACTTTATGTGGAAAAGAGGAATATACTTGAGCTTACTTAGTTCAATATTGGTCGGAATTGTAGCTCTGGAGCATGTGTACATTCTAATACTGGAAATATTTCTGTGGACGACTCCGCGGGCGATGCGTACGTTCGGCACCTCGAAGGAGCTGGCGGAAGCAAGCAAATCCCTGGCTGCAAATCAGGGGCTGTACAACGGCTTTTTGGCAGCCGGATTGGTGTGGGGCTTGTTCTATCCGGATACTGTGTTCGGGCGGCAAATCCAATTATTCTTTGTCATTTGTGTGGTAGTGGCTGCGTTGTATGGTGCATTAACTGCCAATAAGTCTATTTTATTAAAGCAAGGCCTGCCTGCCATCCTGGCACTAATCAGTTTGTGGATACTCTGAAGACACCCTTAACGGGTGTCTTTTTTCTAGATTCGATCACATAATGTCTGGAATGCTAATGACAAGGGGAATAAACAGTTTTTGACCGATTGTAAATCCGACTATTCCGATTTATAATAAATTTATTACATACTAAGAGGACACGGGGGCTAGAGCGATGCGTCGTAATTTGACTGGTGTATTGGTATTTATTGTATTGATGTTGGTTGTAAGTGCATGCTCCGGCGGGAATTCTGGATCAACGTCTGAGACGAATGGGAATACACCCAGTACAGCTACCACAACAGCTGATAACGGACAGCCTAAAGATGGCGGCAGCCTGATCATTGGCGTACAAGCTGATCCGGTGGTGCTGAATCCGAATTATGCGGGTGATCGGGTAAGTCTGACGATAGACCAGGCGATATTCGCACCATTGTTTCAAGTGAACAATGGCAAAAAGACATTTTATTTGGCAGACAGTCTGACTCCTTCAGCAGACAAGCTGACTTATACACTAAAACTGAAAAAAAATCTGACTTGGCATGATGGCGAGAAGCTGACAGCTGACGATGTTGTTTTCACCATTAACAAAATTTTGGATGAGAAGCAGCACAGCTTTTTGAGAAGTAATTTTATGGTTAATGGAAAACCGGTTCAGGCGAGCAAGGTTGATGATACAACGGTGGATTTCAAGCTTCCTCAGCCAGCTCCTGCTTTTGAGGCAGCACTGGTACAAGTATCCCCGATTCCGAAGCACATTTTCGAGAATGAAGCGGATATTGAGAAAAGCACAAAAAACAACTCTCCGATTGGATCAGGTCCTTTTAAATTTAAAGAGTACAAAACCGGTGAGTACGTTACACTCGAACGGTTCGATAACTATGTTGGCGGAAAGCCGCATCTGGATTCAGTAACATACCGGATTGTTAAAGATTCAAATGCTGCGAATTTGGCCCTTCAAAATGGTGAGATCAATGTAAACTATCTCGATCCGCAAAATGTGGAGACCATTAAAGCAACAGATAAGTTTGACATTTTCCCTTACAGCGAAGGTCGCTTGGCTTATCTGATGTTTAATGAAAACAGTGATACGAAGCAGTTGAACAAAAAAGAAGTACGTCAGGCGCTTTCTTATGCATTGAATCAGGATGAATTGATTCAGGTATCCTATGGCTCCAAGGATTATGCAGATACTGCGAAATCTGCTTTGACACAGGACGTACTGTATCACACGAATGACGTTGCATTTTTCAATAATGATGTGAACAAGGCAAAAGAGCTGCTGAAATCGGCTGGCGCTGAAGGACTGAAGCTGCGCATTATCATTCCGGGCGGCAACAAGGTACAGGAAGCACAAGCGCTCTATATCCAGCAGAAGTTCAAAGATATTGGCGTTCAGTTGGACGTGAACAGCATGGATTCCTCGGCATGGTCGCAAAAATTCGTCGATACGAATGCCAAGGACTTCGATCTGGCGATCAGCGGCTATATCATGGGGTATGACCCTGACGCGTATCGTATTTTGTATAGCACCGGATCGTCCTCCAACTATTCGCATTATTCAAATAAAGAAGTGGATAAGCTGCTGGAAGAGGGCGCGGGTGAGTCGGATACGACTAAACGTGGAGAAATTTATAAAAAGGTACAAGAGCTGCTGGCTGAGGATGCTGTCATCTACCCGATTGCTTACACCAAAACGATTGTAGCCTTCGACAAGCAGTATGGCGGTATTGATCAGGCTGTGTTGAAGCCGGTCGTGATTTTCGAGGATTTGTCCAAAATTTATCACAAATAAGACAGGGTTTTCAAAAATAAGCTGGGCTAACCAGCTTATTTTTTTCGAAAACAGCAAGGGGAAGGGAAACGTATGAGACAACTCATCGCCAGAAGGTTGCTGCAAGTTATACCGATGCTATTTTTTGTGTCCATCGTCTGCTTCGGCTTGATCAAGCTGGCTCCAGGTGATCCGGTTCTCTCTTTTGTTACACCGAATATGCATCTGGAAGATATTGAACGAATGAGGCATAGCTTGGGGCTGGACCAGCCCGCTTATGTGCAGTACATATTATGGCTTAAAAAGAGCCTAACGGGTGATCTCGGCTACTCGCTAATTAATCACCAGCCCGTGCTGGATCAGATTCTCGATCGTCTCCCGGCTACAGCCGGGTTGATGGGTGCATCCATCATACTGGCTGTGCTGATTGCAATTCCACTTGGTTTGACGGCAGCGGCTAATCGGAATCGCTGGATCGACAAGCTCATTAATCTGATGTCGTACATTGGGATTTCTGTTCCACTGTTTTGGCTCGGTATTTTACTTATTTATTTGTTTGCGATTTATCTGCATTGGCTTCCGAGTACAGGAATGCGTACCATCGGTACGGACTCGGTGCTAGATGTAATCAAGCATGGGATTTTACCATGTTTTGTACTGGCCTTCGGCTTTCTGTCTGTGTATGTGAGGTACATCCGTTCCAGCACGATTACGCAGCTCAAGGAAGAGTATGTGCAGATTCAATATGCGTTCGGATCTGGAAAAAGACTGGTTTTGTTTCGACATGTGCTCAAGCATGTGCTGTTGCCCATCATTACGCTGCTTGGAATGTCGGTTGCGGACCTGGTGGCTGGAGCCATTGTGACGGAGACGGTATTTTCCTGGCCGGGCATTGGCTCGCTGGGCATGACGGCGGTAAAAGGGATGGATTATCCCGTCATCATGGGGATTACTTTATTTTCCGCTCTGCTGCTGATCCTGGGTAATCTGCTTGCAGATATCCTATACAGCATTGCGGACCCGAGAATTAAATCAACGAGGTGAATTCATGAATCGGAGCAAATGGCGCAACATCGGGATCGAGCTGATGACGAGCAAAATGGGCGCCGTCGCCCTCATACTATTGATCGTATTCTCGCTAGGGGCGATTTTCGCATTTTTGTCGCCGCAGGACCCGAATAAGTTGAACGTGCTGGAGCGTCTCCAACCACCGGGAGCGGCACACTGGTTTGGGACGGATGATTATGGGCGGGACTATTTTACAAGAGCACTGTACGGTGGACGTGTATCATTGCTGGTAGGCTTCGCGTCCATGGTTATTGCGACCAGTATCGGTGCAGTGGTAGGGATTGTGAGCGGGTATTTTGGAGGATGGATCGACAATCTGCTTATGCGGGTTTTGGAGCTGATCATGTCGATTCCGTCTTTCTTGGTTATTTTGCTGCTGAGTGTGTTTTTGAAGCCGGGCGTCGGCAATATCATTGTCATTATCGCCCTGCTCATGTGGATGAACATTGCCCGTGTGGTTCGTGCAGAGACAATGACGTTGCGCGAACGGGAGTATGTACTATACGCCAAAGCTTCGGGACAAAGTACGTTTGGTATTATTATGAAGCACATCGTACCGAATCTGATTCCGGTAATTATCGTAGGGGCGACGAACAATATCGCTTCAGCGATTATGATGGAATCGTCACTGAGCTTCCTCGGCTTTGGTGTTCAGCTGCCGAACGCTACGTGGGGCAGTATGCTGAATAATGCCCAAGGATATATTGCACAGGCCCCATATATGGCATTATTCCCGGGTCTACTTATTTTACTGACTGTGTTGAGCTTTAATGTTTTGGGGGATGTGCTGCGTGTAGGCTTTGAACCCAAATTAGTAAAACGATGATTCATAGCACAAATCCATTACAAATGGCTCCAGGAGCGACAGGAAGGAGCGAAAACACAATGACAGAACATCTACTGTCCGTCGAACAGCTAGAGGTCTCCTTTTTCACTCGTGAAGGGGAAAATCAGGCAGTTCGAGGGGTTAGTTTTCATATTGATGCTGGAGAAACGGTAGGAATCGTAGGAGAATCCGGGAGCGGCAAAAGTGTTACAGCGAAAGCGATCATGTCGATGATTGCCCCGCCGGGCAAGCGGCTGAACGGCGATATCTGTTACCGGGGACAAAGTCTGACCGCTCTGACGGAAAAGCAATGGCGCAAAATACGCGGAAACCAGATTGCGATGGTCTTTCAGGACCCGATGACCTCACTGAATCCGGTTAAAAAGGTTGGTTATCACCTGATCGAGGTGATTCGCAGACATCGAGGACTGAGCAAGGAAGCGGCTACGCAAGCAGCTGTAGAACTGCTGCGACAAGTAGGCATTACCGAGCCGGAGCGCCGAATGAACCAATACCCGCATCAATTCAGTGGCGGGATGCGCCAGCGGGTGATGATTGCCATGGCGCTCTCGTGCAGCCCGGAGCTGCTGATTGCAGATGAGCCGACTACAGCGCTGGACGTAACGATTCAGGCGCAAATCTTGGAATTGCTCAAGACGCTAAAGCAGCAATCTGACATGTCCATTGCTCTGATCACCCATGATCTGGGCGTCGTCGCCCAGGTGTGCAGCCGTGTCATCGTCATGTACGGCGGTATGGTGATGGAGGAGGGGCGCGTGGATGATATCTTCTATCGTCCGGGCCACCCGTATACGCAGGGTCTGCTGCGTTCTGTGCCCCAGCGCACGAACGGCTTCCGCGAGCGGCTGGTGCCGATTGAGGGCACGCCGCCAGACCTGCTGAACCCGCCATCGGGCTGTCCGTTCATGGAACGGTGCCCGCATGCGTTTGCCCGCTGTGTGGAGCGGCCGCCGATGGTGGAGCTGCGCCCGGATCAGCGAGCAGCCTGCTGGTTGAACGAGCCGGACGCAGTGCCTGCTGGAGTCTACGAGACGCCCGAAGCGGGCCAAGCGGAAGGGGGGAATAACGGTGAGTGAAACAAACGATGTATTGGGTGAGCAACAGCCCTTGGTGGAGGTACACCAGCTTAAGAAGCATTTTGTGATCGCAAAGGATTTGTTAGGGCGTAGCTCTGAGGTGCTCAAGGCGGTGGATGGCGTGAGCTTTCAAATCAAGCGTGGCGAGACGTTCGGACTGGTCGGTGAGTCAGGTAGTGGCAAATCAACGGTTGGACGCTGTCTGACGCGATTATATGATTATACAGAAGGTACGGTACGCTTTGACGGTCAGGATATTTCCAAGCTGAACGACAAACAGCTCAAGCCGCTGCGTCGGCGCATTCAGAGCATTTTTCAGGACCCATATTCCTCTCTTAATCCGGGTATGAACGTGCTTGACCTGATCGGTGAGCCGATGGATATTCACAGATTGCATCAGGGCAGTGAGCGTAAGGATGCTGTAGTGGCTTTGCTTGAGAAGGTAGGGCTGAAACGGGAGCATCTGTATCGCTACTCGCACGAGTTCAGCGGCGGGCAGCGCCAGCGGATTTCCATCGCTCGTGCTCTCTCCGTGAACCCCGAGTTCATCGTCTGTGACGAGCCGATTTCGGCACTGGATGTGTCCATCCAGGCGCAGGTCATTAACACGCTGGAGGATCTCCAGCAGGAGTTCGGGCTGACGTACCTGTTCATCGCCCATGACTTGTCGATGGTGCGACATATTTCAGACCGAATCGGTGTGATGTACCATGGGCGACTGGTAGAAGTAGCCGATGCAGATGAACTGTATGAGCAGCCCGCTCACCCCTACACGCAGGCGCTGCTATCCTCCATCCCTGTGCCTGATCCGAGAGCGGTCGGAGAGCAAGGGGGACTGGGAGGAGGCTTGGCCCAACCAGACGGTTCATTAGTATGGGACAAGGATAACAACAGTGCAACCGAGCTGAGAGAAATCAGTCCCGGCCATTATGTAGCATACCCGGTTAACCGTTAGGGTTAAGATCGGTTGTACGATGTGCATGACCCAAAGGAGGCAAAAAACGATGACTGAATCGACGACGAAAAGAGTACGTATTTCCCAATGGGACGCGCTCTTGCTGGAATCATTACGCTCTTTAGGCTGGTCCCAAGAGGAATTAATCCGTCGGGTGCAGCAAAATGAGCTGCCAACGGACGGACCATCCGATTTTGATTATGCGGAGCTTGTCACCGGGCTGGCGTCCAAAGAGCCGGAGGTGTTTGTTAGCGCGGTAACGGACGGATATCAGATCAAGTACAATACGATCCGGGGCATTCGTTCGTGGATTGCCGTTGCGTTCGGGCGGGAGCCTGAGCTGTCACTGGAGGAAGGAAGCGAAGCCGTTACATCCGAACTGACGAAGGCTGAGTATGATCGGCTAGAACGGGTACTTTCATTAGGCTGGGTCATCCAGGAAGTACGTCCCGCGGCTGGCGAGACTTCAGGATTATACCGAATTGTACCTGCTTCACAGATTAAAAGTTGACTTTGTAGGGCTCGCTCTGAAAATCAACAGAAGTGGAAAATGTTTAAGGTGAAAAGGCTACAGCCGATAACTGATGTACTTAGAGAACTTTATTTGAAGTCAGGGAGTCAATGTGCTTTTCCTGATTGCGTTAAACGGATTGTGATTGTGGATATGGATTTTACTAAACTAGATAAGTAACGGTAAGGCTGGGCGGTTGCTCAGCTTTTTTCTTTACGCATGGAGTCGGTATCTCTGTAATCCCGTGAAAGCGCGCTTGCCAGCCCCAATGTCGTCCAACCTTATGGCGGAATGTTTGACTTGGGATGGTCTGCTGGAGCGGGCGAAAGTATCACCCTTGCCTTAACGTTTTCCAATTGTTATGTAATTATTTTCAATAAACAAGAAACAAATTCACGATTTTCACGTCTATGTATATAGATATAGTTTTAGGAAAACATTGGATCAAGACCTGTAGAACAATAATTTTTTTACAAAGGAGCAATTAAAATGAAAAATCTAAGATTAAAATACGCTACTGCTTTCCTGTCGAGTGTAGTGCTTGTGGGAAGTGTAAGTGGTTTTTCTATTGCCAATGCTAATAGTACATTACGCCCTAATACGTATGTTCAAAGTTCAGTTAATGCTGTAAATCCATCTGTGTATCAGTCCATAACTAAGTTTAAAAAGAGCGAGACCCCAAATCAGTTGATTTGGAAGGAGAACAACATTTCGTTAGTGGCAAAAAAAATTGAGCTAGAAAATGCACCAAGTTCTGAGAAAAGTGTTATTACATCAATAACGATCAAAAAAGGAGAAAAGAGTTATACCATTAAAACAGATGGATATAATGATAAACTGCGTGATATATCGAGCGCAGTATTATCTCCTTCTAATACATGGTTGGCTATACAGGCACAGCGGAGTGCGGGAGATACGTTACTACTGATCAATCTTAAAACCGGAAAATCTACCATTGTAAATGATCTTTTAAAGGCTAAAGGCAAAAAAAATATAGAATCAATTACTGCTTATAACTGGTCACCTAAAGAAGATCAAATTGCCTTTTCGTACGGTGATACATCAAGCAGCTCCATAGCTATATATAACACAAATAAGGATGCCTTTATATATCTTCCTAGGGAAACGGATTACATCAGCACAAATCTGATTTTATGGCATAAAAATGGGAAAAATTTAGACTATATAAGTGAGTATCCATCTGACCAAAAGAAGTTATACAGATACTCAATAGACAGCAAAAAAGTGAAACCTGTTAAAAAAATTAGCCAGAGTGAATTTCAACAATGGTTCAAACTTGATAAATACAAATCAAATTAATACAAAAAAGGGCGGAGTTTTACCTCCGCCCTTAATTTTTTAGCTTTCGCTTATTGTGATCTTACCAGAACTACCGTTTTGCTCAAGAACTTGAATTAGTGCTCTTTGATCGCTGTTAGTAAGTCTAATGCAACCGTATGTTGGACGCAAAGGATACCATGTTAAAGATGTGCTCTTAGCAGGGTCTCCGCCATGAATCATAATTTCGTCGCGGCCATTATTTGTAGCAGTCAAGAAGTTCCCACTTACTGCTTGATTCAGCCACACCCGCTTATAAGGACCATAAGAGTAGTCAGAATCACCTTTAGCATAAACAATTGTTTTCGCGACACCCGTAGGAATGTCTGCATATTTAAGTCTCCAGTTTGTATGATCCTGACCGTTTTTTGCATCATTTGATCCACGGCCTAAAGCTTCTACAGGTCCAAATACCAAACTGCCACTATCATTATAAACTTTCAGTGTTCCTTTGTAATCTCGATTAGATGGAAAATTAGCAATAATGTGATAACCCATTGTTAAACGCCTCCATTAGTTTAGTTGAGAGTGGATTTGATGGAGTCGCTAACATCTAAATGGCTCCACATTCTTTGATGTTAGTCTTCAATTCCCTCTCACTTATGTAGGTGATTTAAGGCTGTGAATTACAACCAATCGTGAAAAATACGAATACATAAATTTTTTCAATTCATGTACTTTGCTCGATTATCCCCTACACTTATATAGGAGTTGGGGGCTGTAACTACACAACCTAAAAATGAACTTTTTCTAGATCAAGAAAATTCCTCTGTGAATTTGAATAGCCCCTCTAGCTAGAATAGATTCTGGGATGAACCTTTGGCTTATCCTGTATAATTTGAAATTATGGTCAAGATGTGAGAAGAGTGAGGAGTATATTCCGACTCGACCACGGCAAAAGTTAAATAAGCTGCTTCTGGTAAAGTAACCGGAAGCAGCTTATCGCCAAGGACTCATTATTTTTTCATGATGAACTCGAGAAGTTCAGTTTTCATACTCTGGATGGCATCCTCTTTTGGCATACGGATAAATTTACTTAATCGTGTAATATCTGGATCGAAATATTGAAAAATTGCATTCATAGCCTCTACGTCGGATTCGGTTTGGGCAAGTTCAACTAATTTCATAAACTCATCATCTGACATAAATCGTGGAGCGCCTTCTTTTTCCATTTGTTCACCGCCTGTTGTGTAATATGGAGTTCATTGGCAACTTGTACTTCTGCTTTATCGTTTATGTAAATTTCATAGATGACCTTTTTGCCTGTCTCAGATCTTAGTCTATTAATATATGATTGCATCATTATTTTGTTATCAGACTCTTCCGAAAATGAGGTTTGAAAGAGGTTAGGCTTAAATTCTAAAGAAATTTCACGTTTCCGATTTCGTTTTGTACGATACTGCATTCTCCAAGCAATTCTATAAAGCTCGCGTCGGTAATCTTCGATAGCACCCATCGGAAATTTCCTCCCTTATGTTCATATACGTACATATAAGGTAGGAGTTCTCAAAATCAATATAACAACCAATTTATAGAATTAATTTTCTTTTTTTGGCTAATATAATAAAATTTTGAATTATTTTGGAACTATCTGAAATTGCCGTGCAGAAACTCCTGAAATTCTATGAAGAACCCGGGCGATTATATCGGCTTGTGTTAGTTCTTTTTTTGTTGGAAAAGTGGGGTGTATCATCCATCTGGAAGTAAATACTCCAAATATCGGTGGGTATCGACGAAAAATTTGGTATTTAACAGTGAAGAGGCAACTCATGAAATGACTGTAGAACAGGCGTTTATAGATACGCGGAGGAATTTGAAGGGGCGTCAACCAATGAAAGTGGATCAATTTGAATAGGTGATGAGTGTATGGACTTGAAAGATCATGTTTTAAAGCACATAAATCATATAAAGGTATCTGATGCATCTGGCTCAGAAAAGCTGGTGGTTCAGGGGGATATATCATGGGATGGTTAGCAGAGGGCGTAAAAACGAAAAATTGACTTGACCATTCAGGAAGTTACTATAGTTGATGTTGGTTATAGTGGGTCAACCATGCGGATCAACAGTAGGTATCAATCTCACGTTTAGTTGTGAAGAGTGAAAGAAAAGATTCTTCATTGAATCCAGCAGTGCTGGTTTTATGTAGGTATATTTATGTATAAAATGATATATATTTTTTTCTTTTCTAGGCTTAATTCAAAAGGTTCATTAAAAAAAGCGAGCATCTTGCAGCTGTTGGTATATAACTTGTGCCGTGTCGTTTAGGTAATCAGACAGAAGAAGTATTTCGTCCCATGCATGCTCTGTAAATTTGAGATGTAGCAGCTCCACATTTTTGTCCATTGTATGATGATCAGACAAAATCCCCCATATGTCTTTCACCAGCGACGGCCACAGCAGGTGTTCGGACCGATTCCAGTTGCGGACAGTAATCTAAGCTGCATAAGAATATCTTTCTGGATACGTTGAACTGCTTTGAGTATTGTCCCGTGTAGGTGTGCTGTGGCATCTAAGGTAATCAACTCTCATCAACGGAATATGTAGAAATAGCTTCAGTCGTACGTACTGGTTTAGTAATTTAGTAATAGTCATAGATGTGTCCAGGTACAGTCCCATCGTAAAACAAGCCCCAAAAAACCTAGACAATCTAAATACCAGAGTATGGAATATGTATGTAGTTATTGTATAATAATTGTAAATACAGTGAGAGGGGAAAACGTGCTAAAGAATCCAATTTTTCTTATTTTGATAATTTTCTTGGCTACCCTAACAGTGCGAATTGTATATAATAATCCGCCCCATTATATTTATGATTGGTTGATGGGTATATACGCCATCCGTTTGATCGGTCGGACGTTGTACGAAAAATACCAAAATAAGCATAGGACCAGTAATGTAACCGATACGATTGTAGAGGTGATTATGGTTATGATCTCATTGGGAATTATCCTATTTTTATTTATGTCACAAGAAACATGGATGCATAAGTTGCTTTTTCTAATCGGAGAATCCTATTTCCTCATTTACAGTGGCTGTACTTTTAAAGAGATCATACTAAAAAATAAGGAAGTGAATTGATGAAGAATCGAACTATTAAGATTGCAGTTGTTATTGTTTTAGTACTAGCATGGGGCATTTATGGCACTTATTATTTTTTGAATTTAAATACCTCTATTCAAAAAGCTGTGTTGGATCAGGTCGATATGGATAATGTCTATCTTCAGATTATAAGAACGCACACTAAAATTACTAATGAACCAGTCGATTATAACGTGCATGTGATGGAAAAGAGTGGAGTTAAAGCAGTATTGGATAAATTATCTGGCATTGAGCTTAAAAAAACAAACGGAATGAATAACGGGGATAAAGTTCCTTTTTACTATACTATTATCATCCGCCCGAAAAGCAATCAGGATTCAACATTGAAGTATGAAATTACATTTAAGAATAATAAGTTAGTATCTATCTTTGATCAGGAAAAAAAATATAGGCAGGAATATATGATAACAAACGAATTCGACTACCACTCGTTCAAAAAATCAATCGATAAACTTTTCCAGAAGGAGTAGTTAGTTTGTATGAAAAAAGGTCGGTTGTCAAACTCAACCGACCTTTTTCTCAGTTATTTAGGAATCAGTCTTAGAAAACTTCCCATCCATTTCCGGAGTGTGCTTTTTGCACAACGCCATTACCCGAAATAAAACGGATAACGGTACCGTCTTGTAGAGTGTACTCAAGGAACGGGAATTTAATCTGATAAAGATCGTATCTTCCACCGTAAAGGGCAATTTGAGTGTTGATTTTATCAATGCCCGCAATACCGTCGCTAATGACATTTTCGGCTGTCGAACCCGTGCCTGAGGCAAATAGCGTAGAGGCGAGGGAAGCAATTCCCATTGCTACCCCTACTGGTGTACTTGCAACGAAGACCAGCCCCAGAACCGTAGCTGTTATTCCTGTCAGCCCTGCTACGATTGCAGCTGTGTTGGCAGAACCACCTCTGAAATTCCCGCTCTCTAATGCGACACGTTGTGCTTCACTCATTTTTAGTAATTGATACGGACTTGCCGTTACTGTTGCTGCATACTCTCGTGATCTTGCCATAATATATCAACCTCCTGATTTTTTGTGAGGAATTGATGGAGTCGCTGACATCTAAATGGCTCCACATTTATTTGATATCAGTCTTCAATTCCCTCTCACTTATGTAGGTGATTTAAGGCTGTGAATTACAACCAAATCGTGAAAATTACGAAGACATGAATCTTCTCTTATTCATGTGCTTTGCTCCGATTATCCCCCACACATATGTAGGAGTTGGCGGCTGTAACTACACAACCTGAACATGCATTTTTTTCTGGATAAAGAAATTCCCCTTCTGAGCCCCTTAGAATATATATTGGAATACCCCGCTGGTTTATCCGATATAATATCCGAAATATGGGCAAGGAAAAAGAAGAGTTGAGGAGTGTGTTGGATTTATTTTATAACCGATCTCAACCACAGCAAAAGCTAAATAAGCTGCCTCCGGTAGAGTAACCGGAAGCAGCTTATCGCCAAGGACTCATTATTTTTCATGATGAATTCAAGAAGTTCGGTTTTCATACTCTGGATGGCATCCTCTTTTGGCATACGGATAAATTTGCTTAATCGTTTAATATCTGGATCGAAATATTGAAAAATTGCATTCATAGCCTCTACATCGGATTTGTTTTGGGCAAGTTCTACTAATTTCATAAACTCATCATCTGACATAAATCGTGAAGCGCCTTCTTTTTCCATTTGTTCACCGCCTGTTGTGTAATATGTAGTTCCTTGGCAACTTGGCCCTCCGTTTTATCGTTTATGTAAATTTCATAGATGACCTTTTTGCCTACCTCAGACCTTAGTCTATTAATATATGATTGCATCATTATTTTGTTATCAGACTCTTCCGAAAAAGAGGTTTGAAAGAGATTAGGCTTGGATTCTAAAGAAATTTCACGTTTCCGATTGCGTTTTGTATGATACTGCATTCTCCAAGCGATTCTATAAAGCTCGCGTCGGTAATCTTCGATAGCACCCATCAAAATTTCCTCCCCTTGTTTAAATACGTACATATAAGGTAGGAGTTCTCAAAATCAATATAACAACCAATTTATAGAATCAATTTTCTTTTTTTAGAGAATATAATGTAATTTTTAATTATTATGAAACTATTTGAAATTTATTTAAAGAGAGCCTCTAAAATTTTGTGAAGGGTATGGGCGATATGGGGAAGCTACTAGAAGACCAAGTGAAGTCAGACGCTCATTTTTTATGCTATATTTTATACATAAGGAAAATTAGTGAGAGTTGAGGTGCAGCATGACATCAATGAATATTGTCGAATCATCCGTCAAACCAGGATTAATGGCTTTTCAGGCAAGCACTGAAGATCAGGAGCAGGTTCAGGAGTTAATTTTAAAGACGGCCAGATGGCTGCACAGCAAAGGCTCTACGCAATGGGGACGCTTACTAAAAGGAAAAGATGATCATAACCTAGGCGGTGCTATTGCACGCGGAGAAGTGGTTATTTTCCGAGCATCAGAGGATCATAGCCTGGCAGGCGCAGTGATCTTGCAGCAGCAGCCCAGTGCATGGGACCGTAAGTTGTGGGGACTAGACGAAACGGATTCTGAGGGAGGAACCTCAGTATATCTGCATCGTTTGGTTGTGGATCGCGATAGCACCGGGAAGGGGCTAGGCCGTGAGCTGATGCAATGGATTGAACAAGGCATCCACTTCACAGGCAAGGATCGAATCCGTTTAGACTGTATTGCGGGAAATGACAAGCTTAGCGAGTTTTACAGACAATGCGGTTATACGTATATAGGCGAAACGAACGGCTATAATATTTTTGAAAAGATGCTAATAAAGATTTAGAAAGTTGAATTATAGCTCAAGGAATACGAAAGAAGGAAGCAGGTGATCTGCATCCTTCTTTTTTTTGTTGTGGAGTCTTTACTTTCTCTTGGTTGGTGTCATATCAGAGCCCCCCAAAAGAAAAAAATTTATATAAAAATGAAAATGGGGATATCGTGTCTCCCCCTCCTACATATGATGATAGGGAAAGTTTTGTAAGCGCTTCAAAAAAGGATGACATACAACCATGCGAAGCTACAGGAGGCGGTTAAGGTGGACAATTACATGAGCTGGATAAAGATTGGATTTTTCCTCAGCGTTCTGTTTTTACTTGCAGCGGCATGCAGTACATCTCCCAAAATAGAGAACACAGAAGGGCAAAAAGTGCGACTTACGATGCAGGCTTGGGGTAATCCTGCGGAGGTGAAGGTGTATCAGCGGGCGCTGGATGCATTTGAAAAGGAAAACCCAAATATCGAGGTTAAGCTGGTGCCTGTACCGGGAGACCAATATGAGCAAAAGCTGTTGACACAGCTTCAGGGAAGTCGCGGACCGGATGTGTTTTATTCGTATGAATCGACGATTGCGCGTTTGATCGGGGCGAAGCAGGTACAGCCTTTGGGTGAGTTTTTAAAAAGTGATGCGAGTGATGTGAAGGCTGAGGATTTTCCGGAAGGATTGTGGGGACCGGCAAAGCGTGCTGGGGAAATCTATGGGGTCACTCCCGACTCCAACCCGATGGTCATGTATTACAACAAAAAGGTATTTAAGGAAGCAGGCGTGAAGACGCCGCAAGAATACTATGACGAAGGCAAGTGGAACTGGGATGCTTTTGAGGAGGTTACATCCAAGCTGAAGGCAGCCGGAAAGCAGGGTTATATTGCGGAAAACTGGTGGGCTCACTGGTATTCATGGGTGTGGTCGAATGGCGGTCAGATCTTTGATGAACAAGGCAAATATGTGCTGGACCACAATGAAAAGGGCAAGGAAGCCTTCAGTTTTATGTACAATATGGTAAAAAAGGGGAATGCGGTATATCTCGGCTCGCTTCCCAAAGGGCAAGGGGCTGACGCGATGTTCATGTCCAATCAAGTCGGCATGCTGGCGGCGGGAAGATGGCTGGAGCCCTTGTTTAGTCAAAATAAAAGCCTCGACTTCGATTATATCTACTGGCCATCCAATACCGGTAAGAATGAGCCCGTCGCCATTCCGGTTGCCTATGTAGCTGTAAACAAAAATAGTCCGCATGTGCAAGAGGCCATGAAGTTGGCAGCTTTCTACGTCTCTGTGAAGGGGCAGGAGGCCCGGCTGGTTGAAGGTGGGAATGCCATGGGTACGCTTGCTGCCGCAGATAAGAGCATTATGAAAAAGGCGACAATTGAGCATTCAAGCTATTTGACTGAGGGACGTAACATAGGGCATGCTCATGGATCTGCACTGGCCTATGATGCTCAGGTGCCAGGGCTGAACTCGGATATCACGGAAACCATCGACCTGATGTTCCTGGGCAAGCAGGATGCTGCGGCAACCATTGAAAAGTTGAATCAGATCATATCCAAGGCGGTCAAGTAGGCACGGGATGGGCCGTGACCGGGGAGGAAGGTGACAAGATGCAGAAAAAGCATCAAGCGCTGTGGGGCTATCTATTCATTGGCCCCCAGTTTTTGGGTCTGTTATGTTTTTCGCTGTTGCCGTTGCTATATGCGCTTTACTTAAGCTTTGTAAACTGGGATGGATTTGGCGTCCCCTTGTTTGTCGGCTTGGACAATTTCAAGGGCCAATTATCTGATCCTGATTTTTGGAAGGCACTCATGAATACGATGTACTATATGGTGCTGGTCATCCCGGCGGGGATTATATTGGCTCTGCTCGTAGCCATCGTGCTCAACAAAGTGAAGGGCAAGGAAATTTATCGCTTGTTCTTTTTCATGCCTGTCGTAACCAGTACGGTATCGGTTGGCGTCATCTGGATGTGGATACTGAACGGCGAATTTGGCATTTTAAACCATCTGCTGCGAGCGATTGGGATTACAGGCCCGATGTGGCTTACCGATACGCAGTGGGTGATTCCGTCGATTGCTCTTTTGAGTATATGGCTGGGCCTGGGATATAATATGGTCATTTTTCTAGCAGGACTCCAGGGTATCTCCAAAAGCTATTACGAGGCAGCCGAAATTGACGGGGCCAGCAAGTTCCAGCAGCTAAGGTATATTACATTGCCGCTGTTGTCACCGACGACCTTTTTTGTGACCATCATGATGGTCATCAGTTCTTTTCAGGTGTTCGATCAGGCGTTTGTCATGACGAATGGAGGGCCAGCCAAAGCAAGCTATACGCTGGTGTACCACATTTACGATCAGGCGTTCATTGACTTCACGATGGGAGAAAGTGCTGCGGCAGCAATGATTTTGTTCGTGATCATTCTCGTATTTACACTGCTGCAATTTAAAATGCAAAAGAGGTGGGTGCACTATGGAGATTAGTTCCAGAGGCAGGGTGTTCCTGCGCCATGTGCTGCTCGCTGTCGGCTCTTTAGTCATGTTTTTTCCATTCCTGTGGACTGTTCTCAGTTCCCTGAAGGATATTTCTCAAATTTTCGTCGTCCCACCTCAATGGATTCCTGATCCGTTCGTATGGAGCAACTATCCGGCATCGCTGGAGGCAATGCCCTTCGTGCAGGCGTATATGAACAGCTTTTACATTACGATGATCATCGTGACAGCGACACTGATTAGCGCGTCTATGGCGGCGTATGCTTTTGCTAAAATCCGATTTCCGGGCTCGAATATACTGTTTATCTTGTTCCTCGCTACGATGATGGTGCCCAAGCAGGTGACGATGATTCCGTTATATTTGGTGATGGATCGCATCGGTTGGCTGGATACACATTGGTCGCTGATCGTACCTGGAGCCTTGTTTAATGCATTCGCAGTGTTTCTGCTCCGCCAGTTCGTCATGGGTATCCCACGCGATCTAGAGGAAGCGGCGGTAATGGATGGGGCGGGCTACATTCGTATTTACTGGAGCGTCATTCTGCCACTCATTCGTCCGGCATTGGCGGCGATAGGAATTTTCACCTTTTTGGGTGCCTGGAACAGCTTTCTTGATCCGCTTATCTATCTCAATACACCGGAGAAATTCACGGTTCCGCTTTTACTTAACAATTTCAAAGGGTTATATACCGCCGATTGGTCACTGATGATGGCGGGTACCACCATTTCTGTCGTCCCGGTGCTAATCGTCTACATCATTGCCCAAAAGCAAATTATTGAAGGCATCACCTTGACGGGAATTAAGGGGTAGGGGCATCTCTCTACTCCTTTTTTTTTCGGTACTGTAGTGGGGTGTGCCCAGTAAGGTGCTTGAATACACGACCAAAGTGAGCGATGCTGTCAAAACCCGTTTTTTCAGCAATGGAAGTCACTTTCCAGCTCGTTTCTCTTAAATACACCCGAGCCTGCTGGACCCGCACATCCTGAAGATATTCTACTAAGGTAAAACCTGTTGTCTGCTTGAAAATACGGCATAAATACGTGCTGCTAATATAAAAATGCTCAGCCAGCTGATCTAGCGACAGGCTCTCGTCATAATGGGCATGCAGGTATGCGATGACCGAGTACACGCGCTGCTGCTTTTCGCTACGTTCCGGTGCAATGATATCGGCAGTGGCCGATTGTATGCGCCGGATGCGGATAAGGAGCTGGAGTAGCAAGCTCTGGAGATATAGCTGGCGGTAGGCATGTTCTTGGTGGTATTCATCTAGCATTTGCCGGAATAGATGCTCCAGCTCGCATTGTTCTTCCGCGGAGGGGCGAAGCAGAAAGCTTTTTTCTGGCAGAAGAAGCTGATTCTGATCGCTGGAGGGAGAGACGGTCATTGACGAGGCTGCAAATTCTTCATCAAAGTTAATCAAAATCCGTTCATGGCTACCGCTACCCTTGTTACTCGTACGGTGAAAATCATGTTTGCTAATCCAAATCAGATCGCCTTTCTGGAGCGCATATACCCGCTGATTAATGTAATAGTAGCGCTCTCCTGCCAGCAAATAATAGATTTCGTGCGCTTGGTGGACATGGTCGGCGGACATGCTGAATGGCACCTTCCGCAACGCTTGCTCGATGGCAAAACGGGGTGTAGCGATCATATCGATAGTCTCCTTTAATGAAAGAATGCATGAGGATAATATATGTATACTTTACGGGAAAAATCATAATAAAAGCGAAGATTTTGCTCTTTCTTATACTATAAAATAAAAGCAATTCATGTAAAGGGTGTGAACCAATTGGCTAAAATCAAATATGCACTTGTGGGTACCGGAGGAAGAGCCGAATTTTTTTACGGTGAAGTTGTTACCGTTTTCAAAGATACCTCGGAGCTGATCGCGTTCTGTGACGTCAATCAGACGAGAATGGATTATGCCAATCGGCTGCTGCAGGAGAAATACGAGCATGAGCCGATTCCGACCTATAAAGCTCACGAGTTTGATCGGATGATCGCGGAGACGCAGCCGGATATCGTCATTGTCACGACCATTGACCGGGTGCATCATCGGTATATTATCCGGGCGATGGAGCTGGGCTGTGATGTCATTTCTGAGAAGCCGATGACGGTGGATGAAGATAAATGCCAAGACATTTTGGATGCCATAGACCGCACGGGACGGAAGCTGCGCGTCACCTTTAACTACCGCTATGCGCCGCATAATACGAAAATCCGTGAGCTGATCATGGACGGAACGCTCGGAGAGGTGCTGTCAGTCAATTTCGAATGGCTGCTGAATACACAGCATGGCGCGGATTATTTCCGTCGGTGGCACCGGGACAAGCGCAATAGCGGCGGTCTGCTGGTGCATAAATCGACGCATCATTTTGATCTGATGAACTTCTGGCTTGGCTCGAAACCGGAGACGGTGTATGCGATGGGAGATCTGAAATTTTACGGCCGGGAAAATGCGGAGCAGCGTGGCGTGACGGAGTTTTATCAACGGGCTTACGGCAGCAAGGCAGCGGAAAATGACCCCTTTGCGCTACACCTGGACCGTAACGAGCATCTAAAAAGCATGTACCTGGACGCTGAGCATGAGGATGGCTATGTGCGGGATCAAAGTGTATTTGGCGACAATATCAGCATTGAAGATACGCTGAGTGTCATGGTGAAGTATCAGAACAAGACGGTGATGAACTATTCGCTGAATGCTTACATGCCTTGGGAGGGCTTTATCATCGTATTTAACGGCACGAAGGGACGGATGGAGGTTCGGGTATCCGAGCAATCCTATGTTAATTCCGGTGGCAGCAAGGCAGATGAGGGTGCGCTAAAAGAGAAGACCATCACCATCTATCCCCACTTTGCAGCACCTTATGAGGTCGAAGTGGAGGAAGGCCAGGGTGGTCATGGCGGAGGAGATCCAGTTATGCTGCGTGATATTTTTGATAAGCCGGCAGAGGATCGGTTTCATCGTGCGGCCTCACATATCGACGGTGCATGGTCCATTTTAACAGGCATCGCCGCCAACCGTTCTATGCGTACAGGTCAGCCAGTGAAGGTGGAGGAACTGGTGCGCTTGTAATGAGCAGTAAATTTAATACCCAAAAGCCCCCTCTAACTAGATGAATAGAGGGGGCTTTTGGGTTGTATTTATATATAGAGTGCACCTTACATCTTACGGCACTTTATTTTATTATTTATCGGCAGTCAGTTCCCGGGTTCCCAGTTGTTGTACAGGACGATGGTTATCGGGGAAAATGGCAGCAAACTGGTTGATTTGGTCTGCAGACATTTCAATAGGCTGTTCCAGCACTGTCCAATGTACATGTTCTGTGCATGGCGGGGTAGTCAGCGATCCGTTGTAGCGAACGGAGTGCAGGTCTTTTGGCAGCAGCGTAGCGAGATTTATTTCTTCATCTAGAGCCGCCGCTTCTTGGGAATTATCCTTTGGTAGTTTGGACCAAATGCGGTTGAAAGCCTTGTTTTCTTTGCCGCTTTGGATAAGAACCCCTAAGACAGCTGTGCTTCCGTTGCCGCTTTGATGGACAAAATGAAGCTCCATTTCAGCATTTTTACCATCTATTTGGTGTTCGCTCGGGTGATGAAAATGAAACTGCTTTAAAGTAAATTTAGTACCGTCCAGCATGATGCTATTGCTGGCATCGGCAACATTGATTTGCACAGTGTGCCCATTATTCAAAATGGATGCTTTCGTATTAGTGTAATGAACTTGCAGCGGTTGCTGCGTTTGCGATGCTTCCAAATGGGTATGCTCTATATTGACAGGAGATTGTTCGTGGCCATTACCACAAGCAACAAAATCTTTTTCCAGCTCTCCCCAATGCTCCGGTCCCTGATCTCCTTCATAGGACCAGTGTGGGCCTTTCTGAACGACTGCATGAGCGTTGGTAGCTGATGAGGATGAAGTGCTGGTGGTACTAGAAATGGCGGACTGTGAATTGCATCCTGTTACCGACACAACCAAGATAATGGAAAATATGCTGAACAGGCAACCTTTCCAGTTTTTTTTCATGTTTCTTTATCCTTCTTCCAAATAGAGTATGTGAAACTTTTTACATTGTAAATTATTGTACAAAGTTCCTACAAGGGTCCAAGGACTTAGAAAGAAGCGTTTTTGGATTAAATAGTTTTAAGTTAGATTTATATTTGTCCTTTTCGGGCAAAAATTACTATAATAATGGAGTGTGTATTACAAAATAATTCCATATCTATTTAAAGGAGAGATCTACATGAAAGCAGCAATTGTTACAAAAGACAAGAAAGTCAGTGTAGAAGAGAAACCTTTACGCTCCCTGAAGCATGGAGAAGCGTTAGTCCAAGTCGAATACTGTGGAGTTTGCCACACAGATTTACATGTGAAAAATGCAGATTTCGGTGATGTCACAGGCAGAGTTCTGGGGCATGAAGGTATTGGGAAAGTTATTGAATTAGGTGAAGGAGTAACCAGTCTTAAGATTGGTGATCGCGTAAGTATTGCCTGGATGTTCCAAAGCTGCGGTCACTGCGAATATTGCCTAACCGGGCGGGAAACGCTGTGTCGTGAAGTTAAAAATGCCGGATATACGGTAGACGGTGCAATGGCAGAGCAATGTATTGTCACAGCTGACTACGCGGTCAAAGTACCAGATAGTCTTGATCCTGCCGCTGCAAGTAGTGTAACTTGCGCAGGGGTTACCACATATAAAGCAGTTAAAGTAAGTGAAGTCAAACCAGGACAATGGATCGGTATCTTCGGCATTGGTGGCTTGGGTAACCTGGCTGTGCAATACGCCAAAAATGTATTCAATGCTAAAGTTGTAGCCTTTGACATCAGTGATGAAAAACTAGAACTGGCCAAACAAATTGGTGCTGACTATATCGTTAACAGCATGAAAGAAGATCCGGTCGCTCGAGCTAAGGAGTTAACAAACGGTGCTGGTCTGGATGCAACCGTGGTTACTGCTGTTGCCAAAACACCTTTCAACCAGGCCATCGACGTTGTGAAGGCCGGCGCGCGTGTCGTAGCTGTAGGTCTCCCAACCGATAAGATGGATCTGGACATTCCACGTCTGGTTCTGGACGGCATTCAAGTTATTGGCTCCTTGGTCGGCACACGTGAAGACCTTAAAGAAGCGTTCCAGTTCGCTGCAGAAGGTAAAGTTGTCCCTCTTGTACAAAAACGTCCGCTCGAAGACATTAATGAGATCTTCGAGGAGATGGAGCAGGGCAAAATCCAAGGACGCATGGTCATTGATTTCACAAATTAAAATGAAGTCCAATTCGTAACCCTTGGAATTCGGAGAGAGAAAGCGCCTGCTGATGTATTGCAGGCGCTCTTTTTGGCTTTACAAATTATTCAGAATGTTATCTTCCAAAACCGCAGATTTATCCCCGTATTCTTTAATAATATGTCTTTCTCCCCAAGCACAAAGAGAATCTAAAATGCCTTTCAGACTACATCCATATTCACTAAGCTCGTACTCCACCTTGGGTGGAACCTGATTATAGCTAATCCGATTGACAATGCCGTCTTCCTCTAATTCACGAAGCTGCTGAGTCAGCATTTTTTGTGTTATGGAAGGCATCATCCGTTTTAATTCGCTTGTTCGCATCTTTCCATGTGTCAAATGACACAGAATGACGCATTTCCATTTCCCCCCGATCACCTCTAACGTCGCCTCAACAGAGATATTATATTTTTTCTTCCCCAATGCCGATCCCCCCATGTGTATCGCTTCTGTTATACATACCTTAACAGCCTGTTTTAATTAAAAAGAACTTTATTTAGGGTACTTTTTAGTACCTATATCACTAAAAAGTACGTACTGTTCATATTTGCTTGAATAACTCATAATAACATCTGCTGGTCGAAGATTTCTATAGATAGGAGTGAAAAACATGTCGCCAGAATCAAAACGAAGCATCTGGCCATTACTGGCTTTAGCCGTAAGCGCCTTTGCGATTGGGACAACTGAGTTCATCAGCGTGGGACTGCTTCCCCTGATCGCTGAAGACTTGCACATATCTGTAACGATGTCTGCACTAACTGTAACGCTGTATGCATTAGGGGTCACCATCGGGGCACCTGTCTTGACCTCATTAACATCAAGTGTTCCCCGTAAAACGTTGCTGCTGTGGATCATGATTATATTTATTGCAGGCAACAGCCTCGCTGCGGTCTCTAGCGGAATTGCCTTGCTGCTGATTGCACGTGTGATCTCGGCGTTCGCTCATGGGGTGTTCATGTCCATCGGTTCCACCATCGCGGCCGATCTTGTGCCGGATGATCGGCGAGCGAGTGCGATTTCCATTATGTTCTCCGGGTTGACCGTAGCCACGGTTACAGGCGTACCTTTGGGTACCTACATTGGGCAGCAATGGGGTTGGCGGGCAGCATTTATGGCGATTGTGGTCGTCGGTGTAGTGGCACTCATCGCCAATCTGATTCTGCTGCCATCTACGCTGCGCAAAGGGAACAAGACTCCTTTCCGCGAGCAGGTCAAACTGGTTACCAATGGTCGCTTGCTACTCGCATTTATCATTACAGCTTTGGGGTATGGAGGCACATTTGTGGTATTTACTTATTTATCTCCATTACTTCACGACATAACCGGATTTCAGCAAAGTACGGTAACGTTTATACTTTTGCTGTATGGAATTGCGATTGCCATCGGGAATGTTATTGGCGGAAAAGCAGCAAACCGCAAGCCGCTTTCAGCTTTGTTTTACATGTTTCTGATTCAAGCAGTAATCCTGTTTCTCCTGTTGTTCACGGCACCTTTTAAAACGGCAGGACTGATTACGATCTTCTTTATGGGATTGCTTGCGTTTATGAACGTGCCCGGGCTACAGGTATATGTCGTCATGTTAGCCGAACGGTTTGCACCCAAAGCTGTCGATGTCGCCTCTGCTGTTAATATTGCAGCTTTCAACGCAGGGATAGCAATCGGAGCTTATGTAGGCGGGATTGTAACGGATTCACTCGGTCTCATTCATACGGCCTGGATCGGGAGCATTATGGTTTTCGTTGCGGTTTTGCTCACAGGCTGGAGTCGTATGCTCGAAAAAAGGGATACAACCCCCATTACAGGCTAAAGCTTTTAAAAAATAGAGAGGAAGATACAAAATGACACAAAACTTACAAAGCACAACATTGTTAAACAACGGAGTTCACATGCCTTGGTTTGGCATCGGGGTATTTAAAGTGGAAGAAGGTTCGGAGCTGGTCGATGCTATAAAGGCTGCTGTAAAGCATGGCTACCGCAGTATAGATACAGCTGCAATCTATGCGAATGAAGGCAGTGTAGGGCAGGCTATTCAGGAAGCCCTTCAGGAAAATAATCTGTCCAGAGAAGAATTGTTCGTCACGTCCAAAGTGTGGAATGCAGATTTAGGCTATGAAGAGACACGAGCAGCTTATGAAGCCAGTCTGGACAAGCTGGGTCTGGAATATCTGGATCTATATCTGATTCATTGGCCAGTTCAAGGAAAGTATAAAGAAGCTTGGAGAGCGTTGGAATCCTTGTATAAAGAAGGACGGATTAAGGCCATTGGAGTCAGCAACTTCCAGATTCATCATTTGGAAGATCTCATGAAGGATGCTGAAATCAAGCCAATGATCAATCAGGTGGAGTTCCATCCACAATTAACCCAAGCCGAGCTGTTGCAATTCTGCCAAAAGAACGACATTCAAATGGAAGCCTGGTCTCCGTTAATGCAAGGCCAATTGCTCGATCATCCGGTACTGCAAGACATAGCGACCAAGTACGGCAAATCGGTGGCGCAAGTGATTTTACGCTGGGATGTGCAGCAGGGAGTTGTCACCATTCCCAAGTCCACTAAGGCGCATCGGATCGTCGAAAATGCCGACATTTTTGACTTCGAACTGACGCGCGAGGATATGGATCGAATTCAGGCGTTAAATGCCGATCTTCGGGTAGGTCCAGATCCGGATAACTTTGATTTTTAAAATTACGTTCATCATGAGACGCCGTTTCCTTCTTCACTGAAGGGACGGCGTTTTGTGCATGATGGGTCTGGAGCTACAGCAATCCAATCCCGCCATATGGTATTATAGGGTTATATGAAAAGAGACGTTTTGGAAGCTTGTGAATATGAAAAATCTCCGGGGGACTTCATGAATAAGACGATTGCAGATATAGCCCAAATGGCTGGTGTATCCAAGAGCACGGTATCCCGTTTTTTGAACGGCGGGTCTGTCAGCTTGGATACGAAACGTAAAATTGAAAAAGTGGTTAAAGCCACGGGGTATGTGCCCAATGCCTTTGCCCAGAGTCTTAAGGCGAAGCGGACCAACATTATCGGCACCGTTGTGCCGCGTCTGGATTCTTTTGCGACATCCCATACGCTGATGGGGATTGATGAGGAGCTGCGTTCTCAGCATTATCAGATGCTGATCTCTAATACGAGTCAGGATGTACAGCGTGAAATCGAAGCCATTTATGAGCTGGGAAGACAAAAGATTTCGGGTATCATTTTGCTGGCTGCTCAAATTACAGACGACCATCTGACCGCGATTCGTGACATTGGTATTCCGGTGTTGCTGGTGGGCCAGCAACACGAGCAGCTTCATAGCCTTATCCATGATGACTATCGTGCAGGATATGATATCGGCACGTACGTTTTGTCACAGGGGCACCGCGAAATTGCCTACGTTGGTGTTACTGAAAAGGATGTTGCCGTCGGTGTCCAGCGCAAGGAGGGCTTTAGGCAGGCTGTTTGCGATGCATTGCCTGCTGAGTCTCATACGGACGATGCGATGCGAGCAGCAGGATATGATATCAGATACTATGAGACCGGATTTAAAATGTCCGATGCACGGATTGCTGCATCCGCCATTTTGGACAATTTCAAGCCATCGTTAATGGTGTGTGCTACGGATAATATCGCGCTGGGCGTAATCAATGCTGCTTATTCCAGAGGGATTGTCATCCCGTCGGATTTGTCGGTAACTGGCTTTGGGGGATACGATATTACGGAGGTCATTCACCCTGCCCTGACAACCGTTCAATATCCGTATATGGAGGCTGGACGTGTAGCAGCGCAAAATATTATGCGGCTGGTAGAACATAAATCGGTAGAAAAAGTGACGGTCATGAATTATTCTCTTATCGAAAGAGAAAGCGTTGACAAACGCTGAACAAGTGGATTATAATTTCTACGAAACCGGTTCCATAGCATTCGGGCACAAATGGAATCGGTTGCAAATCCATGGATGAGTATATTTTTTTAATCGCATGGGAACCGGTTCCGATATTTTTTTTCATTGATTTGGAACCGGTTCCTGAAGTGAAAGTTTTAATAAAAATGAGGTACACCTATGAAAATGACAAGAGAACAAAAGTATCGAATGATCGAGCAGGCAGAGCCCGGTGAAATAGCCAGCTTGGAGGAGAAAGTGGAGCAATGTCACTGGCGGCAGGCGTTTCATATCCAGCCACCGACAGGTTTGCTCAATGACCCCAATGGCTTTTCATATTACCAAGGTGAATACCACTTATTTTATCAGTGGTTTCCGCTCGGAACGGATCATGGGATGAAATACTGGTATCACCTGAAATCCAAAGATTTGGTCACATGGAATAGTGCGGGCATTGGTATCGCACCTGGGGATTATTTTGATTCGCATGGGGCTTATTCGGGCAGCGCACTGGAGCATGAGGGCAAGTTATATATGCTGTATACGGGAAATGCACGAGATGAAGACTGGATCAGACATCCTTATCAATGCATGGCTGTTATGGACGAGAACGGTCACATTACTAAATGGGAGCACCCCGTTATTTCCAATGTGCCAGAAGGGTATACAGACCATTTTCGTGATCCCAAGCTATGGAAAGACGGCGATAGCTTTTACTGTGTGATTGGTGCCCAGAGAACGAATTTAACAGGCTGCGCCGTCCTCTACCGATCAACCGACCTTCATACGTGGGAGTTTGAGGGAGAATTGTGCACAGGCCTGAAGTCGTTTGGCTACATGTGGGAATGTCCAGATTATTTTGAACTGAACGAAGCGGGAGTCTTGATCTTTTCTCCTCAGGGCTTGGAGCCTTCTGGGGATGAAAATCACAATATTTATCAATCGGGCTATGTAATCGGCAAGCCGTTGGATACCGGAACAAGAAGACTGGAGCACGGTGCATTCCACGAGCTCGATAGAGGCTTTGACTTCTATGCACCACAGACGATGATTGACCCACAGGGGCGGCGTATTATGGTGGCATGGATGGGTCTGCCGGATATCGAATATCCCACAGATCCGAACGGATGGGCTCATTGCCTGACATTACCAAGGGAGCTTACGCTTCATGAGGGCAAACTCTTGCAGCGGCCGATCCCTGAGCTGACTACGCTGCGTAGAAATCGTGAGGATCGGGTAGCTGACACGTTATTCTCAGAGAGCAAAACCTATGAAGGATTTACAGGTACGGCCTATGAGCTGATCTGTGAGGTAGATCTTTTGAGCGCTAAGGTGTTTGGTATTGAATTCCGTGCGAGTGAGACTGAGAAAACGGTGATTAAATATAATGCCGTCAGCCGCAAACTTGTATTGGACCGTTCGCAATCAGGTGAGCCTGTAGCCACTTCGTATGGTGAGGTACGGCAGTGTTCATGGGATAAAGATCATATCAAACTACATTTGTTTGTAGATACGTCTTCAGTTGAGATTTTCGTCAATGATGGGGAAGAGGTGTTCACCAGTCGTATTTTTCCGCATCCAGAGAGTGACGAAATACGCTTTTTTGCCGACAAGGGAGAGGCTCTCTTCCAGGCGGTAAAATGGGATTTTACATGAGTAGGCTAAAACATCAAGTGGTTCGTTAATCATCAAACATAACGGAATGAACGAGAGGATGAACATCATGGCGGAAAACAGAGAAATAGCTAAAGAAGTGATCCAGGCAATCGGTGGGCAAGAAAATATTGCATCTTTTGCTCATTGTGCGACGCGCTTGCGGATTATGGTGCATGACAAGGAGAAGATTGATCAGAAAAAAGTTGAGGAGATCGACAAGGTCAAGGGTGCTTTCTTCAATTCCGGGCAATATCAGATTATTTTTGGTACAGGTACGGTAAATCGAATTTTTGAAGAGGTCGAAAAGCTTGGCGTGACCGGTTCATCTAAAGAAGAGGTGAAGAGTCAGGCGAAAAAGGAAGGAAACGTCTTCCAACGCTCCATTCGTACCTTTGGCGATGTGTTTGTACCAATTATTCCTGTGCTGGTTGCTACGGGGCTGTTCATGGGGCTACGTGGCTTGCTCACTCAGCCACAAATTCTCGCTCTACTCGGCATGACGCCACAGGACATTTCACCCAATTTTCTATTATACACACAAGTATTAACGGATACGGCCTTTGCTTTTCTGCCAGCGTTAGTCGCATGGTCAGCCTTTAGAGTATTTGGTGGTAGTCCAGTGCTGGGTATCGTTCTCGGTCTGATGCTGGTAAACCCGGCCTTGCCCAACGCTTATAGTGTTGCGGACGGCTCAGCCCACCCGTTGACGATGTTCGGTTTCATTCCTGTGGTGGGCTATCAAGGCTCGGTACTGCCAGCTTTCTTCGTGGGCTTGATCGGAGCCAAGCTGGAGCGGGCGCTGCGCAAACGGGTGCCTGAAGCGCTAGATCTGATTCTCACACCGTTTTTAACACTGTTGATCATGATCACTTTGGGATTGTTTGCCATCGGTCCGATTTTCCATTCACTCGAAGAATGGGTGCTGCACGGAACAACGTTTGTGCTGGATTTGCCTTTCGGTATTGCAGGGATTGTCATCGGTTTCTTGCATCAGATTATCGTCGTTACAGGTGTGCATCATATATTTAATTTCTTGGAGATTCAATTGCTTGAAAAGAACGGCGTAAATGCCTTTAACGCCATCATTACCTGCGCTATGGCTGCTCAAGGTGCTGCCTGTCTGGCGGTTGGGCTGAAAACGAAGAATAGCAAGCTGAAAGCGTTGGCACTTCCTTCCTCGTTGTCTGCTTTTCTGGGGATTACGGAGCCGGCTATTTTCGGGGTCAACCTGAGATATATGAAGCCTTTTGTCATGGGCCTCATCGGTGGTGCGGTTGGCGGTTTTATCGCTTCGGTCTTCCATTTGGCGGCTACAGGTATGGCAGTTACGGTCATTCCAGGCACGTTGCTCTACATGAATCATCAGCTTCCGCTTTACATTTTGGCGAACTTGGCTGCTATGGTTGTAGCGTTTGTCCTGACCTGGATGTTTGGCTATAACGATAAGATGTTGGAAGAGGTCAAAACAGCGGGTTCCTCCAATTAACACCACCCAAGTAATGCGAATACACGCAGATTTATACGCGTAATTATAAATATGATGGTCGTTCTATATGGAACGCTCTTGGTCCCTAATCAAAAAGGACTGCTAGAGCAGGGTTTCAGGTGGAGCGACCATTTTTATTAACTAAGGATTTTGCAAAAATCCTGAACTATGAAATCCGCTCCAGGTCATCAAACTAAACGATTGAGGAACGTTCATCCAGAAATTCGGACGGCGAGCAGCCAGTCAACCGTTTGAAGATTCGATGAAAATAGGAAACATCACTATATCCCACATACTCCGAAATTTCACGAATCGTTAGCCGGGACTCGGTCAGCATGTAAATGGCGGTTTTAATACGTTGTGTATGTACATGCTCGCTGATCGTTTGGCGTGTTACCTCACGCAGCAGTGTCGCGGCATAATTGGGGGTTTTACGGATGGCGTCACCAAGCTCCTCCTTGGTTACCTTTTCACGGTAGTGATTCTGGATATACTGTTTCATATGTTCCACATGTCGCTCTCGATCGCAGGAAATGGCGCCTTTGTCCCATTCCTGATTCATATATATCATTGCCTCGGTCAGCAGACAGTCAGCCATCATGGTGTAGTAGCTTGGGTGTTCAGTCCATTGATAGTACATCGATTTGATCCGTTCACGCAGCATATCGTAGCATCCAGGTTTGATCAACAACGGCTTGTCAGTATTCAATATGGGAAGTGTGCTGTTCGTACATGTTTTGCGGCAATGTATCACATACTTGGTATGAAAAAGCGTAGGAATGCTCTTGCCATAGTAATCCAGATGACCGGGTAAAAGCAGTGTTTCACCCTTACCGAGAATGAATTTGCAATCGTTCACCCAATATACACATTTGCCAAAGGTGACCAAAATGAACAGTAAGTCATCGTTGTCGCTATTTGCACCAGCCTTTTCATACCAGTCCACACCGTTATCCTGCCGTATATCCATCAATGTAATCACGAAACTCACTCCCCGATGTCTTCAACTTTCGTTATACTGTAGTACATTCATCATACTATAGTTCATAGTCTTGGTGCACGGGTACAGGTAGAATAGAGCTATATAAGTTTAATGTAGATAGAGAAGCAAAGTGGAATAGAAAACCATACAGTAAAGACATTCAGGAGGATGACATTACTATGCTTAAAACGAAAATTATTTGTACTATGGGACCTGCCTGTGACTCCATTCATTTGTTAAAAGAAATGATCCAGGCTGGTATGACTGTAGCCCGCTTGAATATGGCTCACGGGGAGCTGGAAGATCACGTTAAACGTATTGAAAATGTGCGTCAGGCTGCGAAGGAAATGAATACCTTTATACCTGTCATGATGGATATTAAAGGACCGGAAATACGGATTGGCAAGCTGAGAGAGGCATCTTGTTTGCTGAAACCAGGTAGCCAGCTCATTCTGACCACAGAAGAGATTTTAGGGGACGAGCATCGTATTTCAGTGAATTACCCGGATATGCCGAAGGACATCAAACCAGGCGACCGCATTCTTATTGACGACGGTTTGGTTGATCTGACTGTAACCTCCATCGAAGGTACGGAAATGATTTGTAATATTGTAAGCGGCGGTATCTTGAAGCCGAGAAAAGGTGTAAACCTGCCAGGGATTCATACGACCCTTCCAGGCGTGACGGAGCGAGATGTGAAGCACATCCAATTTGGGGTGGAGCAGCGTGTTGAGCTTATTGCGGCTTCTTTTGTGCGTAAAGGCGACGATATCCGTGAAATTCGTGAGATTTTGAAGGGACATCATGCTGAGCATGTACAAATTTATTCCAAAATTGAAAATGCTGAAGGCATGGAAAACCTGGATGATATTATCGAAGCTTCCGATGGCATTATGGTAGCCCGTGGCGATCTGGGTGTCGAAGTGCCGATTCAAGATGTGCCTGTAATGCAAAAAGAAATGATCGACAAGTGTAATCTGGTCGGCAAGCCCGTTATCGTAGCTACCCACATGCTGGAATCCATGCAGGTGAACCCGCGTCCGACGAGAGCCGAAGTTAGTGACGTGTTTAATGCCGTTATGCAAGGAGCCGATGTTGTTATGCTGTCGGGCGAATCAGCTGCGGGTAAATACCCTGTCGAGTCTGTACGGACCATGGCCGCTGTAGCTGCCAGAGCAGAATCGCAATTCGATTATCAGGAGCAGTTCGATAAGCGCAGAGCACGTCAAAGCACCAACATTACGGAAGTGATTAGTCAGGGAGCAGTGAGTTCGTCCCTGGAGCTGGATGCGAAAGCGATTATTACGTCGACTGCCAGCGGATTCACGGCACGTATGGTATCCAAATATCGTCCGAAGGCACCTATTATTGCGGTTACTCCGAATAATACGGTATTCGCTAAAATCTGCCTGTTATCCGGCGTATTCCCGATCAAGGGGGATAAAGTAGCAACAACGGATGAAATGTTCGAATCCTCCATCCGTAACGCCCTGAATGCAGGATATATCCATAAAGGCGATACTGTAGTCCTGTCAGCAGGTGTTCCTGTAGCTGAGGCGGGCACCACTAACTTGATCCGAGTATATCAAGTGTAATTTAAAACAAAATATAGACAAGGCAAAAGGCGCTGGCCCCCATGGGTTCAGCGCCTTTTTCACATTCTGTCGTGTCACTGCTTACAGCCCGAACACACTTTTAGCAACGACCTGTGTCAATTCTGCCTTATGGGCTTGGTATTGCTCAGGCGTAATGCTCTTATTGGCCAGTCGTTGATCCAACTGCTCCGTTAACTGAGCTACCTGTAAATCAACAACAGCCTGGACGTCCTGATTATTGGTGTGTGCAATATCAGCCAAGGTTTGACCGTTATACAACGCTTCATATAATTGCTCATCCGAGGATGCGCCCAATGTTTTCAACAGTTCATCATCCTTGGAAGCTTCATTATCCTGTACCTGAGGGGCTCTCTCTGGAGCCAGTGTAGCAGCATTAGCCCGACTTCCCCAAGTAGAAGACTGCCCAATAGACAACGCTAGCAACAGTGTACAGATGACCAACATTCGTTTTCGATTCATAAGTGTAAAATCTCCTTTGTGTTTCATTCAATTTCTGACAGAGTGGAGCCTTATATGGATATCCAACGGGAGTAATGTTTATGCCTTTAGCCGATCCGGCTTATGTAGTTACCAGATTCTAATATACATCATACACACCCAATCTTAGCGCCAGCTTAATACTCGTTTAAAATAAACTAAAAGAGCAGGATATAAACAGGTAAAGCCAAAAAAAATTCACGGATGCGAATAATGGATGTGATTTACCCTTTGGATTCTGCCCTTTTCTTTGACCACATTGTTCGTATCCCATGAATACAGAGCAACAGTAAGGGGAACAACAACCCGATGGATAGTGCATAAGGAACCCACGTCTTTGTATCATAGGTGTGTTGGTAAGGGACATTGGGATACACGATGATGGACAGGATGACTAAAATCATCCCGAGAGGAAGCACCAATTGTCGGTCTTCTTTCAAACGGAAGATTTGGGCTATTGCTGTCACCGTGGTGTGCATATACAGCGTAATTCTAAAAAAGAGCGAAATAAACCACATAGTAGCCATGATTGCTTCGATGCGCTGTAGAAAATTGCCGATGCTAATTTTTTTGGCTAACGCATAGCTAGGATATATATTTCTTGCCGTTAATTCAGGACCTAATACCAATATTGCCAATGCAACCACCACGACCAACATCAATCCGCCAATCACGCTGCCTATGAAAAAAGCTTTACGGGTTTGATCGGAACGATTTATAGAAGCCGGGAAGATCATGAGCAAAATAATATGAGGCATAAACACAGTGCTACAAAAGGACAGGGCAGCAGGCCAAATAGGTCCAACTCCCGCCTCCAATACAGGTTGAACATTTTCCAGCTTAATATCGGACACCACTAAACCTACAAAAGAAATATAAAGCAGAGTAAATAACGGAAACAGCAGTTCAGCCGAACGGACCAGCACTTCGAGACCCAGTCGAGCAGCCAATACTACAATAAGCGCAAAGAGAATATTTACCGCTAAAATCGGTGTCTCCGGTATCATTTGAGTAGTCATAAAATTCCCTATATAAAATAAAACGGGTGCAGGGGCATTGATGAATAGTGTGATGAAAAACAAAAGACCGACGGCTTTGCCTAACCATTTTCCGAGCAGGGTTTCCATAATCCCAATCAGGGTCATATCTGGATACAGAGATGCAATCTTGCTGTACATATACAAGATAAGGAGCCCTGCCCCGACTCCAACGAGCGCGGCAATCCACGCATCTTGTTTGGCTACCGATGCCATGCCTGAAGGGACGATGAGGATTGCACTCCCGATCGTAAATAAAGTTGTTAATATCATAATTTGGCGTGCTGAAATTTTAATCTGTCCGGGCACCAATGTTCACCTCGTCTTATCTGATTAGACCGATATGGGTCAGGAAATCGCTAAATGGCCTATATACGGCTGTTATCCAATCCAGGGGAGTGGGAATAAGCCAATGTAATGCCTTGGCGCAGCTGATTCCGACCGCAACAAAGAGAAGGATGGAAAATAACCAAAGTTCTTTTTTTAATCCCTTTTTCCACATGTAGGGGACCTCGACCAAGCTGATTGCAGCAGCGATCAGTAATATACCCAAAACGTTCACCATATGAGACAGCATCTTGGAAAACACCTTCTTTTGTAGGGTAAGGGATTTTACTCCTTAATATCATTCAAAAATGAGCTGCCAATCGTACCCAAGCGCCGAATCTTGAAATCCACCTTGATATGTACAGGTAATTCTGTAAAGTATTCATAATCCCAATTTTTTTTAATGGATTTCCAGGTTCTCGGGTCAGCACGGTGAATGGCTTCACCGAATCCGAAAATATCAGCTTTGTATGATTTTTGAGCTTTTCTGACAGCCAAGTTCATAATCTCTTCTATCTTTTCTTCCTCTTTGTTTTCAAGGTCATAAATCGTCCCCACCTGGGTCAAATCCAGGCCAGTACATTCAACTTCCCCCACGTTGGCCTCAACCTGCATTTTTATATTAATCTGGGGCTCCCCCCTATAAACGCTCCCTTTTATAGAGGTTTGGGTTCGAATGATTTCCGAGACGACTTTGCCGCCTTCGGGGCAAGCCACAAAGCCGACAGAGCTCTGCACTTTGCCGAGGATGAAGTTGTAGCCCCTACTTTCAGTTTCATTTAACCAACCGATTAATCGGTCTTTTCTAAATACAGCAAGTCCGGAATACTGTAATCGGGCGGATGGGGCGATCTCTTGCACATTGCCGCTGGTTTCTCCCATTTCTTTATTGCCAACGATCCGGAGTCCTGTCAAGACAGGCTGCATTCCTTCACTGGTAAGTGCTGATACCAATTCATCCAAAGTTACTGTCGTAGTGGGCGACCAGTTTTTCTGTGATGTTTCCAGAGAGGAGAAAAGGTCATTTGCGGGAATCGGATCTAAAGGTGTCATAATTTTTAATGTATCCTCCGCACTAGTGCCCTTGGACACTACAATATAAAAATCGGTTCGGAACTGATGATATCTGGAGAGTAAATCTAAAGCTTTCGCCATTCCTTCGGTGGCCATCGACTCACCGATTACACATATACGCAGATGAGAAAAATACATTCTCCGGGGGCTAATCGTTGTTATTTTTCGGATCGCTTCAAATATGGTATCCGCTTCCTCTGTATACAAGGTGGCTGGAGCGCCGCCGCCTGATCCTTTTTTGGCCGATGCTTTTCCAGGGTCCACCACTTGGAGAGAGACCCGGAATTGATCTCCTTGTTTATCAATCCCCATCCCAACGACGATGGCAAGCTCATTCAACTCTCTGCGATTCCAACAGCCCGTCAGAAGTAAAACGAGTGCAAGAATCAGGAACAGAATCGCTTTCTTCCGCTTCATGATTATCCACTCCTTTCCGACTGTTTCTCTTTTCTTTTATTCCCTTGATTTGCGAGGTTGAGCGCTGTTTCGACGTTTGACATTCTTTTGATCGACTAACCGGGGACGTGAAATCATCATCCAGTGAGGAAGTCGAAATATGGTATCTTTGGTGTCCGTCGGTATTAGAGGTGCAAAAGGAGTCATATAGGGAACGCCAAACGAACGAAGGCTGCACATATGCAGGATCAGGGCAATGCCTCCAACGATAATTCCGAACAGCCCAAAGGAAGCGGCAAGTCCCATCAAGGGGAACCGCAGCATACGAAAAGCGATGGACATATTATAGGCAGGAAGCACAAAGCTGGAAATCGCGGTAATCGATACGACAATAACCATCGCAGCCGATATGATGCCCGCTTCGACGGCAGCTTGCCCGATGACGAGTGTGCCCACGATAGAGACGGCTGCCCCGATGTACTTGGGCATGCGAACGCCAGCTTCCCGCAATATTTCAAAAGTCAGTTCCATCATGAGTGCTTCAATAAAGGCAGGGAAGGGAACAGCCTCCCGCTGTGCCGCTAGACCGATCAGCAGTGAGGTCGGCAGCATTTCCTGATGAAATGTAGTGATAGCAACATATAAGGACGGACCGAGCAGGGAGATAAAAACTCCGGTGTAACGTAGAACCCGGATAAAGCTGCTAATGTCTGCACGCTGATAATAATCCTCTGCCGCATGCAGGAAGGAAACAAACAGCGCAGGCACGACAAGCACAAACGGGGTTCCATCCACCAGGATCGCGATTTTTCCTTCCAACAGCTCCGCGGCGATCACGTCTGGGCGTTCAGAGTTGTATACTGTCGGAAAAGGGGTAAAAGTTTCGTCTTGGATTAACTCCTCGATATACCCACTTTCGAGAATACCGTCCACATCAATGCGGTTCAATCGCTCATGCACTTCCTCAACCAATTTAGGGTTCGCAATCCCCTTGATATACATGACAGCGACATCGGTCTGGGTCACACGACCGATTTGTTGGGTCTCCAGCCACAAATTCGGATCTTTAATCTTACGCCGAATTAAGGCCGTGTTTGTGCGCAGTGTCTCAGAAAATCCTTCCTGCGGCCCACGGACGACATTTTCCGAGGCAGGCTCCGTGACCCCGCGATCCTTCCATCCACGTGCGCTGGCTACTATTCCCTGTGTTTCACCGTCAATCAAAATCACAGCATCCCCGGACAACAGCGCGTTATATAAGGTTTCAAAATCGATAATCTCCCGGATGCCCCCGATGGTTAGAGCGTAATCTTTTAATATTTGCATGACACTGGAGGAGTTCTGGTGCCTGCACTCTACGTCTCTGGACAAGCTACTATCCAGCATCATCGATTCCATAATGAAGTCGGAGACTATATTTTTGTCCGCCAAACCGTCCGTATAGAGGATTGCAATGAGCTGGTCACCATCCTTGCCGATACGAATTTCTCTTATGATGATGTCGGTGCTGTTACCGAGTGCTTGTCTGATTTGCTGAAGATTGCTTCCGATACTCGCACTGAGCTGCTCTCCTGAATGCTCAGGCTTACTTTCGCTGTGCTGGACTGGCGGTTTTTTAACTTTGTTCGGGGGGGTTCTTTTCCGAAAACGCATAAATGTTCTCCCTCTCCTTGAGGATACTTTTTATTCCAGTATGGACGCAGGGGTCTCCAGATAAACTTATTGCTGGAATTTCGATAGGGGAGATGCGGATATGAAAAAAACCTCCTTCACAAAAGTGAAAGAGGTTTTAGACATCTACAACCATTACAATTTAGGGTTTTTTCCATACTTATTGTCGCTAGGCTGACTGTCTTGGCAGAAGAATACAATCAAAATAATTGACCCTACCAGGGGAATCAGACTGATTAGAATCCACCATCCGCTTCTACCTGTGTCATGCAGTCTACGGGCCATAACGGCCAAGGATGGCAACAGGACAGCAAGAGAATAAATCAAAGTCAATACCGGTGATAAGCCTACAAGACTATCAATCAGGCTGACTACAAAGCTAGCGATTGCACTAAATAGTACAAACATCCAATACTCTGTACGTCTTGCTCTGCCTTGAAACCCTACATAGTTCTTTAAAGCATTTAAATACCATTGCATATATTTTCACCTCCTCATAAAATTTAAATGTTTCTATACACGTAAAATTGTTCTTTTAGGTATATCGGCAGGAAACATATAAAATTTAACTTGTAAAATTATAACTTTAAACTAGAAATTTACGCAATACTTTTATTAATGTTAATAATTAAATAAATAATTTATAAAAACATAAAATTGCATATTGAATTTTCCATATCTATTGAATAATATAGAGGTACGGTTAACCGCCAGGTTTGAATCGGCCTTCTTAACAGAAGGTGATTTTGTTTTTCAAATAAATTGAAAGCGCTTTAGTTATGAATGGGAGGGATAAACAACTTTAAATTCGAGGGTGAAGAAGTTAATACAAACATAATCCTGACTGCTTTCTCAATATTGTTTTATGTTATCAGGTATGTTCAAAACGAGAGGAGATTGATTTATGAAGCAATCATTTGTTCGTAAAGTAACGGCAGCTTCACTCGCAGGTGCGCTGTTGTTGCCTGCTTCTTTGGTAGGCGCCGAGCAAACACTCAATTCAGATACAGATGGAATTCAAAATGTGGTGCAAACTTCCCTTCAAGCTCAAGACCTAGAAAACTTTTCAATTCAAAGTAAAAAGGCTGTCTCTTTCAAGGAGACTTCCGTACATGATCCATCCATCCTGAAAGTGAAAGACACCTTTTACATTTTTGGCTCACATCTGGCGGCTGCCAAGTCCAAAGACCTCATGAATTGGGATACGATTGCTACAGGAGTGGCGAATGGTAATGCATTGATTCCCAACGTCAAAGAAGAATTAAAGGAAGCACTGGATTGGGCACAGACAGACACGCTGTGGGCAGCGGATGTCATTCAACTGGCAGATGGCAAGTTCTATATGTATTATAACGCTTGCAAGGGTGACTCACCGCGTTCAGCAATGGGCCTAGCAGTTGCTGATAAGATTGAAGGGCCTTATAAGAATAAAGGCATTTTTCTAAAATCCGGCATGTGGGACCAACCGAGTGAGGATGGGACGATCTATGACGCAACCAAGCATCCAAATGCCGTAGACCCGGACACCTTTTATGATAAGAACGGCAAACTGTGGATGGTATATGGCTCCTACTCAGGAGGCATCTTCATTATGCAGATGGATGAAAAAACAGGGAAGCCGCTCCCTGGTCAAGGCTACGGGAAAAAGCTCACAGGCGGTAATCATGCTCGTATGGAAGGGCCGTACATACAATACAGTCCGCAAACGGACTATTATTACTTGTTCCTGTCCTATGGCGGATTGTCAGCGGATGGCGGATACAACCTGCGTGTCGCTCGTTCCAAAACACCGGATGGTCCTTTCTACGATGCTGAAGGCAATGATATGATCAAGGTTAAGGCAAATCCTGATAAACCACTTTTTGATGACGCTTCCATTGAACCATATGGTGTCAAACTGATAGGTAATTACCTGATTCCAAGAGAAATTGGTGATCCGGGTACTGGACTGGGTGCAGGCTATGTGTCGCCCGGACACAACTCGGCTTATTATGATCCCAAGACGAAAAAGCATTTTGTCATTTTCCATTCCCGTTTCCCGGGGAGAGGCGAACAGTTTGAAGTGCGGGTACATGAAATGTTCATGAACGTTGACGGTTGGCCTGTGGTTGCTCCTTATCGTTATTCGGGAGATGAGGATTCACTGAAAAAGCTGTCAGAAAAGGATGTCCTCGGTCAATATTCGTATGTAAATCACGGGAAGGAAATTTCGGCAAATATTAAGCAAGCCGTTAACGTCAGTCTGGATAGCGGCGGCAAACTGTCCGGTGGAGTGAACGGTACATGGAAGTTGGGGGCAGGTAATCAGCTGGAAATTACAGTAGAGGGCACGAAGTACAAAGGTGTATTCCTGCGGCACCGTGATCCAGACACAGGTGCCAAGACACTTGCTTTTACCGCGTTGTCCTCCAAGGGTGTTGCGGTATGGGGTTCGCTAAAGCCTGATCTGAAGGCCAGCAAGATTGTAGCTGCTGTGCAGAAGGATCTGAGCCTGGGCGATACGAGCAATGTTCTTTATAATCTGACGCTACCTACTCAAGCAGCACAAGATACCACTATTTCATGGGAGTCCACCCACCCGGAGAATATTTCTGTGACAGGTGAAGTATACCGTCCAGAAGTCGGTTCTCAGCCTATAACAGTTACATTGACGGCGACCATCAAAAAGGACAAAGCCACAGCTAAGAAAAGCTTTACAGCCATTGTTCCTGGACAGGCCCAAGGTCCTCAGCTCGCACGCTATTCGTGGAGTGAGGATCAAGGAACTTCGGTTGTCGACAGCACATACAATCAATTCGATGGTAAGACCTATGGTGGTGCTGCATGGGATAAAGACGGGAAGCTTGGTGGTGCGCTTGTCCTAAACGGTAAGGATGGTTACGTGCAACTGCCAAATACAGTAACAGATGCGAAGGATTTTACCTTTTCCGCTTGGGTGAACTGGAAGGGCGGTGCAGCTTGGCAACGGATTTTTGACTTCGGCAACGGCCAAGCCCGGCATATGTTTCTTACCCCTTCCCAAGGTAGCGGTGTACTCCAGTTTACAATCCATGAGGGTACGGATCAAAGCTTGCTTTCCAAATCATCATTACCGCTAAACCAGTGGACGCATGTAGCGGTTACACTGGAAGGGAATACAGGGAAATTGTATGTAAATGGTGAGGAAGTAGCTGTTAATGACGGTATTACCTTCAATCCCGATGAGTTGCTGACGAGCGAGGCTTATCTCGGCAAAAGCCGTTTTGCCGCTGATGCTTACTTCAATGGCAGCCTGGATGAAGTTCAATTGTATAACAAAGCGCTGACAGCAGAGGAAATTAAAGCACTGGCAGAATTGTAGTTCAAAATAAGCAAATAAACGCAGGAGATGGGCTTTTATTAAGAAGTTCGTCTCCTGCGCAATGTTTTGTATATTTATTTCTTGATTGCTGGTATAATAGGAAGCAACTACGGATATAATGTTTTAAGTAGGAGTTAATGACTCACTCCCGCCGAATGAACACAGCTTTGAAGCAGCAATAGAGAACATAAGCACTCTGCATAAATTAAATTCACCAGTGCTTGCGTTTTCAATACACTTATGGTAATATGAGTATATTGAGATTGTGACCTGAGATTCGCATATTGTAGAGGGCTATTGTTTTAGGTTGAAATAACCTTGTGCAATATGTGAATTTTTATTTGTAAAAAATAAAGGTCATATAAATACATTTTGGAGGTAATTCCATGCAAACAGGTACAGTTAAATGGTTTAACGCAGAAAAAGGTTTCGGTTTCATCGAGGTTGAAGGTGGAAGCGACGTATTCGTACATTTCTCCGCAATCCAAGGCGAAGGTTTCAAATCTTTGGACGAAGGCCAACGCGTAGAATTCAACGTAGTTGAAGGAAACCGTGGACCACAAGCTGAGAACGTTGTAAAACTGTAATTTAAAATTACAGCTTATTTCAGATGCCCCGAACATAGCGTTTGGGGCATTTGTTTTTATCTGTTCACAAGACCGTTTTTGAACTGATTACATCTTATCGCTTTATAAATCATGAAGAAAGAGGGATGTTTATGTACAATTCACGGAAAAAGCCAATGGATGAGATTCCTGAGGAAATTACAACTGTCTGGAATTGCGCCAGCGATACATGTAACGGCTGGATGCGGGATAACTTCGCTTTTTCTGTCGAGCCGACATGCCCCATTTGCGGTTCTGCCATGGTGAAGGGCGAGAAAAAGCTGGCTGTTTTAAATAATACGAGCTTCAATCATACCAAACAATCCTAAGCGGATAAATGTTTGTAGTGAAAGATGCCCCATAGCCATTAACGGCGCTGAGGCGTCTTTTTTGTTTTTTATAAATATAAATTATACATAAGGATGAACAGGTTTTCAATTATGTGTGGAGGGTGGGGCTAGTATGCTCAGTAAGATAGAGTTAAATTCGGGTAGCGCTTCGTAAAACACACCGTGGCCGCTTCGTTCGAAAGGAATAAGTCTTGATCCGGCAATTCCTTTTTGAGTTTGGACAGCCAGGGGGAAAGGACAGACCCGATCCAGCTTGCCGTGTAGAATCCAGGTGGGCACGTGTATACATGGCAAATCAGGGCGCAAATCAGAGTCACGTAGTGAGTACAAAGTACAAGCCATGCTATGAACTGTTGCCGCAAAGCCCTGGTCACGTAACCAGTCGCGTAAGCTCTGGCTGACGGGATTAGCAAACAACATTTCGCCAAAAGAAGTTACCAGTTGTGGACGATCTGTATAGGCTTGTTTGATGAGTTTATCTACCTCTGTGACAGGAGTACCATAAGGAAAGTCGCTGGTTGGGGTGAATCGAGGCGTAGCTGCTCCGATCAAGATCAACTGATTGACGCCAAATCCCCGGTGCCTGCTCATGTAGCGTGTGACTACAGCTCCCCCCATGGAAAAACCGATCAGCCGTACCTGATTTAACTGTAGCGCCTGCATAACAGCCAGTAGATCGTCCGCCAATCGATCATAATTGTATCCATGCCATGGTCGATCAGACTTGCCGAACCCCCTAAGATCAACCTGAATACAGCGATACCCGTAAGCAGGCAACAAGGCGGACTGGTATTCGTACATTCGGTGATCCAGCGGCCAGCCGTGCACCATCAGAACAGGGATGCCTTCTCCAATATCCTCGACATACAGCTTCACGCCGCGTTCCACCTCAATATAATATCCCATCGTGTTCACCCCTTTAGAAATCAACGGAATTTCGTTCTCTCTCACATATATGTAGCCAGGGCTTAGCTCATTCGAGAAAGGGATGGGACTGTCACGATATAAGCATATAGTATGTTGAAAAATGTATGTCATCCTGTATAGGGATAGGATATAATTATGGAATGAAACAGCATCGGGAGAGTGGAACAATGACACCATCAAAAACATTAAAATGGATTACAGGCGGATTGGAGCTATTTTTAGCTATTCCCGTTTTGGGCGGGCTACTCGTCGTAAATTCCGCGTATACTATATTGTTCTTTATGCTGATTTTCCACATTGTTACGTTGGTACTATCGGTGACGAATAGAGAGTCTTATTATGGATCTATTTTAGGGATCGTGACCTCGGTTATTGGATGGATTCCGATTGTGGGCTGGTTGATGCATTTGATCTCAGGCATATTTTTGATGATTACCGCAGCCCAGCAGCCGCATGATCAGTATCGTAATCGCAATCGCAATCGCAATCCTTATGATGATTATCGCTACTAGGGGATGTGTCGCGATGCAAAGATGAAAGATCCTGTTGAACAGGGTCTTTTTTTATTTATAAAATCTCCCCATGATTATGGTGTTGTAGTATTTGCCATCTGAAAGGACCTTATCGTTTTTTAATAACCCTTCGATTTCAAATCCATGTTTTTTATAGAGATCAACGGCTTTATCATTCGTTTCCAAAACTTGTAGAGTCATTTTCTTGATGCCATTGGAGTCAGCCCAGGAAATAGATTTTTTTTAAAACTAAAAATAGATTTCTGTTATTCTCTGTATCCGTTTTAATGAGCTGTTCAAAACCGGATGTACTTATAAACGCTTCTCCCTTCTCTCTATCTAAATTTTCAGTTTCTCCATCAATCAGCAAGCGGATTTCAGACAAATTCTTCGCATCTTGAATCATGGCAGATCTGATTGTATAGCTCATTCCTTGCACATCAAATTCCTGTTGATTTATTTTCATTACATTCACCTTTTTATGAATTAGAGTAAAAAATGACCTCTGGATTATGTTAGTCTACCACATATTATCTTGTTTACATGACAAATAAGCCTGTCTCCTTCTGTTGTATCGCAGCAGGGGACAGGCTTATTGTCGTCTCTGTTCGTACAGGGAAGCCGGACGGAGATTTATTATACATGAGTGGATGTGCCCAAACGGGAGCTGTAGCTATTTCTGCTTAGTAGAGGCTTTAGCTGCATTGGTTTTAGCAGGAGCCTGGGCATCTCCTTGAGCAGGAGCTTTACCTGCATCCGCTTTACCGCCATCTACTGGTGGCTTGGATGGTTTCACGCCATTTACCATGTCTGTCATCATTTGTTTTAGATTAGAGACGCGTTGGTTATATTCAGTTGCCGTAATCTTGCCGTTTTGTTTTTCCGTAGCCAGTTTCGCTTTCATATCTGAAACCATTACATCAATAACGGAATTTACGCTCACGCCTTGTGCTTTGGCGATCGTAGCAAGGGATTTACCTGCTTTCAACTGTGTATCCAACTGACTGGAGGATAATTTCAATAACTTCAGGAGGGCTTTGTTCTCAGCATAGTTTCCTCCTGCGATTTTAGGGCCATTAGCATCGCCGGGATTCCCCTTAGGTGCCTGTGCTTTGTCTGCGATGGGAGCCTTCTCAGGTGTAGTTGAAGCAGCATGGGCTGCGCTTGTGGAGTACAGTGCCCCGCCTCCTAAAAATGCCAAGGCCATCGTTCCAGCCAAAATTGCTTTCTTGGTGCTCTTCATCTTCATTTTCCACCTTTCGGTTATGGTTTGTTTGGTACGTGATACATCATAAGGGATCAACTTGAATGCTATCTGAGCGCAAGCTGAGCATTTACTGAATGGAATTTGGGTGACATGACTAAAATTTCAGCTAAAATAAACTTGTATTACGTGTATTAAGTGATATAATACACTACAGGCACGAAAGATTCAGCCGATTAGGGGGAAACACCCATGGAAGAACAACGGGTTGGCTCGTTCCGATTTTTAATTGATTTTAGCCAGCCATTATATGAACAAATATTAAATCAAGTACGTAGCTCCATTGCTAAAGGGGAGATCGAAATGGGAAGCAAAATGCCATCTGTTCGTGATCTGGCGCAGGAATTACGCATGAATCCGAATACCGTGATGCGGGCGTATCAGGAGCTGGAGCGGGACGGATTGACTGAGAAGCGGCGCGGGTTAGGCACTTATGTTACTTCGTCCAGTGAACGGATTGCCAGCTTTCGGGAACAATTGGCTATAACATATATTGATCAGTTTCTCGGACAGATGAGTAGCCTGGGGTTATCGTGGGAAGATGTACAGCAGTATATACGAAGCAAACAGGCCGGAAATGACAAGGAAGGAGGCGATAAGGCATGACGGAGTCTGTTGTGGTTGCGAATCATCTGGTGAAGCAATACGGCAGTAAAAAAGCACTGGATCAATTAGATGTCATCATTCCGGCAGGACGTATTGTAGGCGTGCTTGGACCCAATGGCTGTGGGAAGTCCAGCTTCTTTCGAGCGATCACCGGATTGATTCAGTCAGATGGGGGCGAGCTTCAGGTGTTGGGCCGACAGCCTGGTTGGGAAACCAACCGGGATATATCCTATCTTCCTGACCGGGCACGCTGGTACCCCAATCATACAGTTCAGCAGACGCTGGAATGGGGGAAGTCTTTTTTGCCTGGCTTCAATATAAAAGACGCGTATAAACTTGCTGATCATATGGACGTCGAGCTGGAACTTAAAATGACTGGGCTGAGTCGCGGACAGGAGGCACGTGTGCTACTGATTTTATGTCTGGCACGTGAGGTTCCACTCATGATCCTGGATGAGCCGTTTGCGGGTATTGATGTCCTCTCCAGAGAGGCCATTGTAGCCGGGATTATTGATTATTTGGAGGATCGGCAGCAGTCGATACTCATTAGCACGCATGATATTCAGGAAGTGGAAGGCTTGTTTGACTATACGGTCATGATGGACCGCGGACGGATCATATGGTCTGGTGATTCGGATGATCTGCGTGCAGAGCATGGCTCGCTGAATCAGGTGTTCCGCAATTTGTACAAAAAGGAGTGGAGGGCGTGAATTCATCAGGGCTGTTCAAAGATTTGATACGCCATGAATTTCGAAATAAAGGAAGCTGGAGAAAGCAAAGTCGCAATCGACTGCCCAGATCGTGGAGACTCGTGTATTTCTCATTATTTCTAATTGCGGCGTTCGCTATTTCCTTGTACTTCGCACTTCACAACCAGCTCGAATTGACAAGGCTGTGGTATGTCACCCTGGGCCTGCCGTACATGATCATTTTCATGGGTGTGGGAAGCTTGAGAAGAGAATGGGAAAATGACACCTACGGATGGTGGCTGACCCTTCCCTATCCGCGCATATGGCTGATTAGCGCCAAATGGATTGCGGCTATTTTACAAACCATTGTCGTAATATTGCTTCTGTTTGTGGTGGGTTCTCTGTACGCGTTGTTCATCTCATCAACCATACAGCCTTATACGTTTGCGGATGCAGCGTCTTTTATTGTAGCCGGATTGAACTGGTTTGTGATGATTATCGCCTTCACGCCGTTGGTTATTGCGCTGGGTCTATTGACGGCCAGTACCAAATACAGCACCTTGCGGCCGCTTAACCCGATACTGTGGATTCTTTTGATGGGTGGCGGGAGTGTCTTTTATTGGTCGGGCGATCAGGGGCTTTATGAGCAGTTTGATCATGCTCAAACAGGACAATGGTTTCCGTTTACCTGGCATTTCCCGATTGCGGTGTTGATCAGTTGGGTTGCTGCATATGTATTAATCCGCTTGAGCGCTTATCTGCTGGAGAAAAAACTGTCGATTTAGGCTAGCGTATCTATATGATCTATGAGGAAGGAGTTTCACCATGACGACGATATTTATATATGCATTGTTGGCTGTTTTGGTGGGGCTGATGATCTGGTTCAGAACCAAAAGACGAGGGGGGCCAGTAAAAGGAAACGGAATCCGGATTCTGCTCCCCTTGTTTATCGCATTCCCGCTTATGATGATGTCTGTGTACCAATTAATGCATATTCCCGGTCAAACGTACGCGCCCCCCGCCTTTTGGGAACTGCTGGTTGCCGGGCTATTAGGGGCTCTGTTTGGCTATGTTATTTTGCTGCATACGGCGTATGAAAGACGGGATGACGGTCTTATTTATCCCAAGCCGAACCAATATTTTAAATATATTATTATCGCTATTATCTTGATTCGCGTTGTTTTGACCCAGTACCTCAGTAGTTTGGGCACGACCGAAATTAGCATGCTGGCGATTACAATGGCGCTGGTATATATCTCAATCTGGCGGATAGGGAGCTTCATCAAGTTTCGGAGAACGTTATCGGGATAAGCATTATCAATGGTGTAAAGAAGCGGCTTGCTATTCAAAAGCGTTCATTCGCTTGGCGATAGGAGCCGCTTTTTTTGTGGTTTCATCATAAATTCATTTGTAAGACATAAGCATACATTGTTATTAGTCCCCATATCCTTTATTCTAAGGCTGTAGCTTGCTGCATAACGGGCTATGCATATAGAATTTTGAAAGGAGGGGTATTGAGGTTTCAAGAGATTCAGATGAGGGTTAAAGATAAGGCAGGACGTGAAAAGTTCATTTTTTGTGATTAGGTGTAACTTAATTAGTTACATAAAAGGGAATTGTTTTCAATTTTCTATTTTTTTTATGTTGAGAGGGGCTTACATTCATGAAAAAACATACGGTTACTGCCGCACTCGCTGGCTTGCTCGTGCTATCTTCTGCTGTACCGGCCTTGGCGGCCGAAGCAAAACCCGCTACAGGTATTCAGGTTTGGGTAGATGGCAAGAAGGAGGCTTACAAAATTGCGCCTATCGTGAGAAATAAGCAGGTCTTAATTCCCTTGAGACAATTGGCCTCCAGTTTGGGGATTCCGCTGGATTCCAAGCATATTACGTTCAATACGGCGCGTCAAAGCACAACCATTCGTTATGACCAGGCGACGGTTGTACTGGTGTCAGGCAGCCCGGAAGCGCAAATCAACGGGATTAAGGTACCACTGTCCACCTCGACCATCTTGACTAAACAAGGGGTAACCTATGTACCGGTTGATGTCATAAAAGAAGCGTGGGGCAAGCAAGTGATTTGGGACCCGGCCAGCCGAACCGTGCAAATCGGAGTGAGTAATAAGGATAAGGTTGTAGAGATTCTGAAAAGTTTTGAAACCGGAGATACGAAAGCAGCCGAGAATTGGATCAGCAAGGATCAGTACATTCAGCATAATCTGAGCTTTGCTAGCGGAAGAGATGTGTTGCTGCAAGGGATTAGCCAGTCGAAGGGAGCCAATGTACAGGTTGAAATCCAACGTGTAATTCAGGATGGCAATTATGTAGCGGTTCATTATAAAAAGTCCATTGCAGGGAAAACGAGCATTGTTTTTGATATTTTCCGCTTCGATAGCAATGGTAAAATTGTTGAGCATTGGGACAACATGCAGGACTCGGCTCCAGCCAATCCAAGCGGACACACCATGATTGATGGAACAACACAGATCACGGATCGCAACCAAACTGAGACCAACAAAACACTGATCCGCAAGTTTGTGGATGATGTCCTGGTTGGCAAAAATCGTGCTGCATTGGAAAGTTATTATAATGGTGATCAGTACATTCAGCATAATCCTCTTTTTGGTGACGGTGTATCCAATCTGAAACAGGCATTTTCTGCAGTGGGAAGCCAGGGAGCTTCTTTTGGATATGATCAGATCCACATGGTCATTGGAGAAGGCAACTTCGTGCTGGTTGTGAGTGAATTGACATCGCCTAAGGGAACTTCGGCCGCTGTCTATGATCTGTTCCGGGTAGAGAATAGCAAGGTAGCAGAACATTGGGATGTAGTTCAGGACATTCCGTCTAAAACGGAGTGGAAAAATACGAACGGAAAATTCTAAAAAATGCGCTCGTAGTATGGCATGATTGAGACGCTTTCCCAACCGTCCTATTCCTGTTAAAATGATGCAAACATATAACAGGGGGTAGGACGATGGAAGGCTTAAAGCAACGTGTGGGCTGCCTGCATGCGCATCACTCGAACATAGCCTATGTGGAACGGGCTTTTGCTTCTTATGAGGTGGAGCTGGTACATTTTGTGGACCCTGGACTTATGCGCCGGGTTTCGTTGGATCCGAATTTTTCTGCGGCCGATGCCAGTCGCAAGGTAGAAGAGCAACTGAAATGGATTGCTCAAAGCGATATAGACATTATTTTGATAACGTGCACGAATTATATCGTTTTGGCAGAAAAGGCTCAATTGACAATGCCTACGCCAGTAATTGCGCTCGATGAGCCCTTTTTTCATGAGATATGCGATGATTTGCTGCCACGGACCTTGGTATTCACGAATCCGGCTACCGTAGAGGGAACGATGAAGCGTCTTTATCATACGGCTACTCTGTTAGGCAAACCGGATATCTCTTCTATGATAGAGGTTAAGGTGGTGGAGGACGCTTTTGAACTGATTATGCAGGGACGTGAAGACGAGTATAAGGAATTGCTGGTTCGTTCGCTGTATGAGCTAAGGGAGGCTGATCCAAGCAGAGAGCTGGTTGTAGCACAGTTATCTATGGTTGATGCTGCGTTACAGGTGGAGCTGGAGACGGGGCAAACGATTGGTAATCCCTTACGGTCGTTGTCGAATTCAATTGAGGATTTGTTAGGTTAAATAAGTATAACCAAAAGAACTTCCACCCCGTGTTTTGGGACTGTGGAAGTTCTTTTTTTTTGGAGGAGGCTGGCGAGCAGGTTACTTCTGTGTTGTTCATCACAGATTCTGTTGATCTTGGGTGATGAATGCTGCGCCTGCTGATTCTCTTTGGACAAGCGTAACGTATAAACGTTCATGCTCCACGTCTTCCCCAGCAATGATTTTAAGAACTTGTTCGGCAGCTACAGCGCCCCATTTACGCTTGGAATAGTCAATCGTTGTCAGACGGGGCTGAATATATTGCGCCAGCTCGATATTATCAAAGCCGACGATATGAATATCCTTGCCAATCGTCAGCTCTGACTGAGCCATTCGATTGTAAAAGCCCACTGCCATTTCATCATTGAGACAAAATACGGCTACAGGTTCCGAACCCGGGCTAACTTGTTGCTGCAAAATGATCTCAGCCGCCTGTTCACCGCCCGATTTCTCAAAATCGCCGTCAATTTCGATCATTTCAGCCACGCCGCTACGCTCAATGGTCTGCTTGACCGCCTGCATCCGTTGCCATGAATCGTAAGAACCTTCTGGTCCGGTAACCACATATAGCTTACGGTGTCCCAATTCCAATAAATGTTCGATTGCGAGAGCGGCGCCCGCTTTGTTATCCAGCAGCACCTGGTTAATGTTAGGATGATTCAGTTCACGGTCCAACACGACAATTTTATGTCCTCGCTCGGCGTAGTTCAGTAGCTCCTGACTATCAAACGTCTGATCCAGCACAATGGCGCCGTCGATCATGCGTTCCGGCAGCATTCGGTGAGATTGCTTACCGCTGCATACGATGAGATCATAGCCCTTGCGGTTTAAAATTTCCTTGATGCCATACAGTAAATCTCCATAAACGTCTCCACGAAAATCAGTCAGGAAAACGCCAATAATTTTGGTCTGCCTTTTCTTGAGATTACGTGCGGCGGCATTGGGCACATAGTTAAGCTCTTTGGCAATGGCTAAAATACGTGCGCAAGTTTCTTCTGTTACCTTATCGCTACCATTCAAGGCATATGAAACGGTAGATATGGAAACGCCCGCCTGTTTGGCGATATCTTTAATGCTGACCACATCGTCACCTCCTTGTCGTCCGTCTTATAATTGCTATTGTATATTCATTATTAACCACATATCTATTCCAAATGTCGTAGTCCTACACATAAGCAGCAAAGGGCGATCCCGCAAGATCGCCATCCCTTTGTTGCCTATACCAGATTTAGCATCAAAAACTCTTTATAAAATAATCTCCAGACGGTGTACACCATCATGTTCTGCCAAGGCTTGCTCGAAAATCTCGCGTTTGATGCGCAAGGCACCGGAGCGGTAGCGATTATCATCGGCTGGCACGCTTTCCAGTGGTGTTCCGTTCAATACTGTACGGCCTTGCTCACCGCCAGTGTGCTCTTGCAGCATGCGGTAGACGAAGGTGATCGGTTTTCCTGCAAAAGAAAATTCAAATTCCAATCCGTCGAGATGATCCGGCAGCACTGGGTCCAGGATCAGATCTTCGCCCGACTGACGAACACCAAGGACATTCGATATGAGCTGATTCATATAGATTCCTGGACCGCTGGAATAGATTCTCCAGCCACCTTTGACGGGTACGGCTCCTTCACGCAGTTCACCAAACCGTTCCTGTGCTTCATAGCGGGTATTAAATTTACCATCCGAGCTGCTGAAATAGGCGTTGCTTTGGCGCCATTCGGCATTCGGTACGGACGCACGTATGCCGACCGGATTGATGAGCTTCAAGCTGTGCCAAGCGTCGTCCTTGCGTCCCAACTTGGCCATCGCTTCCGCAAAGCGGATATGGGCATGCACATATTGCAGCCCGACCTCACGTCCAAAGTTGGCCGCTTGCTCTGCACGCTTGAAGTGCGAGCTCACACCGCCATCATACTGTGCAGGGCGGTTCATCAGACGTACACCATCCGGGCAGAGGAACTGCTCACGGATGAGTTGCTCATGAGCCAATGCTTGCTCAGGCGTGAGCAGCTGGCTGATCATGCTGCGTGTCATCGGCAGCAGCCGAAAATGGATTCCTGTCTCGGTGTCAGACGGATGGAGCATTAGCTTAGGTTGGCCGGGCTCTTCCATATACACGAAGCCCGGAATAATTCCACTCTCCAGCATGTAGCGGTTAAAGTCTTTACGGATGCCATTGGCCATTTGATGTAGATCTTGTGCGATCTTGTCGGCTTCGCTTACTACACCCGCGGGGGCCTGCTCTAAAGCAGCAGCAAAGTTGCTAATAACTTGGTAGGTGAGTGCAACCGTCCAGCTGCTCGCCATGTATTGCTTCAGCTGAGCATTGGCTGGTTGGAGGGTATCATCCCAATCGCCGTCGCCATAGGCCGACAAATACGTATCATGCAGGAAATTCTCCCGAATATATTCGATTTCCTTCAGGGCATGTTCCATGAGAGTCGCGGTCTGCTTGGTATAATCGAAAGTATGCCGATGGGTGTAAGGCACATTTTCTTCCAGAATACTGTAATCACGGGTAGCGGTCAAATAATCGCCCAGTACCTTGAGCGGCCAGACGATAATATCCCCATGGCTTTCTTCTTGCTGCACGTGAGTATAGTTGTCAAACATAAACCATTGCGGCCAGTTTCCGCTGTCCTCGTACTGATGGCTGAAAACAGTCAGCAGAATGGAACGAACCTCATCGAACTTTTGCATAGTTGAGAAATATTCCACAGGCCCCTGACACACATCACGTGTTCCCCAGGCTGCACCGCCGTATTGCTCCAGACCGTGAGGCACAGAGTAGTGAACGAGCATATTATGGGTGTACCACCAAGCCACTGCGTTCACACGGAATAGCTCGCTCGTTTCGTGTTGACCCAGAGTCAGATGGAAACCGTTCATAAGCTCGGCAAAATATTCCCGATAGCGCTCGCGCTCATCTTCAAAGGAAGCGTGACGCTCTTTGTGCACTGATTCTTGCCCGGCTGAAAGCCCATTCAGCCAACCCTGCACGGTGCAGGTCCATTCGCTGCTGTCACCCAGCTCCAGCACAACCAGAGACGCATCAGGGGAAGCATTCCCCTGTAGCAGTGCGTGAGCGTCGCTCACATGCTGTAATGGAGCGCCCTCTATGTGCATTCGGTACAGCAGGTCTGGATAGGCTTCGGCACTCAGGGAAGCAGAGTCTGCCCGGAAGAGTAGGGCGTCACCTTCACGTTCCATATGAAACGGGAGCTCATATTCGTTCACATGCATAGACATTTGCTGAGTGATGAGGAACGGATAGGTTTTGCCGCTTGCCGCACGCATGTGAAGCCGCACTTCTGGGCTATCGACATTCGTATGATTTGTAATAATGAATGTATCGTCAGCCGTTTTGTAATACCAGCGCACATAATTGAAGCCAATCTCGAACAGGGAAGGCATCGTGAGCAGGCGGTATTTCCCTTGGATTCCGACATAGATACGTTGACCGGATGTCTTGGGAATATTGAGCGCATTACGCGCGTTGGTAATCATTTTGTTGAAATTTGTATTGCCGATTACGAGCTGGGAATTGAACACCCCGTACATATAGGAGGTGGTTGTAATGGTTTCTTCCTTACCTCCTGAGTAATGCCCGCCCATTAAAATGTGCCCATGGGGACGCTCTACACGAAGCTCTTTGGATTTGAGTACGACATGCTCATAGCTGTCCGTGAAAAAGGAAAGTAGTTCATCGCCATCCCGTTCTTCTTCCTGCCGTTTGGGGAAAAGTTGATCCACTTCGGCATCGGTCAAGTCCAGTGTGCGCAGCGGCTCACCGATGGTTTGAGCTGGAGCCACACGCCCTGCCTGAAGATCACTTGCGGCGTGTGCGGGTATGATGGTCTCGGAAGCGTCCACTAAAATGGCAGCTACTTCGTCACGTGCCTTTGTCACCAGCTCCTGATACTCCAGCTTTGTCACTGCGGCTGGATGATTGGGCTGGAACAGACCGTAAAAAGTAAAGCGAGCTTCCCCGGCCAGTTTCACCCGCTCAGATTGCAACGCGGTATAGGCGAATTCGTATTGGTACACTTCATTGGCGAGCGAGTCGCGACGGAGTGCTTCCGGCTCAGTCGTTTCTTTGTACGAAAGTCCAAAGAACTGAAATCCGTCAGTGGAGTAACCAACAGTGCGGGTTAATGAGCCTTGTTGAATGTATGGGAATGCCTGACTTTGAGGCTGGTTTTGACGTGAGCAAACGGTATAGCCTCTTTGTTCATCATGATAGACGGTGTGGTCAATATATTGAGACAAATAAGCTTCATTACTGCGCACAGCAGCGGTATCGGCAATGCCGATATCCTGACCGTACACGACATCTGCTTCCACGTCATCGCCCTGTAGGGTTACATCCCAGAACCATACTCCCAGACGGCTTAGCGTGAAGGTCACCTGATAGCCTACACCAGCGGTGAAACCTTCCCAAATAATCTGCTGATCCGTTTGTCGGATTACTCCCGGTGAGCGAACTCCAAGCAGGGGAGTGATACTTACACCGGACGGACGGTACAGTCTCAAGTACAGATTGTTCAAGGAACCGTCGACTGAATTGGTCAACAGTTGGTTGATCATCGTTGAGCCGTGGGCGATCTTATACACATCACCGCTGCTCAAAAAGGTAAAAGACAGGTCGCCGGCCCGCAGCAAAATATTTTGATCCAGACTTGTATTCATCAAAGGGAACGCCTCACTTTCCTGTTTATTTCACTAACCGAAAACGGCTTTCACTAGTATCTCGGCTGTTAGGTCCTGTAAAGACGGCAAATTCGCCGCTGTCACTGCTGAGGCTCAAATCTGCATGATGATAGCGCAGCTGAGGCTCGGTCAATGCAAATGCCACTTCCCGGCTTTCGCCTGGGGCAAGAAGGACTTTGCAGAAATCTTTCAGTTCTTTCATTGGGCGAACCGTATCACCGCTAATATCACGAATATAGAACTGGACGGTTTCCTCGACTGGACGTGTTCCTGTGTTCGTTACCTGCACTTTAACGGTCAGTTCCTGACCAGGTATAAGGGTATCGCCGGAGAGCTGTACGCTGTCATAGGCTACATCGGTGTAACTCAGTCCATAGCCGAACGGGAATAAAGGTTCGTTTGGTACGTCTAGATATTGAGACACGTAGCGTTCTTTTGTATTCGGATCTAACTGCGGGCGTCCCGTATTAAAATGATTGTAGTACACGGGCACCTGTCCGACCGATTGCGGGAAGGACATGGTCAGGCGACCCGTAGGTTCGGCATCACCGTACAACAAATCGGCAATCGCCGCGCCGCCTTCGCCACCAGGGAACCAGGCTTCCAGTACAGCGTCTACTTCTTCAATAACACCGTGCAGATCCAACGGACGACCATTAAATAGTACGGCTACCATAGGCTTGTTCAGCGTCTTCAGGCGCTTCACCAGTTCCAACTGGGCTTGTGGCAAGCGAATATTGGAACGGCTGCCTGCTTCACCACTCATATCCGAGCGCTCTCCAAGCGCCAACACGATAACCTCTGCTTGGCTGGCAGCTTGCAGAGCTTCTGTATATTGCTCCTCAGTCATATCGTCGATAGAGCAACCTGCCGCAACCGTGAGCAGCGAGGAGGATATTTTCGATTGGAATCCGTCGACAACGCGAATAGCTTCCTCCTGCGAACCACTCCACGACCAAGAGCCCAGGATATCACCGCTCTCTGCAAAAGGTCCGATCAACGCAATAGGTTGATTGCGATTCAATGGAAGAACGGAATCATTTTTGAGCAACACGCAAGATTTAATAGCTAATTCTTTGGCAACCGTACGGTGAGCTTCGCAGAACACAACTTCACGTTCACGCTCAGGGTCTGCGCCGCGTAGCGGATTTTCGAACAAGCCCAGCTTTTGCTTGAGCTTCAATATACGTATCACGGCTTCATCAATGAGCGCTTCATCCAGTTGTCCGCTGCGAACCAGCTCAGGCAGATGCCCGTTATAGCAGGAGGTCATCATTTCAATATCTACGCCAGCCAGCAGCGCTTTCTTCGCTGCCTCGCGCTCATCCTCGGCGATGCCGTGAGGGATAAGCTCCTTGATGGCAGCCCAATCCGAGATGAGTACACCATCAAAGCCCCATTCATCACGAAGCAAATCACGCATCAGGCGCTTATTGCCCGTTGCGGCTACGCCTTCTACGGTATTGAAGGACGTCATCACCATTTCGCAGCCTTCATCTAAAGCAGCTTTGTAGGAGGGGAGATAATACTCTCGCAGCTGCCATGCGGATACATCTACAGTGTTGTAATCCCGTCCGCCTTCGCCAGCTCCATATGCGGCAAAATGCTTCACGCATGCGGCCACCCGGTCGGTATCGTTCGTCAGATCTTTACCCTGAAACCCGCGCACAAACGCACGAGCAAATTCGCTGTTGAGGTAAGGGTCTTCCCCTGTAGATTCCATCACACGGCCCCAGCGCGGGTCACGCACCAGATCGACCATAGGAGCGAATGTGACGTGAACACCGGATACAGCTGCCTCGCGGGCTGCAATGGTAGCGCTCTCTTCTGCCAGCTGCATATCCCATGAGCAACCAATGGCCAGCGGTATAGGGAAAATCGTTTTGAAGCCGTGTACAATATCTGCCATAATTAAAAGCGGAATACCCAAACGGTTTTTACTTAAATGAGCCTGCTGAACACGGATCGCTTCCTTGGCCCCTGCGATGCCAAGCACGGAACCGACGTTATGGACATTTTTTTCTGTGATGCCGAGGGAAGCCATAGGGCCGGTAATTTGACTATCCGTTCCCGCTTCTTCAAAGAAGGCACCCACAAGCTGTAGCAGTTGATCGACTTTTTCTTCAAGCGTCATGTTTTCTAAATAGGAATTCAGGTGTTGTTCCATCATATTCCTCCATAAGCTGTATTGTTGGTGGACAGCTCTCTTTTTCAGATTCATGAGATTTTTTGGATAAAGATGATTCAAAAAAGTGCTGAACAGGCTAATAGCTAGTATAGAAGCATAATATTCTGTCGTATTATTAATCGAAACGTTTCTATTGTTGAACTCAGTTGGATTATATACGCTTTCAAATGGAGAGTCAAATCCAATTCAGCGGGTTTTTATAGACTAAATAACGTAATAAAGATGATATAAACGAAAAAAAGTCGGGATTCTGTACAAATGAAAAATAATATTTCTATTGAATACGGTTTCAATTTGTTCTATAATGACTATCGAAACGTTTCTATTGACGGGTATGGTCCTTGTGCTTTGAACATAAGTGTTATAGCGGTATGCTTTAATCGCTATGTATTTACATGCATCAGGGTTTTGCAAGATTCGATTCCAGTCGCTCCAAAGTGCAAAATATAGATGAACGAGACATTTCGATCTATATATTGTTCATTGGAAGTCGCTAATTGTATTTTCGCAAAATCCTCGTATTTGAATCCGTTATCATATTGCATGATCGGTAAACCGATCATCTCGGGAGGAATTCGTATGATGAAAAGAACGTTGGGGATCATTTTGGCAAGCACCTTATTACTGGGGGGCGCGCTGGTAGGTTGTTCGTCCAAGGATGATTCGTCCGGTAAAGATGCAAACGGCAAGACGACCATCACCTTATGGGGTATGGGAGCAGAAGGAAAGCTGCTGCCTGAAATTGTGAAAGATTTTGAGAAAGAAAATCCAGATATTCACGTCGATGTACAGGCGTTACCTTGGGATAACGCTCACGATAAATTGCTAACGGCTGTTGCCTCGAAGTCTGGTCCGGATGTGGTCCAATTGGGCACGTCATGGGTACCGGAGCTTGCAGCTGCGGGCGCATTGACGGACATCACACCTTATGTCAGCAAGTATCCTGAACTGGAATCGAAGAATTTCTTCGAGGGTGCTGTAGGTACGGCCCAATTTGAAGGTAAACCGGTCGCTGTACCTTGGTACACTGAAACGCGAGTTTTGTTCTATCGTACGGATCTACTGAAACAAGTTGGATATAATGAAGCACCTAAAACGTGGGAGGAACTTTCCGATGCTGCCCAAAAGCTGGCGGCTCGGGGCAAGGGCAAATATGGTATCTCCTTTAGTGCAAAGGAGCAGTCTATGGGCTTTATGTTTGCTCTCCAGAACGGTTCCAAACTGGTTGACGAGCAGGGCAATCCGCTGTTCAACCAACCACCGTTTGTAGATGCTGTGAAGTATGTAAATACCTTTTTCCAAAATGGCTCTAACGCAGTGGATATTGGAATTGATTCCGTTCAAGGTTTGCAAGGCGAGGGTATCGTTCCAATGTTTATCAGCGGTCCTTTTATGATTAAAGAAATCAAGAGCAAGGCACCAGAATTGGAAGGTAAGTGGAATATAGCGGAGCTTCCTGGCAAAGTAAACAACCTGTCCGTTTTGGGTGGAGCCAACCTTTCAATTATGAAATTCAGCAAGCACCCAGAGGAGTCGGCCAAATTCCTGGCTTACATGAGCAAACCAGAAACACAGCTGAAATGGATGGATCTGTCCAGTAACTTGCCTGCGACTACTAAATCGTGGGAAGATGCCAAGCTTAAGAGTGATCCGATGCTTCGGACGATTCGCAAACAGCTGGATCATTCCGCAGCATTGCCGCAACTGGCCGCATGGGAAGAGGTTTCTCAACAATTCATCAAGAGCTTCGAACGTATTTACCGTGGTCATGCCGATGTACAGAAGGAAATGGATGACTTTAATCAGCAGGCTGCAAGTATTATGAAAAAATAATGATCCATATCCGTCATTGTCAAAGGGAGTGAAGGCATGAAAGGAAGCTCGCAGAAGCTTGCGCCATACTTGTTTATCGGTCCCTCCATCATCCTGTTAACGCTGTTTTCGTTGTTGCCGATACTACTGGCGCTCGTGATCAGCTTCACGGATATGGATCTGTCCGGACTCGTTAATTATGATAGTATTCGCTTTATAGGATTGGAAAATTACACGAACGTGCTTTTGGACCCTTCCTTTATAAAGTCCCTGGGTAATACGTTGTTCTTTGTCATCATTGGTGTTCCGTTGGTGTTGATATTTTCGCTCAGCATCGCGATCCTGATTAACATGGGTAAATCACGTGCCTTCAAAGTATTCCGCGTCGTGTTCTATCTGCCGTCCGTAACGAATGTGGTTGCGGTCGCAGTCGTTTGGAGCTATCTGTATAATCCGACGCTTGGATTATTCAACTACGTACTTGGTCTGATGAATTTAGGTCCCGTCCCATGGCTGACTGATCCAACAGTAGCGAAAGTTTCGTTGATTGTGTTAGCAGTTTGGCGGGGCATCGGCTTAAACATGATTATTTTTATTGCGGCTATTAAAGGGATTCCGGGTTCTTATTATGAAGCGGCTCAGCTTGACGGTGCCAATACATGGCAGCAAATTCGTTATATTACGCTTCCGCAGCTTCGTTACGCTATTTTCTTCGTGTCCATCACGACGATGATCGGCTGGCTGCAATTTTTCGAGGAACCTTTTGTCATGACCAAAGGGAAACCGCTGGACGGCACGCTGACGGCTTCCTTGTTCATTTACAATAACGGCTTCCAATTTAGTAAATTCGGGTATGCCGCGGCGGGATCGTTCATTCTGTTCTTCGCGATCATCGCGGTGACGCTGATTCAGTTCCGTTTGCAAAATAAAGCGGAGTCCTGATAGAGAGAGGTGATGAACGTGAAAACAGCTGTTCAGCAAGCCCGCGCCAATACGCGCAGTGGTGAAAAAACATTTCAATGGTTCGTGGCGATTCTCCTGACCGTAGGAGGTCTGTTGATGGTGCTGCCTTTTGCGTGGATGATTCTATCCTCCTTTAAGACAGAGGGGGAGGTAACCAAAATTCCTCCGACCATCTGGCCGCAGCATTTTACACTGGATAATTTTAAATTACTATTCGATAGCATGGCTTTTGGAACCTATCTGACGAATACCCTGATCATTGTTTTAGCTTCATTCTTCGGATTATTCCTGAATGCTATGGCGGGTTATGGCTTTGCTAAATTCCAATTTAAAGGTAAAGGGTTTCTGTTTTATCTGGTACTGGCAACGATGATGATTCCAGGTCAAGTGACGATGATCCCCGTCTATTTGATCCTGAACCAGATGGGATTGACCAATTCCATGCTAGGGATTGTCCTGCCTGGATTGGTAGGTGCGTTCGCGATCTTCCTGTTCCGGCAGTTCATGTCCGATATCCCAGAAGAACTGCTAGAGGCGACACGTCTCGATGGAGCAGGGGAGTTCCGTACTTTTCTGCAAATTGTATTGCCTATCTCGACACCAATTATCGCGGTACAGGCCATCCTGACCTTTATCGGCGGATGGAACAGCTTCCTGTGGCCGCTCATTATTGCGAACGATGAGAAGCTGTACACCTTGTCCGTCGGACTGTCCCTGCTCAAGGGGCAGAACGAAAGTCAATTTGCCCTTCAAATGGCAGGCTCGACCTTTATGGTCGTTCCGATCATGATTATCTTCATTGTTTTCCAAAAGTATATTATTGAGAACTATACGATTTCGGGGATTAAGTAATAGTGTAGTGACGAACTATAGGCTGAACATAGTAACGGCGTAGTTTCTTGGTTTTAAACCAAAGAGACTACGCCGTTTACTCTAATGGAAATATGAACAGCAGGACAACTATTATTATTTAGCAAAGGGTTATTCGCTCAATAAGTTTGTTTATAAAACGAAATACTTAGAAATACGTAACCAATTGCTTATCGTTTATCATGAATGTTAATAAATATATTAAGTATTTAATAATAATATTGACCATGATAAATATGGTGTGTTATATTAAAACCGTAAATAAAACGGCATCTTAGTCTTGGTGGTACAACGGATTTTATTTTCGCATTCAGAGAGGATGGTTTAGGTGGCAGCAGCTGTAAAAGCAAAGATGATTGTAGACAAATCTTTTCGTATTGCTGAAGTCGATAAACGCATTTATGGCTCTTTTGTAGAGCATCTCGGGCGTGCCGTATATGGTGGCATTTACGAGCCTACTCATTCAACCAGTGATGAAAGCGGTTTCCGAAATGATGTTAAAGAGTTGGTAAAACAGCTTGATGTTCCTATTATACGCTATCCGGGAGGCAATTTTGTATCCGGTTACAATTGGGAGGACGGTGTCGGCCCTGTTGCGTCCAGACCTAGACAGTTGGAGCTGGCGTGGAGAACGGTCGAGCCGAATGAAGTGGGTACGAATGAATTTTTCAAGTGGGCCAAGGATGTAGGTTCCGAAGTCATGATGGCGGTTAATCTGGGTACGCGCGGAATTGATGCTGCGCGTAATCTGGTGGAATATTGCAACCACACAGGCGGCTCTTACTGGAGTGATCTACGTCGTAGTCACGGTGTAGAGCAACCACATAAGATTAAAACCTGGTGTCTTGGTAACGAGATGGATGGCCCATGGCAGATTGGTCACAAGACAGCAGAAGAATATGGTCGTCTGGCTGTAGAATCTGCAAAAGCCATGAGGCTGATTGATCCTGACATTGAACTTGTATCCTGTGGAAGCTCCAGCTCCACGATGCCGACGTTCCCGGAATGGGAGGCAACCACACTGGATCATACGTACGAGGTAGCCGACTATATTTCCCTGCACCAATACTACGGCAACCATGACAATGATACGGCTAATTATCTGGCACGTTCCATGGACATGGATCATTTTATTCATACTGTCATTTCGACTTGTGATTATATCAAAGCGAAGAAACGTAGCAAGAAAAAAATGATGCTCAGCTTTGACGAATGGAACGTATGGTACCACTCCAATGATGCAGACAAAAAAATCGATCCATGGTCTGTGGCACCACCGCAGCTTGAGGATATTTACAACTTTGAGGATGCATTGTTGGTGGGCAGCATGTTGATTACGTTCTTGCGTCACGCGGACCGTGTAAAAATGGCTTGCCTGGCTCAACTGGTCAACGTTATTGCGCCAATCATGACCGAGAATAACGGAAAAGCGTGGAAGCAAACGATCTTCTATCCGTATCTGCATGCTTCCCGTTATGGTCGCGGGGTATCACTGATGCCTGTCGTGGATTCCGAAAAATACGATTCCAAGGACTTTACGGACATTCCTTATCTGGATAGCGCTGTAGTTTATGATGAAGAGGGAGACGCGCTGACTGTCTTTGCAGTGAACCGTCATTTGTCTGAATCGCTGGAGCTGACAGTAGATGTACGCAGTTTTGAAGGCTACCGCATTGTCGAGCATACTGTATTGGAGCATGATGATCTTAAAGCGACCAACAGTCCAGCCGGTGAAAAAGTTACACCTCACAACGGCGGCAACGCCAAGCTTGAAGACGGAATTGTAAAAGCTCATTTGGGCAAAGCATCGTGGAACGTTATCCGTCTCGCTAAGTCTCATTAATTCTCTTCTGTAAAAGGTACAGCTTCGACTGTATCTAAATAAGCTCGCATTCTCTCTTGTAAGAGTATTACAAGAGCGGCAATGCGAGCTTTTTGCGTAAAATGAGCCATTTGTCCCTCCATAGATATAGGTTTCTAAGAGAAAGGTGGATTTTAAATAAATATTATGTTTATTACTAAATTTAACTAGACAAAGATGATCCTTATTCACTAAGTGCTCGTATTCCGTACATTTTTATGAAGTTAATTAGACCCAGTGCCATACTTCCCAGGTGAAAAAAGACCCTATTATATCGTTGTCAACGTACTGATATCTGAAATGCAGGGTGTGCAATCCGACTTAAATCCACGTTATACTTTAAAAGACAGTCTATTTAAATCCAAATGGTGGTTGTAGTATTTCGAGAAAGGAATGATCTGTATGAGTCAAACAGACGAATATCGTTTTCAAGTGAACTTGGGCGGTATGATTGATATTTTGGCCAATCATTTATATAGCAGTCCGCGAGTGTTTATACGTGAGGTTCTGCAAAATGCAACAGATGCGATCACGGCTCGCAAGGAGCTGCGGAAGGTTGCTGCTGAAAGTAATGTATTAAAAGAAGACAAGGCCCTTGAAGATACAGCTTCTAAGAGTAACGACTATGAAGGTAAAGTCATCGTGGAGTTATCTGGTTCCGGGGAGCATCAGGTATTGATGATTCAGGATAACGGCATTGGATTGTCTGAAGAAGACATTCACCGTTTTTTGTCGATCATCGGTCAGTCTTCCAAGAAGGGAGCCGATTTGCTGGCTTCTGAGACTTCGTTTATCGGACGCTTTGGGATTGGGTTGCTATCCTGCTTTATGGTGAGCGATGAAATTGTAGTGCTGACCCGCTCGGTGAAGGAAGGCCTCTCCATGGAATGGAGAGGGAAGCCGGATGGGACGTATACGATTCGTCAATTGGAAACCGAGCTGCCTGTAGGGACACAAATTTATTTGCGCTGCAAGCCGGGAAGTGAGTTTTATTATGAGCCAGCGCACGTAGAGGAGTCTTTATTCTATTATGGAGCGTTGCTGCCGTATCCGGTCATGCTGTCTGTAGACGGGGAGACCAAGCGCGTTAATCTTCCATCGACGAGCTGGATGCAGGACCCAGAGCAATTACGGAGTCGCCGTAGTGAGGTACTGGATTTAGGCTATCGCCTGATGGGCGAGCGCTTCAGTGATTTTATACCGTTGCGGACGGCATCGGGCAGAACAGGCGGGATTGCATTCATTTTGCCTCGCAGTGTTAATCTGAACAGCAAGCGGCTGCATCGGGTGTACTTGAAGCATATGCTGGTGTCGGACAAGGCGGAAAATGTTTTGCCGGAATGGGCATTCTTCATTAAAAGCCTGATTTGGACAGATGAATTGCAACCAACGGCATCACGTGAGTATTTTTATGAAAATGAGCAGCTTGACGATGTTCGTTCTGAACTGGGAACCTGTATTCGGGAAGAACTGCTACGCATGGCGCAGTATGAGCCAGACCGCTTGCAGCACTGGATTCGTTTGCATGAGCTGTCCATGAAGGCGCTCGCCGTGGAGGATGATGAATTTTTGCGGATAATGTACCGTTGGTTTTCCTTCGAAAGTACATTTGGGCGGCGTGAGCTGAAAGAACTGATCCAAGAGGCGGACGGACGTCCACTGCATTACACATCGACAGTAGATGAGTATCGTCAGATTACGCATGTGGCGGCGGCGCAATCCATGTTGGTGATCAATGGCGGCTATATTTATGATTCAGACATTTTGGAAAAGCTGCATTGGATTGACTCTAAACTGCAAACAGAGCGTCTTAGCCCTGAGGAAGTATCTCTTTCATTTACCGGGCTAACACAGGAAGAGCGCGAGAATTATTACGGTGTGCTACGTGTCATGGATGCTGCTTTGCAGCCGATGCGTTGCCGCGCTGAGTTGAAACGTTTTGAGCCTGCGAGTTTGCCAGTGTTGTATACCATTTCTCAGGATGCACTGACCTTGCGCTCCATGGAAAACACGGTTGAGGAGACAACCTCACTTTTTTCCAATGTGCTTGATAGTCTGAAAGCAGGAGTCCAGCAGAATTCGGGTTATTCCACCTTATACTTTAATCTGAACAACCCGGTGGTAGCGCGGATTTTTGAAGCTACCGATACACAGATGATTACGGCTGCTACAGAAATGATGTATGTGAATGCGCTTATGATGGGGCACTACCCGATGAACCGCAATGAGTTGGGACTGATTAATCGGAGTGTACTGCATTTTATCAATTGGGGATTAGGGAACGGACAAAATGCGTAATTGCGTAATTATAGGGGGAGCCAAATGGAAGATACGATATATGAATTGATGGAGCAGGCGCAGGATCTGCCCGGAGGGGCAGCAAAGCTGGCGATTCTGGAAGAAGCTGTCCGCTTGGCAGACACTTCCGGGTTGAAGGAACTTGCTTATGAAATCCGGGGAGAGATTGTAGACTGCGCTATTTTTAACGGATATCCATTGAAGTCGCTGATTGCTTTTTCGTGGCAGCTGGGCCAATTTGATCAAAATCCAGAGGAATACGACGCAGATGAGCTGTTGTGGAATTACAAATGGATACTCGGGAAGGTGTGCAGCTTTTCCAATATATCGAAGACTCAAATAGAAGATCTGGCGGAGGATATGCGCAGACGTTATGCCGAATACGGGTATAATGAGCGTCCATATTACTATTATAAGTTCCGCATCGCGATGGACATGGGTGAACTGGATGAAGCACGGCGATATCTGGATACCTTCCGCTTGGTCGAGCGGGACAGTATGAGTGATTGTGAGGCCTGCGAGCAAAGCCAGATGGTACGTTTCTACTACTTGACAGGAGAAGATGAGCAGGCGCTTGCCGTGGCAAAACCGATTTTATCGGGACGGATGAAATGTGCAGAAGTACCGCATGTGACGCTTTCTCAGGTATTATTGCCGCTCTATCGTCAAGGGGAAGCAGCTCAGGCGAAGGACAATCATCGCAAAGGCTATCGCCTAATTCGGGATGACCGCGACTTTCTGAAAACGATAGCGGAGCATATCGAATATTTGGCAATTGCTGATCCGATTCAAGGAATCGAAGTGGTAGAGCGTCATCTACATATGGCGCTGGACTATGAGAGCGGGCTGGAGCAGATGTATTTTTATGCGACGATGGTGAGTCTACTGCAAAAGTTGGATACTTCGGGAGAAAAACGGTTGATCCGGTTGCCTGCTTCCTTGGAATGGGGTAAAGAGGATCGCACATTGACAGAAATCATTGCGTATTTTAGGCCACTGGCAGAGTCAGCGGCGGCTGATTTTGATCGACGGAACGGGAATACGTTTTATTCCGATTGGATCGGGAAGATTGTTCAAACGGCATAGAAGAAGTGGCAGCTGTGACGAATATTTTATACAGCCCAAACAATGAGCAGGTATAATGTTCCTGTGAAATGACAGGAGGGGTTATGTTGTGACTGTAACCGAAAAGGTGATTAACTTCGCACACCGCGGAGCTTCAGGTGTATGTCCTGAGAATACGATGGCGGCATTCCGCCACGCCTTGGAACTGGGAGCAACAGGTATAGAAACGGATGTGCAGCGCACCCAAGATGGGCATCTGGTGCTAATTCACGATGAGTCGCTGGAGCGTACGACAGGTTGCTCACTGGATGTAAGGGATATTACGCTGGAAGAATTAAATAAACTGGATGCGGGCGGTTGGTTTGATGAGAAATTCCGAGGTGAGCGGGTCCCGATGCTGGATGAGCTACTGGAACTAGCCCAGTCCTCGGATATAATTATTAATTTAGAGTTGAAAAATAGCATTTATCTCTATCCGGGAATGGAGGAAGAGGTCATTGCTGCTGTGAAGCGTTTTGGGTTAGAACAGCGGGTAATCATATCCAGCTTCAATCACGAATCGCTGGCGCTCTGTGCGCAGCTTGCTCCTGAAATCAAGACGGGGGCGCTGTATATCGAAATTATGGTTCGTCCATCGGAGTATGCCACCCAATTCGGGGTTACAGCACTTCATGCCTACAAACAAGTTGTTACACCAGAAGCTGTATCAGAGGCTTTGGCATTAGGCGTCGTCTACCACCCATGGACGGTGAATGAGCCAGAAGAAATGAAGCGTCTGCTGGAGGCCGGGGTGAACGGCATCATCACGGACTACCCTGATCGGTTGGCGCACTTATTGGCTGTTCGCTCTTCCTAAGTCGAAGACACATCGGAACTGTGACTAAGGTTTGCAAGGATATGACTGTAGCAATTTATTGAAGCAAAAAAGGCTCTCCTGTACGCACTCGTTTTTGCGAGGCGAGGGAGGGCCTTTTTTGCCTTAAGCCGAAGAGCGTATCATCCACGATGACCTTGATTCCTTTCTACTTGATGCCGAGCCGCATGCGATAGCTGAACAGGATGTCTAGTGTTCTGCCCTGAAAATGATTCTCTACCAGCTTCACGAAGCGGGCTATATCGACGTCAAGCGCTCGATTGCCAAGTTTGAAGAGACTTTGAATACCCCCTTGGCTGAGAGCGAGCCCTGTATAGCGAGCTGTGTCACACTGCTCACGGTTATGGAAGACAATCTCCCGGGTATATCGGAATTGTCCGCTGCGGTGCAGATTAGCTAAATGCTGATCCTTGCTCCATTTATGAGCTTGTTGCTCTACTGGGGCTTCCTGCTCCAAAAGGGTATCCGCTTTGGTGATAAGCTCTGTATAAGCTTGCTCTATCTGCCATTGCAGCAACGGAGGCCAGTCACAGTCAAAGGCCGCGAACACGCCGCCCTGAGCCAAGACCCTGCCCGCTTCCTGAAGCGTGCTCTCGGGGTCCATCCAGTGAAAGGATTGAGAGCAGGTGATGACGTCTACAGTTCCGTCCTCAAAGGGCAGGTTGTTGGAGAACCCGCTTTTGAAGGAAATGGTTCCTGCCCTTGTCGTTCCTGCTGTCTCCAGCTTGCGCTGCGCCTTTCCTCTCATATCTGGGTTAGGTTCGATACCGACGATTTGCCGAGCGGCGTTTTCCCATATGAAGGTTGAAAGTCCTGTACCGCAGCCAAGATCGGCAACTAGCTCTACGTCTCGCTCCAGATAGCGGCTGATAATTTCCACGACGAGTGACGGCGCTTCCGGGCGGTGCTGATCGTAGTTGTCGGCAAAACCGTTGAAACGATCCACATTACTTTGCAGATTTCCTTCAGGTATCATAGGTCCTTTTCCTCCTTAGTTTTGGCTGGGCGGCCGTGCAGATTCAAATGCTGCTGTACTCCTATATTGTACAAGTTTACATGTTCATCCATCTACTCTCGTGATTTCACAGCACCCGTCGGATTTCGGAGGAAGGCAATTCCCCTATTTTATCATTGAAGCAAGCGCCCACTCGCGCATCATGGAGTCAAGCATTGGACGCAAATCTTCGCGTTGCATCCCCATGTGGAGCACGGCTTCCAGATATCCAGCTTTATCTCCAATATCATAACGTGTGCCTTCCAGTTCTAATGCGAGCAGTTGGTTCTGCAAGGCTACTTGATGAAGGGCGTCTGTCAATTGGTATTCACCGCCCGCTCCAGTGGACAGGTTTTCCAATATAGAGAAAATGGAAGGCTCTAACACATACCGACCAATGACTGCCTGCCGCGAGGGGGCCTCTGCCGGAGATGGTTTTTCAACAAGTCCACCGACTTCGTGAATGAGACCGTTCTGGTGAGTGGAGTCAATAATGCCGTATTTACTCACATCCTGTTCTTCCACTGTGCGCACGCCGACGACTTGCTTGCCAGTCGCTTCGTAAACATCCATCATTTGACGAATCGCCGGGGTGGAGGAATTCATAATATCATCGCCCAGCAACACGGCAAAGGGCTCATCGCCAATGAACTGACGAGCGCAGCTTACCGCGTGTCCCAAGCCGAGGGGTTCTTTTTGACGGATATAGTGAATGACTGCTTTACCCCCGATGCTTTGAACTTCACGTAGGAGATCATATTTACCTTTGCTCTCCAGTACCTGCTCCAACTCCACAGACTTGTCAAAATGATCCTCGATGGCTTTTTTATTACGCCCCGTTACGATAATGATGCTCTCAATTCCGGACTTGATGGCTTCTTCTACGATATATTGAATAGCCGGCTTGTCTACGATTGGAAGCATCTCTTTCGGTAAAGCTTTCGTAGCTGGTAGAAAACGGGTTCCTAATCCGGCGGCTGGAATAACAGCTTTTGTAATTTTTCTCATAGAAACTCACTTTCCTTTCGGGATGGGGAACCGAATACCCAGTATCGGCTCCCGATATAATTGATGATCATTCCGGCTGCGGTCGCGATCAGCTTGCCTAAAGCAAGTGGCAACTCGGTTCCAGTGTGAAGCACTTGCAGTAATAAGGAGGTTATCCCTAATACGATGAGGTTGATGATGATGAATTTGGGTAATTGACGCTTGTTAGTGTCGTTTGATAGTTGTTTGTTGAATGTCCATTTGCTGTTCAAAATATAACTGTTGGCTGTGCCGCAGCTGTACGAAATGACCTGCGCTACAATGACCGGCACTCCGCCCCAAGCCAGCAGCATAAAAATGATATAATCTACACCCGTATTCACCAGACCTACGATGCCAAATCGGATCATAGGAAGCAGCTGGACCATGCGACTTTTCATGGGTTAGGCTCCATGACCGGATTTGGGTCCGGTATATACTGCACTGTTGCCGCGCACGGTGCGTCCTGTCGAAATCAGGCTCTCACGGGCTCCTTGCATGTACAGGGAGTCACGGGGTTCAGGGACTTTCATAGCATGCGTCAGACCGTTTTCGTATTGTCCACCCAGATGCTCACGGACAATGTATAGCGGGCGTGCTTTGGTTTCGTCATAAATGCGTCCAACATATTCACCCATAATACCGAGAATGATCAGGATCACCCCGTCGAAGATCAGGCTGATGCTAATCATAGACGACCAGCCCTTCATCACATAGGAGTCGGTGAAAAAGTTGAGAAACAGTACGTACATCAGATACAGGAAGCCGGACATGGAAAGAAGTGCACCGATATACCCTGCCAGTTTGAGCGGTTTAATCGAAAAGGATGTGATCCCGTCCAGACTGAGCTTGATCATTCGTTTCAACGGATACTTGGTTTCGCCTGCGAGCCGCTCATCGCGCTCATATTCTACAGCAGTTTGTTTGAAACCGATCCAGCTGACCAGTCCACGAACGAATCGGTTATTTTCCGGCAGCCGTTTCAATTCTTCTATGACCTTGCGATCCATTAGGCGGAAGTCTCCGGTGTCGACCGGGATATTAATATCCGTTGATGCTTTAAGTACACGGTAGAAGAGGCTGGCAGACCATTTCTTGAAGCGAGTTTCGCCATTGCGTTTGAGTCGTTTGGCGTAGACCACTTCATAGCCTTCCTTCCACTTGTTAGCCATCTTAACAATCAGTTCCGGCGGGTCCTGGAGGTCGGCGTCAATGACGACGACCGCCTCCCCAACCGCATAATCCATCCCGGCGGTAATCGCTAGCTGATGACCAAAATTGCGAGAGAAATCAATCAATACAATGGTGTCATCTCTGAGACTGAATTCCTTGATCAATTGGACGCTGCGGTCCGAACTTCCATCATTTACGAAGATCAGCTCGTAGGGCTCACCCATTGAGCCCATGACTTGTTTCAGCCTCCGGTAGGTTTCCGTAATAACGGCTTCCTCGTTGTACATCGGAATAACTATGGAATAACGGATGGGTTCACTCATTCGTAGTTCCTCCTCATTTATAATGTGATTTCGTATAAAGTACCGCTTCCGCCACGTTCGTCTCCGCCAGGGCCACCTTGACCATCCTGAGCGTTCGCATTGCTGTTTGTGGTGTCGCTTTCGCTGTCGGTTGCTTTGACGTCTGTACTTGTTTCACCCGTTGTTGTTTTCCATTCATCTGTAGGGATTACTTTGCCGTGTTCTTTGATCCATGCAGTGACTTCGGAGTTACCACTGTCCGGACCACCACCGCCTCCACCAGAAATCATGAAGTATTTCACTTGACCGCTTTCGACCAGCGCCTTGATCTTATCGACGGTATAGACTGGATCGGAAGATACAAAACCGTTCATAATAATCACTTTTTGTCCGGCCTCAACCAGGTAAGGAGCAGCCGTTGAATAATTACTTGCTGCGAAAAGGTAGGTTTCACCTGTGTTATTTTTTTGCAAATAGCTCAACGTTTTTTGATCTAAACTTTGACTACCGTTCGGTCCTCCCATTCCTCTGGAACGGGTAGAAGATTTCTGTTCCGTGTCTGTACTTGTTTGTGTGCTTGAAGTATTTCCATCAGAGCTGGATTGCTTTGTATTGTTGGTCTGGTTACTCGTTTGAGTTCCTTCAGCTTGTTGTCCATTGGCGCTCTGGCCTCTGTTGCCATCATTGCCGCCTGGCATTCTACCACCTCCACCGCCGCCAAATTGTGACGGTCCGGCTTGTGGAATCATGCTGTTCCCCCCGTAGATGATCGGTGTCAATGCCCAGTATGCAGGACCGATAAACATAGCGAGTACACTTGCAATGATGGCGAATCTTGTGAACTTCTCAGATTTCAATCGTGCTACTATCAGCAGCACCGTGCCGATGATCCCTAGGATCAATACCGCGATGGACCAGCCGCTGCCAATGGTATCGTTGTAATTTTGCAAAACAAACCAGCTAAATACCGAGGTTGCCAATACTGCTGCGGGTAACAGCCAGGAGAGCCAGTTGGAACGCTCACGATACTGCTTCCACAATTCTACGAATCCTGCTCCAAAGAGCGCTGCAATTGGTGGCGCGAGCATAATCAGGTAATAATGATGAAAGAATCCTGCTACGCTGAAAAATGCAGCTACGGGAATCAACCAGGCCAGCCAGAAGATGACCTCTTTGTGTTTTTGTGTGATATTACGACGTCGAATGCTTGCAAGCAGACCGATGGAAGCAATTAATGCAAATGGAAGCAGCCAGCTGGCTTGACCTGACAGGGAGGATTGGAACAACCGTAAAGGTCCCTTTTCACCAGTGCCGAACATGCCGCCACCGGAATTTCCTCCCGGTCCACCGCTAGGACCGCCCTGGCCACCTTGCCCGTCTCCAGGACCGCCTTGATCATTGCCGCCAAATCCACCCGGTGGCATTTGACCACCTGCACCGAATTCGCCTGCTGTCATGTTGTTGGCACCAGAGTCACCCGTAGTGGTAGTGCTGTCTGATGATATAGTCGTCTGAACCTGATCCGAGTTCGTATTGTTGCTATTCGTTGTACTTTTATTGTTCTGCTCCGTGCGTTGACCGCCACGAGTACCACCTGTTCCCTGATCTCCTGTCAGACGGGACAGGCCGTTATAACCAAAGGCCAAATTCAGTACAGAGTTTGTACCGCTACTCCCCATATAAGGGCGTTCGTCTGCTGGAGTGGAGTCCACCACGACTGCCCAAGAGAGCGACACGATCAGGAGGATGACTGCCGATCCTGCCAGTGTTACTGCTTTTCGTTTCCAGTTAAACTTGGAGGCCAGTAGATAGAACAGTCCCAAAGCGGGAACGATCATATAGGCTTGTAACATTTTTTCGTTAAAGGCGATGCCTACGACTGCAAAAGCTGCGAGGATCAGCCCTGTTTTGCTATTTCTAATGCCTCTGAATAACAGCCATGTTGCGAGCAATAGTGTGAAAACCAACATAGCGTCGATGTTATTCGTGCGGCTGACCGCTACGGCTATCGGTGTCGTTGCCATGGCGAAGGCCGCCAATCGTGCGGATATCGTACCGAAGCTCGGTTTGACGAGTAAGTAAACGAGCAATACCGATCCGACCTGAGCCAGCGCCTGTGGCAAGATAACGCTCCATCCGTGAAGCCCGAATATATAGGCGCTCAGTGTCTGAATCCAGAACACCACAGGCGGTTTGTCTACCGTTACCGATCCGGCAGAATCAAGTGAGGCGAAAAAGAAGTTGTGAAAGCTCTGTAGCATGCTTGCTACGGCCGTCGTATAGTAGGTGTTTACATATTTGTCTTGCCAGATGTTGTATCCGTTCAAAAATGCGGATATCAGCATAATGATGATCAGGGAGATGTCCGCCCTGGTCTTAAACCATTTCTTAATCATGTTCATTCCACTCCCTGTGAAAATTCTTTGTATTTATTCCGTTGTTCTAGCCGCTATCTTCAGGACTGCGGAATGACCAGTCGCTTCTGATCTTGGCCCGGTGAACTACCGGCTTGCTATTATCATGCCATAGGTACCTTAATGGGTTCTGAGCGCTCCCTGAACGTTAGCTGAAAGCTGAGCAGGGGTGCTTTTTTTGCGACAGGATTCAGGTATATTAGATACAGGGAATAAATGAACTGACTTTTTTATGAGAAAAATGAGGCAACATGAAAGGGAAGATTAATAATGAATCCAATACACGGAGTTAAAATTATGCTGGCAGATGATGAGCCTCATATTTTGCAATTTTTAGAGCTTGGACTGATTAATGAAGGATATGAAGTCAGAACCGCCGAGAACGGGAGTGAAGCGCTCGATTTGGCAAGAGAGTTTCGTCCGCATGTAGCGGTGCTGGATGTGATGATGCCGGAAATGAACGGTTTTGAGGTGTGCCAAAGTCTCAAGGAGACGGAGGATAACATCGCGGTTATTATGCTGACCGCCAAGGATGATGTAGACGATCGGGTAAAGGGTTTGAAAATTGGCGCGGATGACTATGTCGTGAAGCCCTTCAGTTTTAATGAGTTGTTGGCTCGCATTGAAGCGCGCTTGCGCAATCAGTTCCCCGATCTGCTAGGCGAAGTGGTTCACGGACCCTTTCAAGTGGATGATCGACGGAAGGAAATTCGTTATCAGAGTCAGGTGCTGGAGCTGTCGCCTACCGAATATGAACTATTGAAGTTTCTGGTGCTAAACCACGGGATTGTGCTGAGTAAAAGTCGTATACTGGACCGGGTATGGGGGTACGATTTTGGAGGCGAGGATAATATTGTTGAGGTGTACATTCGCTCCTTACGTGAAAAACTCAAAGACAAGGAGCACCGGGTCATTCGTACGCTGCGCGGTGTGGGATACCGGGTGGATCTGCTATGAAGGCGGGCGGGAAAAGCCGGAGAAAATATGCACTCCGTTCTCTCCGGTCCCAGCTTTTAGCCAGAACGTTACTCATTTTGGCTTTACTGCTCGTATTAATTGGTTTTCTACAATATTTTCTAATGAAAGATTTTCTGTATCGCAGTCGGGCAGAAGCTATGGATACGCAGCTGAATTCAATTCCTGCCGATTTATTGATTAAGGATTCACAGGAGCAGAGTGGGGTAACCGCTCCCCAAGAACAAAGCAATCGGAGGAATAATCGACCGGGGCCGTTTTTGTTCTGGCCGGATATGTCGCTCGCTTCTGTAGATATAGATGGCACCTTCCAGAGCTTGTCCAACGAAAACGGGCTTAAGCCGCCACGTCTCACCACTGAGCAATATCATGCGATGCAGCAGAGCAAACGTATGCGTCACGGCTATCAATTAATCACGGATGCTCAGGGGAAAGAGCAACTGGTTGTATTCCGTCCGCTCGGTCCACCTGACCGTTCGTCCGGTTTACTTCAAATGGGCGTATCCACGAATTCTATGCAAGAGCAGTTGATTAACCAGCTTCGCACCTTTATTTTATTATCACTGATTGCGCTTGCGATTGGGTTGGCGCTTATGCTTCCTGTGCTGCGCCGCACGTTGGTACCCCTTTCCAGGATGGTCCAGGCAGTCAAACGTATCGATGCGGGCAATCTGGCCGAGCGCTTTGACGCAGAGCAGGGTCAGTATGAGGTGGATCGTTTGGCGGTTTCATTTAACGGGATGCTGGAACGGTTGGAGCATTCTTTTGCTGCCGAACGGGAATTGCAGATGCAGATGAGACGATTTATTGCGGATGCTTCCCATGAACTACGCACCCCGCTCACCTCTATTCACGGCTTCTTGGAAGTGCTGCTTCGTGGGGCAGCATCTAATCCGAAGCAGCTTCAGTCGGCACTAGAAAGTATGTATGGTGAATCCAAGCGGATGAATAAACTGGTCTCTGATTTACTATTGTTGGCTAAGCTGGATCGAACACCGGAGTTGAAGCTGGAAGACATATCACTAGATGCATTGCTGCTGGAAATGAAACCGCAACTCCTTATGCTGGCAGGTACACGTAAAGTGGTTTTTGATATGACGGCAGGTATACGGGTATTGGCAGAAGGGGATAAAATCAAGCAGGTAGTGCTCAACCTGTTTCACAATGCTGTTCAGCATACTGATATGGAAAGAGGTGTGATCCAGGTAAACCTGTCTGCAGGTAAGAAGTTGGTGAATATCCAAATTCGTGATAACGGACCAGGCATGAGTAAAGAACAGCTGGAGCGGATATTTGAGCGTTTTTATCGTGGAGATGAATCGCGTACACGTAGCTCAGGCGGGGCGGGCCTTGGTCTGGCCATTACACAGTCTATCGTGGAAGCACATGGCGGGAACATTACGGCCGAAAGCACACCGGGAACGGGAAGTGTATTCAAAGTTACGCTACCTTTAGCGGGAACAGTATAGTATTTAAGATTATGGCGTAACATAAAAATAGCCCCCCGTACCGCAGCTTTGGTTATAACACGGCTCGGGAGGCTTTTCTATTGTTAGTTAATCAGCGAAGCTTTTTGTAAAAGCACGTGAAGAACCTTGGCGGATGCCTCACGGGTTGTAGGTGCATTCGGCTGGAAGTAGGAGGAGCCTTTGATCGCTTCTCCGTTGATGATACCTGCTGCACTTACTTTTTCAATACTGTCCTTGGCATAGCCTGCAAAGGATGAAGCATCATGGTACGGTGTACGTGCAGGGCCATCGGCTGTAGCTTTGATTTGAAGCAGGTCTACAGCTTTACCCAGCACGACAGCAATTTCTTGACGACTGATATTAGCGTTCGGATCAAACTTGTCGCTGCTGCGGCCCGTAATCAATCCTGCTTCATAAGCGGCTGCTACATCGCCGGAGTACCAGCTACCTGCCGGGATATCACTGAATGGTGCAGCAGTACCCGGTGTCAGGCCGAGTGCTCGGGTTACCAGGGCTGCAAATTCTGCACGTGTCACGTTCTTTTTCGGTGAGAAAGTCGTGTCAGTCGTGCCGTTAATCAGCAACTTGTTCGCTAGCGATTGAATTTCCGATTGGGCATACGACGATGAAATATCTTCAAAGCTAACGGGACGTGTCGCCGCTGCATACGTCGAGAAGCCCGGACGGCTTACCTTGACGACGGTAGATCCATCAGCCTGCTTGGTGAAGACGGATGGAACGGGATAGACATTTCCATTTGCCGTATAGAGTACACCGGCTGTATTGGAATCAATTTGACCAGGTACGGTAAAGGATCTGCTAATAAACTGTCCTGGAGCAACTTTGAGCGATTGACTCTTGCCACCAGTGACAACATTAGCTTCAAACCCTACCGGGGTGCCGATCACATTGGAGCCTTTCAGCTTACTTGTAAAAGTGCTGCTCGCCTCTGTCTGGCTGCTGATTACCACTTCAATGCCTGCACCAGCAGGAACATTTTTCAGAGCGGATACTGGCAAAGCCATAGAAGAGCCTGTATTGCTTACAATCAAGCTGCTTCCTGCCGCAGCCTTGCCCAACGTTACCAGTTGTGTGGAAGTGAGCGATGCCTTCGTCGTTTGGCCTGCTTGGCTAGTAGCCGACAGTACAATAGCTGTCGGGCTGGAACCTGCTGCTGTCACGGCAGCCTGCAAATCTGCATCGGTTACTGTCAGCGACTGTACATTATTGTTCAATGCAACGGCTGTAGTGATAGTTTTAACAGCCTGTCCTTGTTTCACAACGCTTTGAAGTGAAGGTGCAGATGTAGGGACAGGAGTGGATGTGTTCGTTGTAGCAGAAGGTGTAGTATTGCTTCTGCCGCCACCTCCACCACCTCCGCCTCCACCACTACCGCTAGATGCGGCGCTATTATCCACGCGAATAGCTTTAGTGGCGGTGAAGAGTTTAGGGCCGTCAGCATTGCGTACGACTTCGCCGTCTTTATTCAGTTCTGGAGAACTGACTTCCAGCTTGTATACGCCGTCCTTCAAATGCTGAATCACGGGCTGACCATTAGCATCCAGAACAGGTTTTCCCTTGTCATCTAATTCGACGTAACTTCCGTCAATATCCTTGAAGGAATATGCGCCTTGTTTGAGGCGAGCGTTGGCTCCTTGTTCTTTGGAAGTCGTAATGCCGTCAATAAGACCGATTAATTTATCATCTACGCCGTATACATAAAGCGCGATCTGGTTGGTTTTATCTGTGGTCAGGCGGAATGCCAAATCTGTTGAACGTTGAGCACCTGTACGACTCGGATAAATAATTGGGTTGGTGACACTCAAGTCCTGCAAGCCGAAGCCATTTGTAGGATTTTCTTTGCCCACATGAACGACGAAAGGCAGATGAAGTGTTGGCAGTCCGGCGCTTTTCAGAATAACTTCCCCTTCATATACACCTGTGGCTGCACCCGAATTTGGTTGTACAGACAGGAAGAACGGTTGCGATTTACCCGGTTCTGCCGAGATTGCTCCATTCGCGCCCACACCTTGCAACTGAACGGCAATGTTGCTCACGTCAGGTGTAGCAATCGGTTGAGTTGGATCAGAAGTTACATTATCATGTAAAACGGTGCTCGCTTCATATTGCACAGTGTTAGCCGACAAGTTTTTGAGTTGAAGCTGAATCTGCTTCGCATCACTACCAGGTCGTAACACCCCGAAGCTGGCGGAAGGATTATAATTTACAACCTCCTGCCGATTAAAGTTTTTGTCGAGAATCGTAATCTTTTCGACGGTTTCCAGCAGGGCTGGCGTCTGAATCGCATTAGCGATGTTTACAAGGCCTGCACCTTGGGAATACACATCATATTGGATTTTATCCTCATCAAAGAGTGTAATTGAAGTGTTGGCGAGCGCAGCGCGGATATCAAACGGTGTCCAGTTCGGATGCTGCTGCTTCAGCAGTACAGCAAGTCCAGCCACATGTGGAGACGCCATACTTGTACCGTTGCTACGTTTGTAAGCCTGCTCATAAGATGCATCTGGATAGAACTTGGCGAAAGCAGGGTAGGTTGATAAAATGCCAACACCTGGTGCGCTCACGTCTGGTTTGATACTGAGCAGTTCATCTCCGTTCGGTCCGCGGGAGCTGAAATCGGCCATGGTATTACCTGCATTATCTGTGCGAATATAGTCTGCTCCAAAGGAAACTGAGAACTTTTCTCCAGCGTTGTCTACGATTTGTTTAGCCAGTGCACGGCCTTCCTTACCTTTCATGTCAAAGGTTGGAATAAAGTCAAAGCTGTCACCCAAATTGGAATTAACGTAGTCATCGCGACCTGAAATACTTTCCCCTAAATCAGCTTTGGTGATGTCGCCCGCTTTTGTATTCCCATTAAATACGATAACAGCCTTCGCACCGTTTTTTTTCGCATTTGCGATTTTATCCACGAATGCCAAGTTGCCGCGTGAAACGAGGACGATTTTTCCTGCTACGTCTTTCCCTTCAAAATCATCAGGTTGTCCCAGATTCGCATATACGAGCTCATAAGGGGCAGTTCCCAAAATGGAGGCAAAGTCTTCTCTGCCCGTCTCCCAGCCCATCAAATTAAAATCATAATGTGCATAAGCATCATTAGTTACGGCCTTTTTCAATTCACCGTTAGCCTCCCAATAGGTGTCACGGGTGACCGAAGCTGTACCCGAGAAGCTTTTGCTCGGCGAAGTAGCTGCACCGACGGAAATCGCCAGCTGTGATGTTGCGGGAGAACCCATGGAATAAAAATAGGGGCCATCCTGTGCCGCATTACCATTCGCTATGACTGCGACTACGCCGGAAAGTACAGCATTATTAATAGCAATGGAATCCGGGGAGTTCGGGTCCTTTTCGGAATCCGAGCCCAGCGACAGGTTAATGACGTTCATACCATCTTTGACAGCGCGTTCAATCCCATCAATGACCTGTGCGGAGGAACCGGAGGAACGACCCGTCTTGGTATTGCGTCCAAGCACTTTATACACGTATAAGTCCGATTTATAGGCAATACCCTTTTGTACAATATCTGAGGATTTATTTGCGGCTTTACCGGCAATCGTGCCGGAGACGTGAGTACCATGTGTCGTTCCGCTAAAACCTGTGCCGTATGGGTCATTCTCTTTTTCAAGGAACGGTTCCTCGTAAGGGTCGTTGTCCTGTTCAAAAGAGTCATATCCGCCTTTATAGGCTTCTTTCAAATCCGGATGCTCATAATCGATACCGGTATCAATAACCCCGACCTTGATTCCCTCGCCATTCAATCCTTTGGCCCAGGCTTCAGGAACACCAATCTGGTCCAGCGGTGCGTTATCATAAGTGGCTTCACTGGCTGTAAGTGTTGGTGGGTCCTGTACGGGGATGGAATAATACGTTTTGTTTTCATGAATGGATTTTACGCCTGGCAGTTTAGCCAGTTTTGGAATCTTATTGGCCGGCAATGTGACCTCCAAGCCGTTAAGCACCGTGTTGTACTGGTAATTCACCTGGAGAGAAATACCATGCTCAGCGGCTTGGTCCACGAACGTAGTTTGCTCGGTGGCAATCGCGGATTCCGCTTTTTGCTCAGATTGAGCTGTGAAAGCTTGGACGCCTGTACGTGCCGCATATTTGTCTACGGCTAAGGGCTCACCATCAAGCTGTACGATGACTCTGACCTGGCGGGAAGAGTCTGTGCTTAGCTCTGGCGAAATGAAGGCCGGAGCCGCCTCAATAGTCAATGCTTGCTGAGCTTCCAAAAATGAGTTGAGCTGTAGATCTGCGGTAGCAGCAGAACTGACAGACGGCAGAGACAAGCTTACCGTCAAGGCAAGAGCGAGTGATACGACAGGTATTTTTTTCAAAATGATCGGCTTTTTCAAAGATTTCCCTCTTTTCAATCAAAATATGATATGTCTACATACTAGGATTTGAAGCCACTGCCGTTGTTCTCACGCCTCCCTTAATATCTAAAATAATAGAATTGACCACTGGTGACTAACTTGCCAGTTTTGAGGCATATCTTACCATATTGGTGGGATATATTACTATATGTTTTTTATATTTTTAGAAAAAATAAGGGTAACATTACATGTAGATTCCATGGAAATGTTATGAATTTACTAGATTATTTTTGAAAACAATCAAAGGGGAATGGGAGAATGCGAGATTTAATGATATAATCTGCATTGGAATTGTTGAGGTTTCACAATCATGTAAAATGCCTAAGGCAAAGGAGTCGATTATGTTGGCAAAAACGTTGATTTTCGGGCATAAAAATCCGGATACGGATACCATTTGCTCAGCTATTGCTTATGCAGACTTAAAAACCAAACTGGGCGCGGACGTAGAGCCGGTTCGTCTGGGCGAGGTGAACGGGGAAACGCAGTATGCACTGGATTATTTCAAAGTGAGCGCGCCACGTCTGGTTGAGCAGGTTGCTGCTGAAACGGACAACGTCATTCTGGTCGATCATAATGAACGCCAGCAAAGCGCCGCTGATATTGACAAGGTACGTGTAACTGAAGTCATCGACCATCACCGGATCGCTAACTTTGAAACAAGCCAGCCGTTATACTTCCGCGCTGAGCCGGTGGGTTGCACAGCCACCATTTTGAACAAGCTCTACAAGGAAAATGGTATAGCGATTCCGAAAGAAATCGCAGGTCTAATGTTGTCCGCGATTATTTCCGATTCCCTGTTGTTTAAATCCCCAACTTGCACGGATCAAGACGTAGCTGCTGCTCGTGAACTGGCTGAAATTGCTGGTGTAGATGCAGATCGTTACGGTTTTGACTTGCTTAAAGCGGGAGCTGATTTGAGTGGTCATACCATTGAACAGTTAGTAAGTCTGGATGCCAAAGAATTTCAGATGAATGGTCGCAAAGTGGAAATTGCTCAAGTGAACGCAGTAGACGTCAACGATGTGCTATCGCGTCAAGCTGACCTAGAAGCTGCATTATCCCAAACCATTGAGGCCAAAAATCTCGATCTGTTCCTGTTCGTTGTAACAGACATCGTGAACAGTGATTCCATTGGTATTGCCCTGGGAAGCCAAGCACAAGCGGTTGAGAAAGCCTATAATGTTCAGTTGGACGACAATAAGGCTGTTCTAAAAGGCGTTGTATCGCGCAAATCGCAAATTGTGCCTGTATTGACTGACGCTTTTAATAGCTTGTAATGATAAATAATAAGCCTCCTGAACCCGACTGCATAATGGCAGTGGAAGCAGGGGGCTTATTTTTATTTCTTCAGTTCTGCCAGGACATCTTCGATGCGGAATTCAAATGCCAATTTCAACTGATCGCTCATCAGGCGCCAGGCGTTTTCAGCTACAGCGAGATCGCCGCTATGAGTAAAGGCATGTGCGGCACCCATGTATTTTTTATACTTCACGGGGACATCTGCTTCAATCAGCCGTTTGGCATACAACTCGGCTTCGTCAGCCAAGGAGTCCAACTCCGCGGTTATGATCAGAGCAGGAGGGAGATTATGTAGTGATTCTGCAAAAATGGGGGAAACCAACGGATTTCGCGCCTCATCTGGTGAGTTCAGATAACTTTCATTAAAGATTTTTGCTACTCGTGGCGGAATCCCCTTCTCGAATTGGGGCTTCAATTTGGGATCTGTAGCAATATCCAGTGGTGGGTAATCCAGTACCTGATATACAATCGGAAATTCCTTGCGCTCCCGGGCCATAAGACACAGCGCTGCCGCTAGATTGCCACCCGCACTGTGTCCCCCAACCGCAATGCGTTGAGGATCTACGTTAAGCACATCAGGATGCTCGTACAACCATTGGGTCACATCATAGCTTTCCTGTAGTGGGATAGGGAATTTATGTTCCGGGGCCAAGCGATAATCAACATTAACGACGACGCAATTCGCACGTTCAGCAATGACCGGGCACCAGGGATCATCCATTTCGGCGCTGCCCATTACAAAACCGCTGCCATGGAAATTAACGAATACAGGGAGTGGATCAGCAGACCGGTGAGAAGGTTCATATACAATCACCCTGGAGTCACCAACAGAGGTGGGGATGATCCTTTCTTTCCGATGTACTTTGGGAGAATGCGAAGGTTTGAAATCGGACGCAGCTACCATTCTGCCAGCCGATATGCGGGCGAGTTTGACGAACAGTTTTTGTCTCAGTCTTCGCACCATTTTTCTCTCTCCTCTCTGGAGTCGGTTAGACGCGAACCTTTAACATCTTCAAACGCAGAACGTACACGTGACAAATAGGTTTGGAACTGACAGATTTCCGACTCACTAAAGTCTGACATCAGACGTGAAGCCAGCCCTAGGAAAAAGGGATCCATCTGTTGAATTTTACTTCTTCCTTTATCGTTCAGGGACACGAACACTCCCCGCTTGTCATTGGGATCGTCATATTTATTAATGAATCCCTCTTGTTCGAGAGAAATAACCATAGAACTGATTGCTGCCCGGCTTACACCCATCTTATCAGCCAAAGCAGAAGGAGATGACATTTCATCTCTTTGCGCTGAAAGTACACAAAGCGCGATATATTGCCCGTAGGAGAGACCAAATTCACGTGAACGTTTTTCCATATTTTTTCGTATTTCATACGTTATGGAAAATAAATCCACCAAAACACCAATCGGTTTATTGCCACCTGGAAAGAGATTATAGGCCAGTTGACGAATTTCGGAGTCCAAAAAAAAGAACATGCGATCCACCTCGATGTAGTTAATTAGTTAACTGTAATTTAATTAACCACTGGTTGCAATGATTTATACAAACTTTGTTCCGCATTTTTTAAAAATATATCTGTAAAACGTCATATCCAGGGGCCGATACACTGATCGAGGCCCTGATTCACAAAGGCTTGTATGGAGGGCTGGCGCAGGGTACGTCCTTCTTGCCATCGCCACTCACTATATTGAACCTTGGCGGTATACATGGGTTGCACCCAAAATGCGTCTTGATGCCGATCCGGTTTATTGCTAAAAGGTCGCTCCGATATGGTATGTGGCAGCAGGCGCTCGGTAAGCTGACGCCAATCTTCCCGAGTCAGCTTACCCGTACCCACATGCCCGATATAGCGCAGCATTCCTTGTTTATCATATTGGCCCAGCAACACAGCGTTGATAATGCCTCCGTTCAGGGTATAGCCACCGATAACGGCAATGATATCGCCATAATTTTTGACTTTGACCCATCGTCCGTCTTTTCCGCCCAATGTGTACGGACTATCCAGCTTTTTACACACAATGCCTTCCATTCCTTGGCTGCACATGACCTGAAATAGAGCTTGTCCATCAGGATGAGCGGGAGCCAGTTGAATCCGTTCATTCGGTATGATGATCTGATGCAGCAGTTCAAGCCTTTCCTGTAACGGTTTAAGATGAACCCACTCCCCGTTCAGATAAACAATATCAAACAACATGTAAGTAGCGGGTACAGCTTCATAGGCTGACTGAATTCGATCCGTCCGACGAATCAGATCCCGTCGCATAATTTCATGGAACGATGGCTTACCGTCGGCACCGAGTGCGATCATTTCCCCGTCCAATATGACCGAATCAGCCTTACAGTAGGAGGGGAAGAGAGCAAGCTCCGGGTATAAAAGCGTTCGTTCATGCTGTTTGCGGTTGAACAGGCGTGTGCTGCCCTGGTCGTGATACGTCAAAATTCTCGTACCGTCCCATTTTATTTCATAACGCCAAAGGCCCGGATCTACAGGTACTTTTTCGCTCAGTTCCGGCTCAAACGGGATGACAGGTTTTAATTCCGTACGCAACGCAGCACCTCCCTTGCCTTAATTGGAATAAATATAGTGTCGACGATAGATCCTATTTTATGTATGTAATGTTTCGCTGATTCCTAAATAGGGGAATGATAAGGATATCTAGCGTCGGCATGAAGTGATTGCAGTAATTCGTTAGCATGGAGTTGTAACGGGATTTTCTTCAGTCAGAAAGGGGATTGGTTTCATGAGACAAATTCGCGAGGAGGACCATGCAGTAGTCATGGTGGATGATGGACAAGTAGTTGCAGAAGTAGGCTATAAATCCATAGATGACCACTCTTTGGTCATTGACCATACATTTGTATCCGAGCAGTTACGGGGTCAAAAAATCGGCAAGGAGCTCATCGACCGAGTGGTTGATATGGCAAGGAATCAGCATAAAAAGGTTATCCCTGCTTGCTCGTACGCGCTTGCTCTGTTCAAGCGCCATCAGGAATACAGTGACGTATGGCAGCAATGAATATGGATCATCAAGGCTGCTTAATTGCATAACCGATACAACACCGGAGCGGGTAATCAGACCTTCCCGGTGTTTTTTTGTGTGCATAAAGCTTGTAAAATCAATGCATTCTACCGTTGATATAGGGAAGTAAAGGGCTATTTTCAAATGTTGAAGCATATTTTCTGACAGATGGCTGTGAAATTGTTCATACTGTTGTCACTTCACAGGCTGTCCATGAGTTCTATATAATATATTATGGTTATGACTACAACAGTAACGAAAACCTGAATTTAACGAAGGAGACGCTCATGATGAATAAAGCGAGTGAGGACAAGCAGTACGTTCCAACGAGCAATCGTAATTTTACAGCCTTGATTATCACCGTTTCCATTATAGCCAACGTGATTATTTTGCTGCTGTTCTTTTCGCCGATCGGATACCAGGGTAGTGTGAGTTTTGATCTCACTATTTTCCCAAGGCTGAATGCGATTTTTAACAGCTTCACATTTATTTTTCTGGTGGCTGCACTGGTTGCTATTTTCAAAAAGAACATTAAGCTTCATAAAACCTTTGTTTTGCTGGCCTTCGCCAGTACCGTTTTATTTTTATTTTCCTACCTGACCTTTCACTACATTTCGCCGGAAACTGCAAAATATGGTGGGGTGGGTATCCTTCGGCCGATCTACTTTACGCTGTTGATTTCGCATAGCATACTGGCTGCGATTATTGTACCGCTAGCACTGTTCACGGTTGTATGGGGATGGACGATGCAGGTAGCAAAACATCGTAAGATTGCGCGCTGGACGATGCCAATTTGGCTATATGTGAGCTTGACCGGGGTACTGGTGTACGTTTTCATGGCCCCATACTATTAATAGATGTAACCCTTTGATGGGTTGATTTAGGGAAATGGCGTCTCTGCTGAAGAGGCGTCTTTTTTGTATCCAATAAAAGAAAAATTATTCCTTCTAAATTTATTTTATTAAAAAAACGTTCCTTCTATAACGGTATTTCTGCTATAATTTGCCTTAATCAACTAAGAACAAGGGGGTCACCATGTGACAAAGAAAGCGAAAGGCAGGTTACGGTTGCTTGTATCTATGCTGGCGCTGGTTGTACTGCTGAGCAGCTGCGGTGGTGGAGGATCAAAGTCGGAAAAGGTAGACGGAGGGAAAGTAACACTGCAATTTTGGACTATTGCACTACAACCTACATTTACCCCGTATTTCAATCGGGTGATTGCCGATTATGAGCAGAAGAACCCCAATGTCAAAATCGATTGGAAGGATTACCCTTATGACGCAGTAACCAACAAGCTGTTGACAAGTATCGCTAGCAACAGCAGTCCGGATGTAGTCAATCTCAATACAGAATTTGCTAGTCAAATGGGCTCCAAGGGTGCTGTTGTTGATATGAATGAGCATTTGTCGCCCGAGGAAAAGGCTGCTTATTTCGAGGGTATTTATAATTCCACCGTTATTAACGGTAAAGCTTATGCGCTACCTTGGTATACCGGTACAGAAGTGCTTTACATGAATACAAAGCTGGTCAAAGCCGCGGGGTTGGACCCTGCTCATCCGCCCAAAACTCGGGAGGAATTGTCTGAGTGGGGCCGTCAGATCAATAGAAAAATTGGCAAAGCAGGCTATGCGCAGCAACTTGTATCCAAGCTTTTCGCTGTGGACGGCATTCCTATTCTAAATAAAGAAAAGACAGCAGCGGCGTTCAATACACCAGAGGCAGTCACTATGATTGATAATCTAAAAAAACAGATGGAAGATGGCGTTGTACTCAAGGAAGACGCTGAATTCTCACAACAAGTGAAATATTATGCCGGCGAGCAGGTTGCTTTCGAGCTGGCAGGCCCGACGTTCATCAATTTTATCAAAACGGCAGCGCCGGACGTTTATAAGAACACAATTGCTGTCCCTGTCCCAACCGGTAAAGCTGATGTGCGGCTCTCCAATTCCATGGACCTGGTCGTACCTGCTAAGTCTGCACATGTGGACGAAGCAGTGAAATTTGCTGTTTTCTTGACAAACGCAGAGAGTCAAACAGCTTTTTCTAAAGCGGCGAATACACTACCTTCCACAAAAGACTCCATTAAAGATCCATATTTTACTCAGTCTGACCAATCATTAGAAGCACAAGCCAAGGTAGTATCTGCGCAAAGCTTGGATAAGGCGACAGATTATATGGTCGGTGTGCCTAATGCCAAAGATGTGAACAGTGCCATCGCGCGAGCTTTACAAAATATTGTATTGAACGGCACGGATACGAAGCAGACGCTTACTGCTCTGGAGCAGGAAGTGAACGATATTTTAAAGCAATAGGTTTGACAGGGGGGTAAGTGAATACTCCCCTGTTCATTTATCAAAATCAGGTGGTGATGCAGCATGATCAAATGGTTGAGGTCGGAGTCCTTTACGGCCTGGGCCTTTATGACGCCGGGACTGTTATTGCTTGCCGTCTTTGTATTTTGGCCTATTATTTACAGCATTCCGCTGGCATTGACGGACTACTCTGTCATATCAGATACCCATTTTGTCGGCTTCGATAATTTTGAAGCGGCGTTTAAGGACCGTAACTTTCTTGTTTCGATTTGGAACTCATTGTTGTACGTGCTCATTGTCCCCTTTCTTCAAATTTTCTCCATCCTGATGGCTGTGCTTGTGAATAGCCGTATCCCGGGAATTAAAATATTTCGTACGACCTACTACATCCCTGTTGTGACTTCGATGGTAGCGGTAGCCTTAATTTGGAGCTGGCTGTTGGGCAATAACAGCGTAGTGAACTACTTGCTCATGCAGGTCGGCTTGATTAGCAAAGACATACACTGGTTATCAGACAGCAACTTGGCCTTGTATGTACTAATGTTCATCACAATGTGGAAGGGACTCGGGTATTATATGATGCTCTATCTGGCTGGATTACAAAATATTCCTCAAGATCTGTACGAAGCCGCTAGAGTCGACGGAGCAAGCCGATGGCGTCTGATTGTTCATATTACTCTTCCACTGCTGAGACCCTACGTTCTGTTCTGTACCCTTATATCGCTCATGTCAGCTATTCGCGTATTTGATGAAGTGTATGTACTAACCAAGGGTGGACCGGGAACGGCCACGTTGACATCCAGCTTGTATATTTTTCAAAAGGGCATGGAGCAGTTTAATTTTGGATATGCTTCCGCGCTTGGCTTAATTGTCGGTGCAATGATTGCCGTACTTAGTATTATCGTATTCCGATTCAATAGGAAAGGCGGTGTCAATCCCTATTGATGAATCTAAAGGATGACAAAATGCTACGCTCGTCTCTTCCTAAAAAGGAAAGCAGCCGCATCATGCGCAGTCTTGCTCGAATGCTAAGAATGACGGTCATCTACGTGCTTCTAGTGCTACTCGCCCTCTTTTTAATGGGACCGTTCCTATGGCTGCTCAGCGTATCCCTCATGCCAGGCCGTAACATTTTTTCAACGCCGCCCGCTATTTTTCCGACCTTTATTGATTTCGACAACTATGTTCAGGTGTGGCAGTTCATGAATTTTCCAAAGTATATGCTGAATACGGTCATCATTACGGTGTTGGGCGTTGTGCTTAATGTGGTGCTCGCCAGTCTGACGGGATATCCCTTGGCTGTATTTCGTTTTAAGGGTAAAAATCTGGTGTTTACGCTGCTGATTGCCACGATGATTATTCCTTCCTACACCGCATTTATTGTGCACTATCTGACCATTCAAGGGCTCCATCTGGGCAATACATATTTGGGTGTGGTGTTGCCCGGCGCAGTCTCCGTGTTCAACATTTTTCTAATGCGACAGACGTTTATTCATATTCCCACCGATGTGCGTGATTCCGGTAAAATGGACGGCGCTTCGGAGTTCCGAATTTGGTGGCAGCTGGTGCTTCCGCTGGTCAAGCCGGCGCTCGCTGTAATTTCTCTATTGGAGGCGATGTCGTTCTGGAACAGCTTTCTGTGGCCTATCGTTATTTTGAACGATACGGAGCTATATCCGCTGGCAGCTGCGCTTACGTATCTCAACGGTCAATTTGCTTATAACTTCGGCTGGATTGCTGCAGGCACAATGATTTCGGTACTGCCGATCATTATATTGTTCCTGTTCACACAGCGCTACTATATGGAAGGATTGGCGGGAGCGGTAAAAGGATAAGCCAGTAGTCACGGCTACGAAGAGCCTGTTAAGGGAAGGAGACGATTGCGATGAAATTGTCCAAAGGAATGGGGCTTCATTCGGGTGTAGGGCTATCACCGCAGGAGATACAATATTATTTTCGTGATGTGTATGACAGCGGGGAAAGGCTGGTTATCTCCGAACCGCGTCTGATCTGTGAACTGTCCTCTCGCTTTGCAATGAATCAGGAGTATGAAGGTGTGCTGGACCCCGAGGGACCGATCAAGCTCATTGTACCTCCAGGACCGGGTGTACCGACTGAAACACGGGGAAGCGTACAGTTGGTGCTCGAATATGACGGAATGCTTGCTGCAGATGGATATCGGTTGGACATTCAGAAGGACGGGCGGATTGAAATCCATGCTTCCAATAAAAGAGGGCTCAAATACGGCATGGATGCCCTGCATCTCCTGCTTCAAGTGGAACAGGAGCGATGTACTCTGCCGGTGATGTCTATTCGGGATGAGCCTTCCTTCCCGGTCAGAGGAATTATTGAGGGCTTCTATGGGAAACCGTGGAGTTTCGCGGATCGGCTGGATGCCGTCCGTTTTATGGCTGCGCATCGGATGAACACGTTCATGTATGCCCCCAAGGATGATCCATATCATCGTGAGCTATGGAGAGAGCCGTACCCAGAGGATACGTTTGCCCAGATTTGCGAATTGAAGGAAGCCTGCGAACGGCATGAGATTGATTTTCATTACTGTATCAGTCCAGGGAACGACCTGAGCTTTGGCAGCGATGAAGATTTCCTCAAATTGACGGAAAAGCTGGCGGCCGTGATTGCGATTGGCGTACGTCATTTTTCTGTATTAATGGATGACATTGACTACGTACTCAAAGGGGAAAATCGACATTTGCTGGGCCGATCGGGTCACGCTCATGTCTTTTTGACGAACAAGGTTCACACATGGCTGGCTGAACGGCTGCCTGAGTTTACACTGACAGTCTGTCCTTCGGAATATTGGTCGTATTGGGATACCGAATACAAAAAGGATTTCCGTGAGCGGCTGCATCCGGAGATTAAGGTGTTCTGGACGGGGTACTTTGTTTTTGCCCCACAGATTAGTCGAGAGCACGCCGCTGATAATCATGCATTCTTCGGGCATGAGCTGTGGCTGTGGGATAACATCCCGGTGAATGATTGTGACCATGATCGGTTATTCCTTGATCCGCTGCGCGGACGGTATTCCGGACTACCGGACTGCGGACATACCGGTATGGTGGCCAACCCGATGAATCAGTGGGAATGCTCCAAAGTGACGCTCATTACGATGTCCCACTATATGTGGAACAGTGAACGGTATATGCCTGAGCTATCTTGGCAATGGGCTGCGCGGGAGTTAGCGGGAGAGCGTGCGGATGAACTGATGTTTTTCTGTCGTCAAAACAGGAACAGCCGACTAGGCGGCAACACGTATGAGGACGTGGACCTAGCTTTGAAAATGCGCGATATCCCTGCGCTGGATATGTACTTTGAGCGGCTGCTTCAGGCGGTGAGCGTCCTGCGGAACGTGCCTGCCGATGATCTAGCCGCAGGGTTCGTGTCCCAGGCTGCACCGTGGCTGGAACGAGCCGAGCTGGATGCGGGCCTGTGGCAGGTGTTGCGTCAAGCCGCGCTCAGCAGCGAGCGACAGGACGATGCACAGTCGGGGGAGAGCAGCACGCCGAGCGAAGCAGTTGACGGGCAAGAGCCGTCGCCTCTGACGGACGAAATCGCAGGAAAACTGCGACGCGGTATCACTGCTTGCTTAGAAGCGGAGGCTCGGCTGGGTAGCAATCCGGCGATCCGTGCTGCCGCGCAGTGGGGTTATGTCGATCAGGACGAACAAGGCAAATATCGACTGATCTTGTGAGTATTTGCGTTGGATTAAGAAACCAAGGCAGCATAGCTGCCCTGAAAATAATCATTTGCCGTTAGGATAACGGTAATTTTCAGGAGAGGTGGAACGTATGGTGAAGCCAAACACCCGATTACTTTTTATACCGCTGGATGAGCGGCCCTGTAATTATCAATTTCCTTATTTACTGGCACAGGGCACAGACTTGGAAATGGAGCGACCCCCATTAGAATGGATGGGACAAAAGAAAACCCCTGGCGATACGACCAGACTATGGGCATGGCTCGAAGAACGCGCGGCTACTGCTGATGGAGCCATTGTGGCGATGGATACGTTGCTGTACGGAGGAATCGTACCTTCTCGATTACACGGTATGTCGAGCGAGCAGGTCAGAGATAGAGTGAATCGGCTTCGCAGGCTAAAGCAACTATATCCGCAACTGACTCTGTATGCATTTCAACTAATTATGCGTTGTCCACAATACTCTTTGGCTGATGAAGAACCGGATTACTATGCCGATTGGGGGCGTGAGATATTCCGAAAGGGCTTCATTGAGCATCGTCAGGAGCTGGGGATCGCTACCGCAGAAGAGTTGCTCGAATTAACTGATATTAAAGAGCGTTTGCCAATGGAAATACTGGATGATTACCTGGGGCGTCGCCATGTGAATTTGGAGGCTAATGAAGTTGCACTGGATCTCGTAGCAGAAGGTATCATTGATTTTATGATTATCCCACAGGATGATTCGGCTCCCTACGGCTATACCGCCAAGGATCAGCAGCGGCTAAGAAGTCGTATTTCTGAGCTTGGGCTGGATTTGAATGTATACATGTACCCGGGGGCAGATGAAGTGGGTTGTACGTTGCTAGCTCGTTGGGTTAACAAGATGAATAATGTAGTCCCACTGGTGTATCCTCGATTGTCTGCTTTGCAGGGGGCATTCGTAGTTCCGCTTTTTGAAGATCGCTATTTTTACGAAACCTTAAAATATCAGATTATGGCGGCAGGTGGGCTGATAGCTTCCTCAGCAACGGAGGCTGATTTGATTTTGTTGGCTAACACACCCGGTGACACGATGGCAGAAGCTTCATCCCAGCAGCGTGCAATGACGGGATATGATGTACATCGGAATGTGGTAGAGCTGGTTGAGTACGGTTCTTATATGCTGCAATATGCAGGTCAAAATGTTGCAATTGCTGATGTGGGCTACGCCAACGGCGCAGATCTCAAGCTAATTAGACTATTGAAGCAAAAAGGACTGCTTTTTAAGCTGGCAGGTTATGCAGGCTGGAATACCAGTTCTAACACGCTGGGCACCGTCATTGCCCAGTCTATGCTGTATACCTACTATGGCTCTACGGAGGAACATTTGGATTTTCTGTCGCTGCGCTACGCCGAGGATGCCTGTTATTGCGCTGTGGTACGTACGGCTATGAATAACGGGATTGTGGAGCAGATGGGTTTTACCAAGTTTATGCTCGATGGACCGAGAGGCTCGGTAGCTGCGGTTATTCGCGGACGGCTGGAGCAGGCGCTCAATGAATATGTGAACGGGCCGGAAGGCCACGTGGAAATTACAGATTGCTACATGCCGTGGAACCGCACCTTTGAAGTCGGATTAACCGTACGGCATCATGCCGATAAGAGAGGGTGATTCCTATGGGAATGGAAGGTGTATTATCCAAAGTTCAGCACGGACTGATCGTATCCTGTCAGGCGCTACCAGGCGAACCGTTGCATGGAGCAGATTCTATGGTCAAAATGGCGCTTGCCGCACAGCAGGGTGGAGCTGTAGCGATTCGCGCCAATGGCGCATCGGATGTACGTGCGATTAAACAGGCAATTTCTCTACCAGTCATTGGCTTGATTAAGCGGGATTATGATGATTCTGATATTTACATTACGCCTACCCTTCGTGAAATGGAGGAACTGGTGGAGGCAGGCGCAGATATCATTGCGCTAGATGCCACATTACGACCGCGCCCAGCGGGATGCAAGCTGAAGAGGCTCATAGATTATGCCCATGAGCAGGGAGTCACTTCCATGGCAGACATATCGACACTGGAGGAGGCGCTTCATGCGGCCTCCCTTGGCGCAGACTGCGTATCCACCACGTTATCCGGGTATACGCCGTATTCTACTCAGATTGAGGGTCCTGATCTGGAGCTGGTTCGGAGAGCGTCAGAACTGGTTCCCGTTCCTTTAATTGCAGAGGGCAAAATCTATGATCCAGCGCAGGTTGAGGAAGCATTCCGAATGGGAGCACATGCAGTGGTTGTAGGCTCGGCGATTACCAGACCCCAATTGATTACGCAGCGGTTTGCCGATGCCGCAAGGAAGGCAGTGAAATGCATCTATGGAGATGAACGACCGAATTAACACGTATTATCCTTCATTAACGAAATCGGAGCAGAAAGTCGCCTTGTGCGTACTGGATCATCCCGCAGACATCATATATTTCTCCGTGACAGAGCTTGCGGATTTTGCAGGTACAGGCGAAACGACCGTCATGCGCTTTTGCCGGAAGATTGGTTTCAAGGGTTATCAGGATTTCCGACTGTCCCTGGCGCAAAACCAGACTTATCGTAAAACCGATATGGGCGAGGAGAACATCGACCCAGATGACGAACAAGATATTACGCGTACGGTGTATCACAACATGCTCGATATTTTGCACTCCAGTATGGGACTGCTGGACCATTCAGAGCTTGGTCGTGCGATTGCGTGTCTCGATCAAGCGGGCTATGTTCAATTTTTCGGCGTAGGTGCTTCGGGGATTTCCGCGCAGGACGCTAAAAACCGTTTCTTACGGATCGGGCGCCGCGCCGAGGCCGTAGCAGACGGACATATTCAGTCGATGATGGCGGTGTCCATGAACCCGGGTGATGTGGCTATCGGCATCAGTGTATCAGGAAGTACGCTGGATACGAACGATATGCTGCACAAAGCCAAGCAAAACGGTGCAACTGTTATTGCAATTACGAATTATGCGAAATCACCCATTACCTCCATTGCAGATATCGTGTTGCTGACCGCAGGTAAGGAAGCGCCGATAGAAGGTGGTTCAATCGGCGCTAAAATCTCACAACTATTCGTGATTGACCTCATCTGCGAAGGGCTTGCTCGCAAACACACGAATCACACCAAACAGATGAAGGAAAAAACAGCGAGGGCCGTTATTGAACGAAGCTATTGAGATTTTTTAGTTATGGATTGAAAAACGGTGCGCTCCGACAGTTCAATGACTTGTGTTTGTGGTGCTTATGAATGGCTATTTCATGTATTGCTATTAATAGAAGGTTTGTACAAAGAGCTAGTAAGCTTTTATGTGGGGTAATAAGGAGGTTGGTGTGGTGGCAGTTGCTGTGAACAGAGTCATTGGAATCGACATTGGGGGCACATCGGTGAAGGCCGCCATAGTGGCACAGGACGGATCGGTGCTTGATGAAATCCGGCTGGATACGGATGCTTCCCGTGGACGTGAATGGGTATTGTCGCGGGTGTCAGAATCTGTGCTCGGACTGTTGCGTTCTTTTGGAGATACCAGCATGGATGCCCATATAGATGTGGGTGCTCTAGGCATTGCTACTGCTGGCAGAGTAAATGTGGAGAGCGGCGAAGTTGTGTATGCCACAGATAACCTACTTGGCTGGCAAGGTACATCCTTAGTAACGTGGGCTAGAGAAAAACTGGCTTTACGAGCGGTTGCTGATAATGATGCGAACGCCGCTTTACTTGGAGAAGCGTGGCAGGGAGCGGGGAAGGGCAAGCGACGCTTGGTGATGCTCACGTTGGGAACAGGTGTCGGAGGTGCATATATGGAAAATGGCCTCTTGTGCAGAGGGGTTCATTGGAGCGGCGGTGATTGGGGGCACAGTATTCTATTTCCCGGAGGACACCCCTGTAATTGCGGAAAAAAAGGGTGCGCCGAGCAATATGTATCGGGGAGCGCCCTGTTACGTCGAGGTAGGGAACACGTCGGTAAATTGTACCGCTCGGGGAACGAGATTGTGAAAGAGGCCGCTCACGGTAACCAGGAAGCAATCCAGGTGCTGGATGATTACACCGCAGATTTAGCTGTGCTTCTGGCTAACATCGCAGTGACTCTTGATCCTGAGGGGATCATTGTAGGCGGAGGAGTAGCGGACACGGGAGAGGTCTGGTGGCCCATGCTGGAAAAGCATCTGCACCAATTTGGAGTTCAAACGGAAGTAAGTCGGGCATTGTTGGGCAATCGCGCTGGAATCATCGGCGCTGCACGGCTTGCCTTCGAAATGACCGAGTCCTAGTACAAGAATGAAAGGGGAACGAACCATGACGCAAAAACGGCTTGATACCGACATTGTTGTGATTGGCGGAGGTCTGGGGGGGACATCGGCAGCTCTTGCGGCGGCGAAGGCTGGCATGAGAGTCATCGTGACAGAGGAGACGGACTGGTTAGGGGGGCAGTTAACTTCACAGGCGGTTCCCCCAGATGAGCATCGATGGATCGAACAATTTGGTTGCACAGCAACATACCGTGAGTTCCGTAATCGTGTACGTGACTATTACCGTCAGAACTATCCGTTAACCGAAGAAGCTCGAAATAATCCCATTCTCAACCCTGGGAACGGTTGGGTAAGCCGTCTGGCCCATGAACCACGGGTAGCTCTGCGGGTGCTTGAAGATATGCTCGCTCCCTATTTGAATACGGGGCGCGTTCATGTATACTATCACACCGTGCCTATTGCCGTTCAGACGGATGGGGACTGTATTACTTCTGTAACTATCCGTACCTCGAGTAGCGCTGATCATAAGTGTGGATTTAGAGTGCTGCACGGAACGTTTTATCTGGATGCGACAGAGTGTGGTGATCTCCTTCCAATGGCGGGCGTGGAGCATACGAGTGGGGCGGAGTCGCGGGCTGCTACGGGTGAACCTCATGCACTGGAGTGTGCTAACCCTTTCGATATGCAATCTATCACACATGTGGCTGCCGTAGACTATATTCCCCGGGAAAGCTTCATTATAGAGCGGCCGCAACAATATGATTTCTGGAGCAATTATATTCCTTCCTTTTCCCGTTTTCCGATTTTGAGCTGGTTTGCTACAGACGCGGATGATACCAGTAAACTAAAACAGTTCACATTGTTTCCTAACGATCAGGGCATTGTATCCTTATGGGATTATCGTCGTATTGTAGATCCCTCGATATGGAGCGAACCGCTAAATGATGGTGAGGTAACTCTTTTAAACTGGGCGCAAAATGATTATTACGTAGGGCCATTGATCGGTGTCACCGCTCAGGAGCAGGCAAAACACCGAGAAGGAGCGCGTGAGTTGACTCGTTCATTAATATATTGGCTTCAAACCGAAGCGCCCCGGTTAGATGGAGGGTTCGGCTATCCGGGAATTCGACCAAGGGGTGATATTCTCGGCACATCTGACGGTCTGGCTAAAACGGCTTATATTCGCGAGTCACGCCGAATTCAGGCCAAGTATATGATATCTGAGTTTGATGTAAGTCGTGAGCTTCGGGGGGAAGAGGGGCCAAAGCGATATACAGACAGTGTAGGTGTAGGTAGCTATCATTTGGATCTTCATCCAACTACGGTATCTCAGCGAACATTCTACATCCCTAACTATCCCTATGAAATTCCATTGGGCTCACTTATTCCGGTGAGAGTGCGCAATTTACTTCCTGCCTGCAAAAATATAGGGATGACCCAAATAGCCAATGGCTGTTATCGATTGCATCCTACAGAATGGAATATAGGAGAATCAGCGGGAAGCCTGGCGGCTTACTGTGTCTCCAACGAAGTATATCCCATTGAAGTGAGCCGATCAGCAGAGCATCTTGGATGTTTTCAAAATGTTCTTCTTCGCCAAGGTGTGGAACTGCACTGGCCTGCAGAGGTATTTATGCCAGAGGAAGTCATCAGCTAATGAAGGGGCAACTAGCCCCTCGACTGATTTAAATGAGCTGGAAGATGAGTGGGTTTATTCTAAAATAAAAAAAACAAAAAAAGTGCTTGCTAAGTTGCTGGGGTTTATGATATATTATTTGAGCTGACAACAAAACAGCAGTTTCAAAAGCAAAAAGCTTGGGCGAAACGATCTTAAAAAAAATAACCCTTGCATTTTTGAGATGAACATGATATGATCTTATAGCTGCTGAAAAACGCAGCGAAAGAGAAATGTTTGATCTTTGAAAACTGAACAACGAGTGAGTAAAACGATTTTGTTCGCAAAATCAAACAAG
>NZ_POVS01000012.1:0-221 GCF_002894905.1 Paenibacillus sp. F4
GCAGTAATGCATGGAGCTGACCAATACTAATCGGTCGAGGGCTTATCCTAAGATAAAACGCAAATGAGTTTCGGATCCAGTTTTCAGGGTGTAACCTTGAAGGTATGTGCAAGTGACATACAATAAGCGCATGGCTATTCATTCACACGATAAGTGATGAACCGAATAACCATACGGAAGAATTTACGATGTAAATTCATGTTTGGTGGCGATAGCGGAGG
>NZ_POVS01000012.1:253-206716 GCF_002894905.1 Paenibacillus sp. F4
ACGACCGTTAAGCCCTCCAGCGCCGATGGTACTTGGACCGCAGGGTCCTGGGAGAGTAGGACGCCGCCAAGCAAATACAAGTATGACGTTAACATAAAAAACCGCGATTATCGCGGTTTTTTTGTTTCCAAAAAGATATGCTTGTCAAAAATCCAGTATGAATCCCTTAAGTCAAGAAAAGTAAGACAAAAGTAAACCAGTTTTGTTTTTGAAAAAAACATGTTAAACTTTTCTCATAAAAATTGTACTTTCTGAGGTGAGTTGAAGTGTTGGAACGTTCTATGGAGAATACAAGGGAATTACACAAAGGAAAGGGAGTGATTAAAAAAAGAAAAGGAGATTATAAATGAGCACTTATCAAACAGTTATTAGTGATGGATTTAAGCTGAAATATGCTATAAAAGGTAATGGAAGGCCGATATTGGTGATCGGTAGTAGTGTATATTATCCTCGCTTATTTTCAGACCATTTATATAAAAAGTTTCAGTTTATTTTTCTGGATCATAGAGGGTTTGCAAAACCGACTCGAGCTTTAAAACCAGAAGACTATACTTTGGATAAAGTTATTAATGATATAGAAACAGCAAGACAATGCCTTCATCTAAATGAATTTATCATATTAGGACATTCCGGGCATGCCTTTATGGCTTTGGAATATGCTAAACAATACCCGGACTATGTTCAAAAAGTTGTGCTATTAAATTCAGCACCTACGAACAGCCAGGAAAGACAGCGGCAAAGCTTTTCATTCTTTTATGAAACGGCAAGTCCAGAAAGAAAGGAACGTTTTGAAAAGGACATTGTTTTATTAGAGGAAGATATCAAAAGAGACCCTGATAGAAGATTTGTTCACATGTGTATACGTATGGGAGCCCAAAGCTTTTATGATTATGCCTATGATGCGGCTTACACGTGGAATGATGTGTACACGAACATGCCTATCATTGATTATTTATGGGGAGAAGCATTCGGAAACATGAATCTGATACAATCCTTGGCGGATGTCCATAAACCCGTATTTATTGGTTTGGGAAGGTATGATTATTTGGTTGCGCCAATTTCTTTATGGGACATGGTCGATGATAGCTATACGAACGTGAAAAAAGTGATTTTTGAACATAGTGGTCATAACCCAATGTTTGAAGAATCTCATTATTTTGATCAAACATTAACCGAATGGATGAATGAAAATCATTAGGATTTTTGCTAAATCATCTCTTAGATGCTCAGTAGCCCGTAAAATGAGAATCACGTTCATTTTACGGGCATTCTTATTGAGCGTTATCTACCTTTTGCTTCGTTGACAAAATACTATGTCTTTGTTATTAGTGACTTGACGGCTTAATTAGGTACTGTATAATAACCAAAAGGTAATAATGTATTGTTAGTTTTTTGTTGTACTTCTATCTGGAACAGCTCAAAGGATCAAGCGGACTGAACAATTTAGTAAAGCAATGATATGGAGGTTGTTATGAAATACGAAATTATTTTGTTTGATGTTGATGACACGCTGTTTGATTTTAAAATGGCAGAGAGTCATGCGCTACATAATACGTTTACCCAATTTGGATTGCCGCAAGGGGCCACGGAGTATAAATCCAGCTATGATGAAATCAACAGTTCGTTGTGGCGAGAGGCAGAGGAAGGACATATTACCTCGGCACAGCTACGGGTCGAGAGGTTTAAGCGATTATTTACTGTTCATGGTCTAGACTTCAATCCAGATGCCTTTAGTGCTGCTTATTTACGTTATTTGGGTGAAGGTGCTTTTTTGATGGACGGAGCGATTGAATTATGTAATGTACTATCCGACTGTCGTTTGGCGATCATTACGAATGGAATCAAAGAGGTGCAAACCTCCAGAATTCAGCTTTCGCCGCTGCGTGATGTGTTTGAGCAGGTAATTATTTCAGAGGAAGTGGGTTGTCAAAAGCCGCAACCTGGTATTTTCGATTACGCATTTACCAAGTTGGCCATCTCAAATAAAAGTAAGGTTCTCATGGTCGGCGATTCTTTAACCTCTGATATTCAAGGAGGGAACAAATACGGAATTGATACCTGTTGGTTCAACCCTTCCAGAAAAACAAATACGTCTGGGATTCAACCTACTTATGAAATAACAAGTTTGATGGAGCTGCCGAATCGTGTACTTTCAAAGTATCCCGTACTGAATCATACATCGGCTGAAATTAGATGAATAATGTCGAAATCAGAAGGCCGGAAATTAAGGACATCGAAAAGTTAAATGAATTGTTTAGAGTTGTGATTACAGACACGTTTGCTAAAGAAGGCATTGGTCATATGCTGGAAGACATAGAGGAGGAAATTGATACTAAGAGGTTATATTTGGAAAGTGACTTGGAGAGTCACGGTGAGCAGCGATATTTCTTAATCGCTGTAGATCGGAATCAAATAATGGGTTCTATTGAATATGGACCAGTAAATGAACTAATAAGTAAATCTACCAATGCTACATTTAAAAATTTGTGCGAGGTAGGAACTGTATTTGTTCACCCTGACTACCAGAAGATTGGGGTAGGGAATTTATTGTTGAAATCAATGTATCTGACGCTGAAGAATAGAGGAGTAGAAGAATTTTGTTTAGATAGTGGATATCGTATTGCGCAGAAAATATGGAAAAAGAAATTTGGAACTCCTGATTATTTATTAAAAGATTATTGGGGAGCAGGCTCTGATCATATGATATGGAGAATCAAAGTCAAGGATGCTATTAAATGATCAATTGCTTGGCAATCTCTTGTGTGTCTTTAATCTACAGGGACCAAAGTTATAAAACAAGGCAGGCCGGAAAATCGGCCTGCCTTGTTTTAATTTTTTCATAGATATTCACCGTTGCTAACTGCATTTGTTATTAGTTAGAGATAGCTTTAAGGCGGAAGGTAGAGCTGGCGAAATCTCCAGAGAGATCGGAGACAACAAGCCCAATTCTCATTAGGCGGTCACCTCCAAAAATTTCGCCATCAAATGCTACGCGGAAGGGGGAAACGCCATATTCCACTAAGATATTACCCGTATGGACTGCAGTGTTGCCCGTCGCTCCGTGTTCGATTACATACTTTTTATCTGGGTCAAGTCCTTTTAGAGTTAGTCGCCGGATGGGCCCATTCGGTTCAGCTAATACGCGGAAGTAAGCGACAAAAGCTTCGGACTGGTCCTCGCTAACGAACATCCAGGCCGTATCGCCTCGGCCCTCAAATGGACTAAGGAGTCGATACATATCTCCCTGCTGTACGAGGGAACGAATTTCCTTATACTGGGCGATTTGTTTGGCAGCTAGCTCCTTTTCTTCCTTTGTAAATGCAGTTAGGTCAAGTTCGTAGCCAAAATTCCCGCTCATTGCCACGTCGCCGCGTATAGCGAGGGAGGTGATTCGTCCCACCTGGTGATTCGGTACATTCGATACGTGTGCGCCCATGGTACTGGCCGGGTAAACGATGCTTGTGCCGTACTGGATAGCCAATCTTTCAATGGCATCGGTATCGTCACTGGTCCATGTCTGCGGCATATAGTAGAGCATTCCGGGATCGAATCGTCCACCGCCTCCGGAACAGCTTTCGAACAAGATGTCCGGGAACTGGGAGGTCAGACGTTCCATCAAATCGTAAAGTCCGAGCATATATCGGTGCGCAGTTTCCTTTTGACGTTCACTAGGAGCGGTAGCCGAAGCAATCTCCGTCATATTACGGTTCATGTCCCACTTGACATAAGTAATTGGAGCGATCGAGAATACGGAGCTAAGTGTCTCATACAAGTAGTCACATACTTCCTTGCGGGAGAGATCGAGCACCAGTTGGGATCGACCTTCCGTCCGCCGGCGGCCTTCCGCATGCAGGCACCAGTCGGGATGGTTACGATACAATTCACTATCAGGTGATACCATTTCCGGCTCAACCCACAAGCCAAACTGTAATCCTTGTTCATTAACCCGTTTTGCCAGGTCAGCAAGCCCGCCAGTCAGCTTGCGACGGTCTTCAAACCAGTCTCCAAGCGAACTGTCATCGTTGTCGCGCTTACCAAACCAACCGTCATCTAGAACAAAGAGCTCAATTCCAAGGGGTCCTGCTTCCTTGGCAATCGCTTCGATTTTGTCGGCGTCGAAGTCGAAATACGTGGCTTCCCAATTGTTCACGAGAATCGGACGTTCTTTGTCACGGTAAGCCCCTCGGCACAGACGTGTGCGATAGAGTCGGTGATAGGTGCGTGACATGCCTCCAAGACCTTCCTCGGAAAAGACCAGTACGGCTTCAGGGGTCTGGAATGACTGACCCGGCTCAAGCCGCCAGGAGAAGTCAAAAGGATTGATTCCGATACTTACACGAGTCTGATTGAATTGTTCTACTTCTGCCTGTGCGACGAAGTTGCTGCTGTAGATTAGACTGAAACCGTAAACATCCCCACGATCTTCAGTCGCATCAGGACGAAGCAGTGCCAGAAAGGGATTCATTTGGTGGCTGCTGGAACCCCGTCGGCTCTCGAGCCGAATGGAGCCGGGTCCGAGATCGCGGCGTTGGATATGTCTTTCACGAACCCAGGCTCCAGGTAAGTAGAGAGCTTGGTAGTTGGAATCGGCGAAGTCGACAGAGGCGCTCATGGCGTGTTCAATATTCATGGTAGCGCTTCCCTTTTGTTCAAAAAGAGTAGACCTAGCAATGGCACTGTGGTTCGCAAATACAGTATAGAGCAGTGTAGTCTTAAGCCCAGAGTATTGATCCTCAAGGATCAAAAAGAGGGTTGTGGCTTCATCATCCGATTCGGTATAGACGGAAGGAAGTCCCTCGAGCTTTGGTTTACCCGGTTCAATACGGTAACCACTATATTTCAGCTCCGTAGTCCGAGTTCCGTCCGCAAGTGCAACCTGGTAAGCTGGTTGACGAAAGTCGCTTGTTCCATACTGGGGGTATTCCTGAGGAAGCGTGTCCAAAGAAATTGTACGGTTGGAAGAAACGGGAGTGGGAGAGAAGGAGCAACGCTCCCTAAGCTCCAATATACTTGCAAGACTTTGGTCATGATGAAGTTGAGCTCCCCAATAGACATGTGCGGGATATCCTTCTACAAGCTGGATAATATAGCTGCAATCCTTGGACTGCAAATGAAACAAACCAAGCGCCTCGTTAACATGAATGTTCATGATATTCACTCCTTAGGGGGTTATCATTATTGTTTTACGTAAGGATACTGATCAATGACAACAAGACTCTCAAGTACTGATGTTAGCCTTTTTTGCATGAGCTCTCCCGAATGACAAGCTTAGTCCCGATCACGCTGTACGCAGGTGGTTCACGTCCCTCAAACCGTTCAGAGAGCAGTTGCACGGCAGCCTTTCCCATCTGTTCGGGATAAGCACGGACAGTGGTTAGCGGAGGCTGCACGAAGGCTGCCATCTCAATGTCGTCGAAGCCGACAACAGCCATATCTTCGGGTACCTTGACTCCATGTCCATGAAGGGCGCGAAGGGCACCAATAGCGAGCGGATCGCTTGCAGCGAAGCAGGCTGTCGGTCGTTCCTGTTGGGTTAGGAGTTCGTTCATCATGAGATAACCATCCGCGGTACTCCAGGCACCTATACGGACGAATTGAGGATTGTACAACCCCTGTTCCCGCATGAATCGTTCAAAATAATGCGCTCTTCGCTCACCGTCGCTCTTACCGCCGATAAATCCGATTTGTCGGTGGCCAAGCTCAAGTAGATGACCGAGTGCCTGATCAACAGCTTGCCGGAAATGAAGTCGTACAGAATCATACTCCAGCTGTTCATGGTACTGGTCGACAAGGACAATGGTGTTCTTGTCAGGATGAATCTTGAATACCTCTTCAGGGTCAACGCCGCCCACAACAATCAGACCGTCCGCCTTCTGCAGGGTGCCGATGGATGAGCGGCCTCGCAAGGTCTGGCCCAACGTCAGGCCAAGCTCTTCACAGCGCAGTTCGATTCCACGGCGGATCGAAGCGTAATACGGATCGTCTCTTTCCTCCTCAATAGAACACCACAGCAGGAGGGAGACCGTTTTCCCGGCACGTTCCGTATTCTGCTTTAATTGCCTTAGCCGGGTAGGCTTATACCCGAGTTGCTCGGCAACCCCAAAAATTCTGTTTTTAGTGTCTGGGCTTACGGACAGTGACAGATCGTTATTTAAAACCCTTGAAACGGTTGCGGCAGACACACCCGCTTCGCGGGCAATGTCTTTAATGGTTGCCAAAAGAGCTCACACCTTTTTAGTTAATAATTTTACTAAAAATCGACTTTATCCTAACATATCTCTAAAGCACTTTCAAGAAGAACGGTTGAATTTTTTTAACTTTATTTTTGATCTACTACTGTAGAGATTGTTTGTGTTAACATGATGAATATTCTCTTGATGACGGAGGGGTCCTAGTTGAATATTCTGTCACTAGCTCGTAAGTGGTTTGGTCGACTTCGCTTTAAAAGCAAGGTTATAACGGTATTTCTTCCGCTAATTATTGTTTCTCTGCTTATTCTTGGACTGTTGTCCAACCAACTTTTCAGCCGTTCTTTGATAGAACGAACCACCAGCAATGTGGTCGATGAGTCTCAGCTTATCTTGTCTAGGACCGATTACATATTCAGGAGTGTGGAAACGGCGGCCAATATTATGGTCACGAATATTAACCGGATGTATGATTCATACGGTGCCAAACCTTATAATGCCATGGAGCCTATTCAGTTTGGAAACTTGATGCAGAGCCGCCTATCCATTGATTTGTCAATCTTTCGTGAGGTGGATGCCGCTGTATTCATTAATAACGAAGGGACAATTTTCGCCTCTTATACCGAAAGCGGGGATGATCGCAAGATCTATAGCATGCTTAAACGGGTAAGGGAATCTGAAAGTTATGGACAGGCCCTCTGGTTTGATATGGAGAAGATGGATTTCCTAACACCAGAACCGAACTCTCCCGTTTTGACGCTGGGGAAGACGGTCATTAATATAGACACCGGCGAACCCTATGGAACGCTTTTTCTGTTAGTGAAGGAAGAAGGTTTGTCCGATTACTTTCGTTCCAGCGATCCAGATGCGCCCAAATCATATTATTTTTTAGATAACGAAATGCGCGTGGCTGTGGCAGAAGACAATGAGATGCTGATGAATCCGGTGAATCCACAGCTGGGTGAGGCCATCCAACGTTGTGCACCTAATGCATCCCATGGAACGTGCTCATTCGAGTATGAGGGCAATCTGGTAACGGTCACTGATTATAACCGAATGGATTGGAAGTTGGTCAATATTGTTTCTCTTAGCCTGCTTACGGCTGATGTCCGGCAAAATGTTAGATTATCGCTCTTAATCGGCGTGTTATGCCTTGTTTTTTCCTGGCTGGGCGCTAGCTTTCTATCTAAAATGGTCGTTAGCCCTCTCGAACAACTAACTAGGGCCATGCGGACTGTTGTAACCGGTGACTTGCAATCGGTTACAACAGTCCGCACAGAGGATGAGATCGGTACCATTGCTGAAGCGTTTAATTTTATGGTAAGACGAGTTCGGGAGCTGCTGGATGAGGTAAGGCAGGAACAGAACCGTGTAGATTATTCCACAATCGTGCTGGTAACACACGGTGCAATGGAAGCCAGTTATTGTGATCGGGTAATTTTTATTAAAGATGGTGAGTTATATAATGAAATCCACCGTAGTCATAGTCAGCAAATATTTTTTCAGGAAATCATAGATATGCTCTCCTTTTTGGGGGGAAGTAGACATGCACATGAGCTTTCGTCTGTTAGCATGGAATAATCTCAAACGCAATGTACGTGCTTATGTACCTTATTATTTAAGCAGCTCATTGATGATTTCGATTTTTTTCGTATATGCGATATTTATTTTTCACCCGGATGTCTCAAATGCAATCACAGCAGCTAATGTAAAAAAAGGATTACAAGTTGCTGATCTGTTGATTTTTGTATTTTCCTTTTTTTTCGTATTATACACAAACCATATCTTTGTTGCTGCACGTAAGAAAGAATTGGGTATACTGACCATTTTAGGGACACATCACAGACAAATTTATTTTTTGGTCGCATATGAAAATCTAATTATAGGCTTTTTATCCTTAATTACTGGGATTATCGGAGGATTTGTTTCAGCGAAATTCTTTCTACTTTTGGGCTCCAATGTCATAGGAATGTATTTAACGTTTTATTTTCCTTGGAAAGCACTGGCTTTCACCGTGGTGGGCTTTATGTTTTTGTTTATATTGATCTCATTTGTGTCTGTTTTCTTCATACGCCATTTTAAATTACAGCAGCCTTTTAGCAAGGTTCCACAGCTCAAAAAGGATTTAAAAGCTTCATGGAGCCTGTCCCTTCTTGCCATAGTATTAATAGGAGCGGCTGTATATTTGATGAGGATTGATTTTCCACCCTACATTTATCTGGCACCGTATCGTTTGGGGACTCTTTCTTTTTATATATTACACTATTCAGTTGGAGACACATTTAAATATACAATTGTAATGGGATTTATTGGTGTTTACTTATTTTACACTCAATTATGTGTACTATTCATTCAATTGCTTAGAGCTAACAGGAAATGGTCTTGGAGCGGAATACGCTTATTATGGTTATCTGAGATCACATACAAAATTAGGAATAATGCCGGGCTGTTTTCATTAATTACCCTAATTTCTATCATTTCCTGTGTAGGAGCAGCATCAACGTTTGACTCCATGCAGCAGCAAAAAAGATTTCTTAAGGAGCAATCTTATTCATTTGCACTTTCTTCTGATGTTGTAAGTTCTATAGAGCTTGAAAAAGAGATTGACCAAAATCTTTATACGGCTGGGGTGGATTATTCGAAAAGTGAAATACTGATCTTTCCCTTTCGTGAACAGCTCGCACCTGTGATGAAACAATCCAATTATGAGGCTCTTGCTTCCAGGTTTAAGGAACTAAAACAGGTAGTAGCGCTTCGGGATCATCAAGGCTTTTTCATTTTTGATTCAAACGGGATGTCTTTAGAAGAACAGAAAACCTTTTTTGAAAAAAAAGCTAACTTACAATCAAGGAAAATCTCAGATTATGAATATTCAGATTATGAATATTCAGATTATGAATATTTAGATTATGAATACTCAGATTATGAATACTCAGAAGTTGGACCATAGCATAAAGTTTGTTGAAAACATCATCTCTGAACTAGGACGGTTACTTGTTGTTCCAGATCGAACTTACGACCATTTAATTGAACAACGTTATTTCAATGATCCATTGGCATACAAATCTGTTTACTACTTTGTGCCAAAATGGAAGAATGGTCAACTTTCTTTAGATACTTCAGAAACTCAACAGGAGATATGGTTGTATTCCGTGTTGGCCAACAAGGTGAATAAAGGGGTGCTTAACTCTAGAGCAGTGGATTATTTGACATCGGAGATGGATCTGAATATTAGCGAATTTATTGGCGGATTTATCGCCATAATTATGTTGGCAAGCACTGTAAGCCTGCTGTATTTCAGATTGTATGTAGATCTTCAACGGGATGAGGAAATATACCGAGCTTTATCGAAAATCGGACTAAACTCAAGGGAAATGAGACGAGCTGCATCCAGACAAATTGCATTTTTATTTCTTCTGCCATTAGTCGTATCATCCATAGGAATAGTGCTTCGTTTATTTATATCAGAACCATCTGGAATAAATGCAGTACCCTTTCATCTTACGCTGATTCAGATTATGTTGTACTTCTGGGTAATCCAATTCTTTTCCTTTCTTATTGTACGGTTCCTGTACCTTCGTCAATTGGATTTGAAGATGTTATAAGGAACGATAAGCTGTGTGTAAAAAAGTTGCAGAAGGGGAGGGTTGGGTTCCTCCTTTCTGGAATCTCCACGAATTATAGACGATGCAGCTCTCAATTCACGATTTCCTTGGTGGGGAGTCATACAAAGAAATTGTAGTGTAGAGGAAGAACTTAGATTCATATAACAACGTATTTATTATACTTAATGAAACTTAGAAAGAGGGGGATATCTATGAAAAAAAGCATGTTCATTTTATTGTTGTTGGCCTTATCGGCCAGTTCTTTTACAGAGTCCTTTGTTCAAGCAGAGGAGGCGCAGCAGGTTACCAAAGCAAGTGTGAAATTAACACTGAGTCAAGCCCAGCAATGGGCACGGTCTAATAGCTTTAGCTTGAAAGAAGCCCAGCAAACGATAGATCGTAACCGGATTAACCTAAAAAATGCAGGTAAGAATCTGGATTTCATTCCAGCAGGTGCAGGCAACGGTGAAGAGGACGCGGCTAGTAGTTCAGCTTGGAAGGGGTATGCCTCATCGACGGTTTCTTATTTGGAATCCAAGAAGCAAATCGAACTTGCTCAAGATCAGACAGACTACACTGCAATGAAGAATTATTATGACGTACTTCTGGCTGATAACAAAGTAAAGAGTAGTGAGGATGCACTTTCGCTCGCGCTATTGGAAGAAAAAGCTGCTGAAGCGAAGGCCAACCGTGGAAAAATTTCACCAGGTGATCAAAGTACGATTATTCAGACTCGTATAGAGGCTCAAAAGAATGTAGACATTGCAAAGGCTGCACTGCAAAAAGCACTGGATTCGCTAAACACGCAAATGGGGCAGTCGCAAGGTACGGTATATGAACTGGTTGATCGACCGGCTTACCGGAAAATGGATAACACGAATTTGGATACGCTTGTGACGCGTGCAATCTCGGCGAGTCCTTCGGTATGGAGACAGGAGGAGGCTGTCAAGCTGGCAAAAATGGAAGTTAAATATTACACATGGAACTCGGGAACGGACGATTATGAAATTAAACAGATTGATGTAGACTCAGCGGAAGGCGGACTCAAAAATACCAAGGATCAACTGGCAGAATCACTAAAGAGTATCTACTTTAACTTACAGCAAAATGATGAACAATACGAACAAATGCAAAGTAATTTACAGAACGCTATTAAAGTGTTGGACATATCTCGTAAAAAAAAGGGAACGTGGATTTGCCACAGGTACGGAGGTCGCCACGAATCAGTTAAAAGTGAAGCAAATTGAACGGAATAAGGATGAACTCATTGTTCAAATGACAATGCTGCAACATGCTTTAAACAAACCGTGGAGCGTATAGGTTTTAGAAAAAATACATTTTAAGAGGATATAACATTGTCGGAAACAGAAAAGAAAGATGCATTGCAAGTGTTAAGAAGGAAAAAAAGATTGAAAGGGATCATAGGTATTCTTATCTTGATTATTATAGCTGGAATTGGCAGTACTGTTTATATGAATAGAAGTCAGGAAAAACCCGTGGAGGGTCCTGCGAACCAGATCGTACAGGTACAGAAAACAAACATGACCGAATCGCTTAAAGTAACTGGAACCGTTCAGGCTTCTAAGGAAGTCAATATCAATTTTACAAATGTCGAGGGTGCCAAGCTCATTGCTGTCAATGTCAAAGCAGGAGATAGTGTCAAAGCAGGAGATAGTGTCAAAGCGGGTCAGGTTCTAGCACGATTAGATGATTCGGATGCCAGGCTGCAAGTTAAGGATGCCGAATCCAATGTCGCGATTGCCCGAGCCAAGCTGGAGGAAGCCAAACGCGGACCCAAAACCAATGATATCGATCTTCAGAAAGCAAATGTCTTAAAGGCACAGATGGCAATTAAAACAGCTAAGAACGAGATGGAGTTAGAGGAAGCCGCTGCACAAAAGGAGGTAGCCAAGGTGACTTTGGATAAGGCCCAAAAGGATTATGATGACCAGGCTTATCTGGTTCAGAATGATGCGGCAGCAGAAAGTGACCTGGCGACAGCCAAGCAAAATCTGGATAAGGCAAAATTGGATATGAGTAATGCCGAGCTGCAGTACAAGAAGGCACAGACCAAACAAACTGAGGCGATTGAGGAAGCGGAAATGGGCTATAAAACCGCTTTAATACAATTAAAGGCTGCACAGTCCCCACCTGAAGCTTCTAACATCCAATCTGCACAGGCTTCTTTACAGCAGGCTGAAACAGCATTAGAGCAGAAGAAAAGTGTCCTGAGTAAATTACAGGTAACGGCGCCGTGGGAGGGGATCATTTTAAAGGTCAACGGCGATGTGGGTACCAGTCCTACTGCACCTTTTATTGTAATGAATAACTCCAACACAGGGGTTATGAAGGTTCTTGCCAAGGTTAACGAAAGCGATATTGCTAAATTAAAGACTGGACTTCAGGCAACAATGCACTCGAATTCATTCCCGGACAAAAAATTTAAAGGCGAAGTACTCTTTGTTTCTCCAGAACCAGTGACGGAATCCAATGTGACTACATACAAAATTGAATTGTCTTTGGATAGCCAAAAAATAAGGCTGCAACCGGGGATGAACATGGATGTATCCCTTCTGTTAGCTGAACACAAAGATGCGCTGTCTGTGCCATTGTTTGCATTGAGATCTGAAGGTGGTGTGGATGGAGTATATGTGGCGAAGAACGTGGCGAATCCGGCGGATTATGAGTTTAGACCGGTGAAACTGGGTGTCTATACTGCGGATCAGGCCGAAATCAAGTCTGGTGTCAAGGAAGGCGAAACCATTGTTATTCCTCCTCAGAACAGCAGTGCCGATCCGAATGACAGTGGAGGGGGGCAGGCACAATGAGCGAAACTCAATCCAATAAAACCGTTATTGAAATTAAAGAGCTGAAAAAAATGTATGAAGTAGGCGGCCAGGAGATTCAGGCTCTGCGCAGTGTGAACTTATCTATTAACGAAGGTGAGTTTGTTGCTATCATGGGGCCCTCTGGTTCAGGCAAGTCTACCATGATGAATGTCATTGGTTGCCTGGATCATCCGGATACTGGAAAATACTACCTGGATGGGTATTCCATATTGGATGCTCGTGAGAACGAACTTTCGGAGATTAGAAATCAGAAACTAGGTTTTGTGTTTCAGAAATTCTATCTGCTTCCTCGTACTACAGCTTTAGCGAATGTGGAGCTGCCTATGATGTATGCAGGTGTTCCTGCCAAGGAGCGCCGGGAAAGAGCTATAGAGGCGCTTCGAAGTGTAGGGCTTGCAGAACGGATGTACAACAAGCCTAATGAGCTATCTGGTGGTCAGCAGCAACGTGTCTCCATTGCGCGTGCGTTGGTGAATAATCCTGTTATTCTGCTGGCGGATGAGCCTACGGGGGCACTAGATACAAAGACGAGCATCGAGATTATGGAACTCTTCCAAGGCTTGAATGAACAAGGAAAAACCATTGTCCTGGTTACTCATGAGCTGGAAATAGCTGAATATGCCAAACGATTGATTAGCTTTCGAGATGGTAATATTGAGCGAGATGAGCCTATTACGAATAGACGAATTTCATCAAGGATGGTAAGCCTATGAATTTGATGGAAACGATCCGTGTATCAATGAATAGCTTAACCACCAACAAGATGCGCTCATTTTTAACAATACTTGGTATTATTATCGGGGTGGCAGCTGTCTTGCCATTATGGCGATCGGAAACGGCTCGAAGGCCAGTATTAAGGAGGAAATCAATAAATTAGGGAATAACGTGCTTATGGTTGCTCCAGCCATGCCAATGACCGAGGAAGAAGCAAATACGGACAACTTGACCTCCTTTACGTGGACAGATGTCGAGGCATTGGAACAAAAGAGTTCGATTGCAGCAATGATGCCCCATATTTCAAGCAATTTAAAAGCTGTATGGGGTCGATATAACTATAATGCAACCATTGTAGGGACATCTGCTTCATTTTATAGAGCCAAAAAGCTTTCCTTTGCCGAGGGTAGAACATTTACCAACGATGAGATGGATAAACGCATGAATGTCGCCATTCTTGAAAGCCAAGCGGTTCAACGTCTTTTTGGTGGAGATACCCAAAATGTATTGGGACGAACCTTTCAAATTAAACAGATTCCTTTCAAGGTAATTGGAGTATTAAATACTCAGCCAGTAACGAAATTAAGCTACAGCACTAATGAACAAATTTATATCCCTGCTACAACCATAATGAACCGTCTGGGTGAGAAGAACATTACAGGATTGGACGTGTCCGCCAAGTCACCAGCTTTGATGGATCAGGCTCGTTCAGACATATTGGAAAGCTTGCGTTTAACGCACCAGCTAAAACCCTCGGAACCGGATCAATTTCAAATTATGAGTCTTTCAGAAGCAGCAGGTGCAGTTTCCGGTGTAGATAATATCATGACCAGCTTGCTGGGTGGTGTAGCCGCGATATCGCTCGTGGTAGGGGGAATCGGAATTATGAATATTATGATGGTTTCAGTTATAGAGCGTACAAGAGAAATAGGTATTCGAAAAGCCATTGGTGCCAAGCCGAGAGATATAATGATTCAATTCCTGTCTGAAGCGGTCATCTTTGGTCTATTAGGAGGTACAATCGGGGTTGTGACAGGCATAGGAGCGTCCAAGATACTTGAGGCAACTGCACATATGACCATTGAATTTACGATCTCGCCGATCCTATATTCGTTTCTTAGCTCTGCGGGCACAGGCATCCTATTTGGAGTATACCCGGCTTATAAAGCAGCAAGTTTGAAGCCTATAGATGCACTGAGATATGAATAATTATATTGGCACATGGTCGCAAAATGAAACGTCAATAGCTTCTAGATTTTGGAGGAACATATATTATGGAAAAAAGCTATACGCATAATAGAACCAGAGCTCATCGGATGAAGAGAAATAGAAGAAGACTACTGTTTATTATTATCATTTGTATTGTTCTAATTATTATAAAACTCTTTGACATGTTCAGTAGTAAACCACAGCCAGTAAAAACAATTGGATTTGCAGAAAAAATAGAATCAGTATCAACCGACAAATTAAATAACGAATCCAAAGGGAGCGAATCCCATCTAAAAAATGCTTCGGGTGTTGAAGATGCAGCATTTGTTGAAAAGTACTTGAATCAGCAAATGCAAGGGCACCGGCCTGAGGGGATAGACGGTAAAAAAGTAGTCTATTTATCTTTTGATGATGGTCCATCGGTTACCGTAACGCCTAACATATTAGATATTCTTAAAGAAGAAAATGTGAAAGCAACGTTTTTTGTGGTAGGAAAAGCAGTAGAAGAAAATGAAGTGACTAAAAAAATAACAAAAAGAGTGATTAAGGAAGGACATGCTATCGGAAATCACACCTACTCACATGACTACAGTTATTTGTATCCTAATCAGACTGTGAATTCGAGCATTTTTATGAATGATATTGAAAAAACAAATCAAGTTTTAAAACAAATATTGGGACAGAATTTTTCCACACGAGTGATTCGATTTCCAGGCGGCCATATGACATGGCAGAGAAATGATCCCGATGGTATGGAAGTACTGGACAAAGCTCTACAGGATAAGGATTATCATCAGATTGACTGGAATGTGTTACCTAAAGATGCAGAAGGTGCACCTAAGAATGCTGAACAATTAATTAGCGAATTCATGAGAAATATGGGGACTAGAGAAAAAGCAGTGGTACTCATGCATGACACTTATGGGAAGGAAGAAACAGCCAAAGCCTTGCCTGAAATCATAAGATATTTAAAAAAGCAGGGATATGAATTTAAGACTATCAAGTAAAGTACCGATTCCAGTCAAAACAGAAAGGATACGCAATAATATGGATATTAAAGATGTGGAGGATCTATATTTATCTTGCAAATCAGACCTCTTGGGCTATCTACTGAGGATATTGCATAACAAACAGGATGCCGAAGATTTGTTGCATGAGTGCTTTATTCGGTTTATAAGAGCTTCCCTGACTTGCCCCAAGATCGTATTCGGTTTTACCTTTTGAGAATTGCCAAAAATTTAGCTATAGATTTAATCAGAAAACGAAAAAAGATGGAGGAATACATTTTACGTAAGGAGCTGTTCCACTATCACTGGGATATCCTCGATTTTGAAATTCAGGAGGAGGTCAATCGAATTCTTTTGATGGCAAGTAATATCGAGCAAAGGACGGTACTTGAATTGCGTTTAGTCCGAGGATACTCCATAAAAGAAACGGCTAGAATCTTAAACAAGAGTGAAAATTCAGTGAAGTCTTCGCTGCACAGAGCTTCAAAACGCATTAAATTAAGATATATTTCCTGAACTGATTTGGACGATAGCAGACAAACTTTTATTCAGCAAATCGAAAGTACTGAATCTAAGAAAAAGAATGATTTTTTAAAGAGGAGTAGACATAGAGTCTGCTCCTCTTTTCGCTTGATACAGAGATATAACAATAAGATCGATATTTTCCACCATAATAGATAATAAATATCCCCTTTTTTTGGATTGTTTCTATTTATAATAAAAGCGCACCCACAACAATCAAAGGAGCTGATTTGTTTTGACACGTAACAAACGCTTAAGAAGATTGTCCACCGCCATGTTAACGGTGCCTATGCTCACGATGTTCGCTTCAGGTGCGATGGCAGAGCAGGAAATGAACGGACATAAGCCTCCGGTTTCTACTGGAAGCGGCGTATTTTATGAAATTTATATCAATTCTTTTTATGATTCGAATGGAGACGGACACGGTGATTTGAAAGGAATCACACAAAAACTTGATTACTTAAACGATGGCAAACCCCATTCGGGTAAGGATTTGCAGGTCAGCGGCCTCTGGCTTATGCCCCTAAATCCATCTCCAAGCTACCATAAATATGATGTAACTGATTACTATCAGGTGGACCCGCAGTATGGGAGTCTAAATGATTTCCGCACCTTGATGAAAGAAGCGGACCGAAAGGGCGTCAAGGTGATCATGGACCTTGTTATCAATCATTCGAGCAGCGAGCACCCATGGTTTAAGGAGGCCAGTGCCAACCCACAAAGCAAATACCACGACTATTACGTATGGGCGGATGAGAACACAGATCTGGAAGAAAAGGGCTCGTGGGGTCAGCAGGTATGGCATAAGAATCCGAATGGCGAAGGGTATTTCTACGGTACATTCTGGTCGGGCATGCCAGATCTGAACTTTGACAATCCCGAAGTCCGCAAAGAAATGATCAAAGTCGGCAAGTATTGGCTGCAGCAGGGTGCAGACGGGTTCCGGCTTGACGCGGCGATGCATATTTTTAGAGGACAGACGAAGGATGGTGCAGATAAGAACATCGCCTGGTGGAATGAATTCCGTTCCGAGATGGAGAAGGTAAATCCAAATGTATATCTGGCAGGAGAGGTATGGGACAAACCGGAGACCATAGCTCCTTATTACGGACCGCTCCACTCCCTGTTTAATTTTGATCTGGGTGGAACGATTTTGAACTCCGTGAGAAACGGCCGGGATCAGGGTATCGCGACATTCGCCGAGAAAACGCTGAAACTGTACAAATCGTATAATAAGGCGGCACTCGATGCTCCGTTCCTGAGCAACCATGACCAGACCCGTGTCATGAGCGAACTGGGCGGGGATGTGCGCAAAGCCAAGCTGGCCGCTTCCATTCTTTTGACGCTTCCGGGTCAGCCGTTCCTCTATTACGGGGAAGAAATCGGTATGAAGGGAGAGAAGCCTGATGAGTATCTTCGTGAGCCTATGCGCTGGTACAAGGGAGATGGCCCTGGTCAAACGACGTGGGAGAAACCCAAATACAACACAGGCGAGGTATCGGTGGAAGCGCAGCTGAGGGACGATGATTCCCTGCTGGAAAGCTATCGCACACTCATCCGTCTGAGGGAAGAACATGAAGCATTACGCAGCGACAGTCTGCAACCTATACAAACAGGTTCTGCCAGCGTGACCGCATTTAAACGTACTTCAGGTAAAGAAACAATGTATGTATATCATAACCTGTCTGGAGAGCCGGTTACCTTGCAGATAAAAGATTTCGATAAGGGTAAATGGAAAGTGGTCTTCTCCACCTCAAAGGAAGTGAAGGTGAAGAAAGGAACAGTTACAATTCCGGCTTACAGTTCTCTAATTACCGAAGAAGACAAAAAGAGCTGAATATACGCAAAATTACCGTTTAGATGAAGCAGGGTATATATCGATGAATCCAGTTTGGGGTGTTAACAGCACCCCATTTTTCTATATGAGTTTTGCTGCATACGAATAGAGGATTTAAAACCGTCAGGAGATCAGTTATATGTCAAAAAGATAGTTTTTACGACGGTTGTGTGTTGAATCGGGAAACTAGTCGTTTCAACTAGACCACTTCGATGTAAAGCACGCCCCTTGGAGTACACACAGGGAAGGATAAATGACATTCTCCAGTGTATATTCCAAGGGGCATTATTTAATACCCTCAATCATAGTAAAGATCGGACGATTCCATATGATTATAAAGGGGGGATGCCTTCCGGTACATTTCGGCTCTTGCTCTTAGCAAGCAACTGCTCATCGAACGGCAGATTCTCTTTGATCGCCCACAGGTCGTCATAGCTGAGAATCCAGCGATCGGCTCTGGACAGATCCTGTCGGCCGGAGCCGGGGTTGTGAAAGCCGATGCAGTGCATTCCGGCACTTTTGGCTGCCTGGACACCGTTCTGTGAATCCTCAATAACGATGCAATGGGCCGGTGCAATGCCTAGCTGTTCGGCGGCGTATAAGAAAATGTCCGGTGCCGGCTTACCCTGCAATACCTCTTCACCGGTGATTCGAATGTCGAAGTAACGGCCAAGTCCTGTCTTTTCCATAATGAGATCAATTAGCACCCGTGGAGAGGAAGAGGCTACCGCGACCGGAATCCCTTTCTCTTGCAGCCAGTCCAGCCACCGTTCCAGTCCGTCGATCGCCACAAGGCCCTCGTGTGCAATCATCGTCTGCATCACATTTTTTCGGTGATAGGACAGGGCCTCTTCCACCGTATTGGTGAGCTGATGTCTGTCCAGTACCTGACGCCACATAGATTCGAGTGTCACTCCAACATAGGTATGGTGCTCTTCTTCCGTCATGGACGCACCGAAATGGGCAAAGGAATTGCGCTCGATCTCAAAATAAATCGGTTCGCTGTCTACTAGGACCCCGTCCATGTCGAAGATGACTGCCTTGACCGGAACGGACGCTGATGGGCCTCCCAAGCATTCATTATTTGGTTGCGCATCATGATGAACGGTTGTCATGTCCATTCTCCTCCTTGTTCGTATCTGGATTAGTTACCGGAGCCGTTCGATTGCAGCACAACCTTGATTGCCTGTGAAGAAGGCTGAAGGGTCCGCTCGTTAATATTGCATCCGAGGGTCAGAAAAGCCTCACGGTAGTCTTCCAGCGGATAGGAGTGGGTAATGATTTTTTTGGCGGGAACGATCTGCTGCTCAATCAGGTAATGAGCCGTGGAGAACGTTCCCAGTGAATCAATCGAGCCGATGATTTTGAGGCTACGGTCAACTACCTCTTTCGGATTGAACGTGCTTGTCCCATCTCTCAGCCCCACCAGCATCAGATATCCGCCGCTCGTAAGCTGGGACAGTACCTGTGTACCGACCACGCCTGTGGTATCCACAATCATGTCTACCTGATTTTTTAACGGTGCCAACTCATGAATGGCTGATTCCAGTGTGGCGTGCACGGACCACCGTTCAGGGGCCACGGAATCCGCTATGGCGAGCCGTTCCTCCGAGATGTCAACGAGGCAGCCTGTGACACCTTTGGAAGCAAGAGCATAACTGTACAGAATTCCAATTGGGCCTGCACCAAGAATGATGGTTGTGAAGTTCGGCAGCAGGTGAATCTGGTTGATTCCGGTCAGCATACAGCTCAGCGGTTCGGTCAGTGTTGCTTCTTCGTAGCTGATATGATCCTTCAGCTTGTACAGAAAACGATCCTCCGTCACATAATAATCGGTGAACGTCCCGTCGGCGCTGACTCCGGTCTCGGTTACGGATTTATGTGTGCAATGATTCTGTCTTCCGGTTCGGCACATATCACATTGACCACAGTAGTACGTCGGATCAATCACGACCCGGTCCCCGGGCTGCATTGAACTAACGGCTGATCCTACAGCGATGACTTCCCCCGCTGATTCGTGGCCTAGGATAGTGGACGACACGGCATGATATTTGCCACTGATGATGCCTAAATCCGTACCGCATACGCCTGTCGCCCGGATCCGGACGAGTACATCGTTATCTTTTTTAATCTCCGGGACAGGTCTTTCCTCAAGTGCGACATCCCAAGCTGATTTGTATACCAGTGCAAGCATAAATAAGTCCTCCTTTTTGCCTATTAGGCAGATAGTTAGTGAAGGGTGGCCAGAACCGCGTCAAGCCGTTTAACAATTTCGACAATCTCATCTTCTGTAGCCGTGAGGGAAGGTCTCACTTTAACCACATTGCCATAACCGTAACGGGAACCTCTGAGAATTAATTGCTGTTCGTCAAATGCACGATCGATAATCCCATTGCTTTTCACTGCATCCGGGGCATCGTCCTCGTCGACAATTTCCAGTCCCCACATCAGTCCGACGCCACGAGCCTCACCAATGCAATCGTGCTTGTCGGCCATCTCCGTCAGCAGGGTTCCGAGCAGGCTTCCTTTGGACCGAACGGTTTCCAGAAAACCGGGCTCAGATACAACCTCCAACGTGGCTTTGGCTGCCGTAACCGAGATTAGATTGCTGCCTGAGGTGAAGGAGTGCTCGTGCTTCTCGAGGACATTAAGACGAGACTGCATCAATACCGCTGCTACCGGTACACCAATGCCGCCGAGACCCTTAGCGAGAGTAATGATATCTGGTTGGATATCAAACAGTTCACTTGCGAACATGTAACCTGTCCGCCCAATCCCAGTCTGCACCTCATCAGCGATCAGGATCAGCCCGTACTCGTTGCACAGCTGACGGAGGCGCTTAAAATATCCTGCAGGTGGGATGATATTGCCTCCGTTGCCTAGGATGGGTTCAATAATCATGCAGGCCACAGAGCCTGAGCTTGCATACTCAATGGCATCCGATATGGCTTCGACGCATTGATAGCCACACTTGTCAGGCGAAGAATTAAACGGGCAGCGATAGCAGTAGGGAGCAGGTACATGCAGGGAATTTGCTGCGGCCGAGTTGGGAAATTTCCTCCGCCGGAAGGCGTTGCCGGATATGCCTGTTGCGAACTGGGTCTGCCCATGATGGGATAAATACAGGCTGATTATATCGAGCGCACCGGTATATTTCTGGGCTAGCTTCACAGCGCATTCGTTCGCCGTAGAGCCAGTAATATCTCTCATCCATCCCGCGTCGATGCCGTTCGGCGTATACTGGATCAGATGATCTAGGACTTCCTCGACGTAAGGCTCGGTAAAGGATGAGGACATGTGGGCAAGATTGGCGACTTGTTCCTGTACTTTGGTGACGACATGAGGGTGATTGTAACCGAGTGAGAGATTGAAGGTGCCAGATACGCCATCTAAATATTCCTTACCCGAATCGTCAATCAGAGTAATGCCTTTTCCGTATCTGAAGCGTTCTTTGGTTAAGGTATGCACGATGTTCCCCTCCATATCAGATATACATTCTTATTAAGTACATCCTTAAAAAATGTACTGCCCTGCTACTACATAAAGCGGTGGGCCTCACCTCCCCCAAGAATAAAGAATCTCATCCTTCCTTGCCCTGATGGACAAGGGAGTCAACTACCCGTCTACTCCTGCCATTCCATAGATGCGAGAGAATGACCGCAAGCAGCAAAATTAGGCTGAAAGCCGCCAAAATCCAAAGGGTAGCCGTCACCGACCATTCGCTCATGCTCCAGCCTGTTACATATTGAAGCACTGCTCCGCCAATTCCGCCTGACGCAATCAGAATGCTGGTCGTTCTCTCAGTCATTCCCGGAATCAGCACGTTCGCATAGACGAGGGCAATACAGAAGAGACCGGACATGAATAACCCTGCACCAAAAATCAGAAGGTATGTAGCCCACTGACTGGAGACAAACGCCATTGCGACCAGAAAGCAGAAAGTTCCGATTCCGCTCCACAGCAGGAAAGGAATATATCCTGCTGACTCTGCAATCTTCCCTGAAAACATGCGGCCGATGATCATCGCAATCCAGAGTATGCTAACACCCAACGAAGCTACGGATTCCCGAATCTGCAGGGTCTCGATCAGAATAGAGGGCAGGAAGTTCATGAGCCCCAGTTCAAGCCCCATGTAAACAAAGAAGAATACAATGAATATTCCCAGTAACACACGGTGCTGTACCGAGTACCGGGCTTGTTCGACCGATCGCTCAGAGGTTTGGAGATCCGCTTGGATAAGGTGGGAAGAGGAGGAAGCAGGCATGGTAATCCAGAACAGTCCCAGAATAAATGTCAGAAGGGAGATGGTGTAGAAGGTCAGATACCACATTCCAAGCCAGATATACAGGCTTACCACCGCGGGAATGAGCAGTGCACCAAGTGCAAAATAGACATCCAGCTTGGACATGGCTACGGCTTTCTGTTCTTCGGTGAACTCAATCGTGAACGCTCCGATGGACGACTCAATGATGCCTGAGCCGAAGCCAACCCAGATGGTCATCACGATAACCCAGGTCCATGAGGGGAGTACACCCAAGAAGGCATACCCTGCTACGATACTAACCAGGGCAATGGACAGCATAGACTTGCGACCGATGTGTAGAGCCATGAAGGGGGAGAACAGAACGCCGACAAGAAATCCGAAAAACTGAAGGAACAACAATAATCCGCCATCGCTGTACCCACGTCCATAGTAAGGCAGTAGAACCGGCAGTAATGCTCCAAGCACCACACTAGTAATGCCGATTAACAGATAGAAAGCACAACTTAAAGCGAATAGTCTCTTCAAGGTCCGTCCCTCCATAAGTCTATATTTTTTATATGGATTCTGTTGCTTTACTAGATTATACCTTTTTCTTGGAAATGTACATACGTATTTATATAAAAAATGTAAAAATAATCGTTCGACAATTTTACACGTATTTGCTTAATCCAGTTAAGGCGAACCCTGTTTATCTGAAGAAACTGCATGCGGAAGGGAGAAATAAGATCAGCCCAAATTGTTTTCGGGCGCCAAACCGCTCATAATTGAGGCATAACTTTGTGTTTGCAAAATTAGGTTAGTAAAGATACCTAACAGTTGTTTTTCTTAATAAAACTATGATTGATAGGGTAGGAAAATGAATGTTAACCGCTTACAATTCAAAAGGGAGAGGGAATTTTATTCGAAAGTTGAGAAGGAGAAAAATGAAGAGGAGAAGAAGGAATGCAGTGCAGCATAATTATCAATAGTCATGTGTACGGCTTTTTTGAACTTTAAACAAAAGGAGTCTACCAAAATGAATTTTTATTTAGAAATCCCGGAGCTTGACCGACATTTTCCTTTCCGGAGTTTTATTAATAAAGGCGACGTGCTTTGCTATCCTCATTGGCATAAAGAAATTGAAATTATTTATGTGACCCAGGGAACCCTTGATCTGGGAATTAACGATATTTCGATACGCATGAAACAAGGTGAAGTTCAGTTTATAAATGGGGGTGATGTTCATTATTTCTTGGCTTCTCCCGACAGCGAACGGATGGTTATTCAATTTGATCTGAGCTTTTTTCAAGAGGTTTCCACATTAAGTGATCAGAAACGCCCTCTTAGATATATATTTACGGAGATGGAGCAATCAAGCTGGAACTGGCCAGAAGAAACAGCAGCTAAAATGCTTCCTCTGATTCAAAGCATTTATGATGAGAACGTCAACCACCACGAAGGTCATGCCTATATGATCAAAGCCAAGTTGTTTGAGATGTTGACTCTTATTATGCGTGAAGTGCCAAGAAGCATGACGCCAAGGCTTCCTGAAATCTCTGAAAGACCCTTAACACAATCAAAGGACACCCTTTATAAACTGGAACGTATTTTTGAGTATGTGGAATGCCATTATCATGAAACCATTTCGCTGAAGAATGTCGCTGATTATATGGGGTTCAGTCCCTATTATTTCGCCAGGCTATTTAAGAAGAATACGGGGATGACCTTTGTAGCATTTTTGAATGATTACAGACTGAATAAGGCAAAATGGATTTTGTTGAATGAAAACAATCCGATCACTGAGGTCGCAGAGGCAGCAGGGTTCAGTAGTGTAAAGACGTTTCATCATCTCTTTAAGGAAGCAACAGGAACATCACCATTGAAATACCGCAGGACAATATTCGGGAATAAAACAGCAAGAAATGAGGAGGAAAGCTTTTCATGAGATTTGTATGATAGAGCTATCCGACGAAGGGAAGGGAGAGTTACGAGAACATTAAAACTTATTGATCTATGAGCAACCACTTGATATGCGGTGGGCTTAAATCAGGAGTGGAGGAAGATGAAAATGGGCAATCGTATATACAATGTAGTCATTATCGGTTATGGAGGCATGGGAAGCTACCATGTTCAATTGATCGAATCTAATCAGCAACTTGCCGTTGGCGGTGTATATGATATTGTCGATTACCGAATGGAACTGGCTGCGGCTGCCGGCTATAAAACATACCCTAGCCTGGATGCCGTTCTGGCCGATCAGGCCGTGGATATTGTTTTGATAGCAACACCTAATGATGTTCATAAGGAAATCGCGATCCAAGCACTACAAGCCGGAAAACATGTCATTTGTGAAAAGCCGGTTACGATAACGAGCGCGGATTTATTGGACATTGTTGAGGTGGCGAAGAAAGAAAATCGTGTGTTTACAGTACATCAGAACCGTAGATGGGATGAAGACTTCCGAATTATCAAAGATATAATTGGCAATAAGACCGTGGGTGATCTTTTCCACTTGGAATCGCGAGTTCAGGGGGCTAATGGCATCCCAGGTGACTGGCGGCAACTAAAGGCGTATGGAGGAGGAATGCTACTGGATTGGGGAGTACATCTGTTGGACCAGCTGCTTCAGATTACGGACAGCAAAATAGAAAGCGTAGCTGCTACCCTTAGCTATATTTTGGGGACTGAAGTGGATGACGGCTTTACCAGCTTTATTGAGTTCAAGGACGGTCTGACCGCAGTCATTGAAGTGGGTACAACCAATTACGTAAAGCTGCCGCGCTGGTATATTAAAGGAACTGAAGGAACCGCAATGATTAGAGATTGGGATTTGAGTGGAGAGATCGTCACCCGAAATCCAGATGTCGCTCACGTGGAACCCAAGCCGATTCAAGCAGGTCAAGGATTGACGAAAACGATGGCGCCGCCGTCTGAGGAATCCACCCTTAAATTCCCGATTGAGAAAATACCTGCTGCTGCAGAAAGCTTTTATGAGAATTTTGTCTCTACCATCGAAGGAAAAGCGGAGATTGCGATCAAAAATGAAGAAGTACACCGTGTATTGGTGCTGATTGAGACGATTTTTGAGGCGGCAGCAACCAAAAGCGTGATTCGAAGAACTATTTAAATCCGCTCTTTTTTTCGATCCATCATAAGAGAGAGATATAGGATCCTGGAGAGAACCAAACAGTATTGATCTACTGAAATTTTGGAATGCATTTTAGTAATCAGTAAACCTTTGAAATGGTGAGCAAAATAATTTTGCCCACCATAAAACACAAGCGAGCATCGCTCCACATCCGCATTCTATTGCTTGATCATTTTTAAGTTGCTGAGATTTCGAATAGGTTTAATTTACACGTAAAGAGAAAAAGAAGCTTTTACATAAAATCCGCTATGTCCTCCTTATAAATCAACATATTCCACTCTAAATTCTTCCATATAAAACATAAAATAATCCATGAAAGTGCTAGCATAATCATTTGTATGAGAAAAGAGAAGGGAGAGATCGTTTATTGTAGTGTGCGACCAGAAGAATATAGATGAAGGGACGTAGAGAATGAGGAGTTATAAACGAAGATCCTGGAAACGCTTATTTTTACTCATGATCACGGGAATACTTGTATTAACATCAGTAAGTGTTGTTACGCCGATCAATGCTGATGATTTGCCTAAAAACGTTACAGGTACATCAGTAAAGCTTTCATGGAAAGCCTCCGAAAACATCGCCGACGGTAGTAGAGTATCAGACTACGATCTCTATCGCAACGGTTCTCTCATCAAGCAAAATATCTCCGATGCAACATCCGAAAAACCTTGATTTGACAGCCCTTCCAGACAACCAAGCGATAGTTTACTATTTTAAGAAAAGCCGTGGCTGGAGCGATGTAAATATCCATTATGCTCCCGATGGTTCATCCTGGACATCCCCGCCGGGTATCAGCATGAATGAAAGCGCTTGCTTGGATTGGGCCAAAAAAACTATTGATCTTGGCTCTAAAACATCGATGAAAGCAGCATTTAACAACGGCTCTGTCTGGGATAATAATAAAGGCGCTGATTATCATTTAGTTGCTGGTTTAAGTACTATCAAAGACGGCATTGTCACAACAACAGGAGCTAAGAATCCGTGTAACCCTCCAGTTATTGATTTAGAAGCACCTTCTATACCTCAAGGATTGACAGCCAATGCGGATCGACTACGAATCCAATTAGAATGGGATCCTTCTGTTGATAATGTTGGTGGAAGTGGGATCGGCGGGTATGAGATCACTCGCACAGGAGGAACTAAAGGCAAAAAGGTCTATACGACGACCCGTACTACCTTCCAAGATTCATTATTGGAGGCGAAAACGACATATACGTATACAGTTAAGGCATACGATAAAGCAGAACCAGCCAACAAATCGGAAAGTAGTATTGAGGTAAGTGCAACAACAGGAACTTCACCACCTCCTGCTTCAAAGGGAAGCCCGATCGGAACAGATATGCGTGAAGATTCAATTTACTTTGTGATGACTGCCAGATTCTATGATGGGGACCCTTCGAACAACCGAGGTGGTGCGAATCATGTTTCAAGTGGCAATGCAGCCAACAATGATCCAATGTTTAGGGGCGATTTTCAAGGGTTAATCAATAAACTGGATTATATCAAGGCTCTTGGCTTCTCAGCGATTTGGATTACACCAGTTGTATTGAATCGATCTGACTATGACTTTCACGGCTATCATGGTTACGATTTTTTTCGAGTGGATCCCAGGTTAGAGTCACCTGGTGCAACATACCAGGATTTGATTAATGCTGCACACGACAAAGATATTAAAATCATACAGGATGTTGTGTACAACCACTCTAGCCGCTGGGGTGCAAAAGGTTTATTCACGCCAAAGGTATTTGGTATTCAAGATAATCAGTGGAGCTGGTATTATGACGAACCTCAAGAAGGAATCGAGTATGATGGCCTTCAGCAGAATAACGTAGGTAAGCCGTATAACGGTGACCTATGGTCAACGAAGGAACCAGAGGGCAACACATGCCGGAATTGGGGAATCCCAATTAACTCAAAAACATACAATTGCCAATGGCCAAACCCCACCACTGGCATGTTTCCTTCACAGTACTATCACAGTTGCTGGATCGGCAATTGGGAAGGGGAAGATTCACGGAGTTGTTGGCTGCATGAGGATCTGGCTGACTTTAATACAGAGTCAAAGCCTGTCCAAGATTATTTAATTGAAGCGTACAATCGATTTATAGATATGGGTGTGGACGGCTTTAGGATAGACACCGCTGTGCACATTCCTCGCGTTACCTGGAACCGTCATTTTCTTCCTGCAGCGCAGGAGCGGGCCATTGAGAAGTTTGGTGAAAAAGGACGTAATTTCTATATGTTCGGTGAAGTAGGCGCTTTCGTCAACGATAAATGGAACCGAGGTTCTGTGAATCATTCGGCTCAATTCTTCACCTGGAAGGAACGCAAAGAGTATAGCACCAATGATGAAGCAGCTGCGCTGAAACAATATCAACACGAAAATAATCTTGGTACAGCCAATCAGCCTTTATCCGATAATGCATTCCTCAAAGGGAATTTGTATCATGAACCGGACCATTCACAATCCTCCGGGATGAATGTAATTGATATGAGGATGCATATGAATTTTAGTGATGCGAATAACGCATTTTGGAATGGCAAGGATTCGGATGACAGTTATAACGATGCGACCTATAACGTAGTGTATGTAGATAGCCATGATTATGGACCTAACAAGTCATCGACTCGGTATATGGGGGGCACGGCTGCATGGGCTGAGAATATGAGTTTAATGTGGACTTTCCGTGGAATTCCAACATTGTATTATGGCTCAGAAATTGAATTTCAGGCAGGCAAGCCAATCGACTGTGGTCCAACGTGTCCATTAGCAACCACAGGACGTGCTTATTATGGAGATCATATTGAAGGTACAGTAGTAGCCTCCGATTTCGGACAGGTAGCTTCTGCTTCAGGTTCGGTTGCTCAAACCCTGCAGCACCCACTAGTAAAGCACATTCAGCGACTGAATCAAATTCGAAGAAGTATTCCTGCCTTGCAGAAAGGTCAGTATTCTACGAAGGATGTAAGCGGACAAATGGCGTACAAGCGACGTTATACGGATTCGTCGAAAGGCATAGACAGTTATGCTTTAGTTACTGTTAGTGAATCAGCTGTTTTTCGGAATATTCCTAACGGCACTTATAAAGATGCCATCACTGGAGACGTCAAAGAGGTCACGAATGGGACGCTCAATCTGACAGTTTCGGGCAAAGGAAACTTAAGGGTATATGTACTTGATCTCCCGGGTAATCCTACTCCCGGTAAGATTGGTGAAAACGGACCTTTCTTGAAACCTTAATTTTTAAATATAAGAAGCATGGAGGGAACGACATTCCTAGGAGTGTCGGTAATTTGAGGTTTTAAAAACACACTCATAAACATATGGGTGTGTTTTTTTTGGTGTTGAGGATGAGTCGTTCATGCCATTAACAAAAATTTATCATGATTAAGTAATTCGCCATATTCCTCTTCATTGATTGAAAATATCATAGATAACAAGAAGATGTAACATTTTCCGCAGCGTAGTACGTTAATGTAGACACCTTAACGTACTTAAGAGTATTCTTATGTGTACTTAAGAGGGACCCCATCGCAACCAAAACTAATGAATATGTAAGTAGATAAAGGAGGCCCCGTACGTATGAAGTCTCATACCTCTGACCGTATTAAAATCCCGCCAGGATTGTGGGCAGGATTATGTCAATTAGGGTTTGGCGCCCACGATGTAGCTCGCAAAGCACGACTGCCGATCGCCATTATTACTGAACCAGTAGTCACCACCACCCAATATTTCGCGATCTGGCAGGCATATTCTGATCTCATGGGTGACACTGCCCAAGGAATCATCAAGCTTGCAACCGTCTTTGATACAGCGAAGTATCCACCGACTGTCTTAGCGACTTACCACGCTCGGGACTACCGCGACGCTCTAAACCGAATGGCTCGGTACAAACAACTGTGTCCCCCGGAAAACCTACATATCACTGAGGAGGGCGAGCACTGTACAATTGATCTGGAATGGCTGTCTCCCGAGCAATCTGGTCCGCCGATGCTGGTTGGTATCACGCTGGCTTGTCTTCTGGAGATTGGACGCCGGGGCACAGGTCAACCTTTGACAGCGCAGCTTGTTGAATTTTCGCACTCCATGGGCGATGTACAAGCCCTTGAAGCTTACTTTGGCTGTCGTATCCGGATTGGTGCAAAATGTAACCGATTGACGCTACACCGAAGAGATCTGGACCGCCCCTTTGCCTCGTACAACGAAGAGTTGCTGGAAATCCTGACTCCTGTTCTGGACCGATCGTTGAATGAACAGCAGCGCAGCCGCTCAATTACTGAGATGGTCAAATGGATCATGAAACGTAGCCTTACAGGAGGGCGTCCTGACATTCAGGCTGTGGCGAAGGAGCTCAGTATGAGCGATCGTACCTTGCAGCGCCGGCTTACTGACGAAAATACGAGCTTCAAGTTTCTATTGACACAAGCTAGGCATGAGCAGGCACGAGAGTACTTGGCAGACCCCTCGCTCGATATTAAAGAGGTGGCATTCTTGATTGGATATGAAGACCAGAACTCGTTTTATCGCGCCTTCCGCCTATGGGAGGGGGATACACCTTCAAATTGGCGGACTGAACATTTAGGTACAAACTCGATATCAGAAGCACGCTAGGACTGCCTAATTAGTTTTATCATTTGGCGTGTTAAACAAGAACTTTGGCGCAATATGCTAGTTACTGGACAATCCAGACAAGATAATATAATCACTATCCGGAGCACAAGACTATTTTAAAAAGGAGAAGTGTATTATGGATATGGGATTAAACCATAAAACAGCTTTAGTTACAGGATCAACGAAAGGCATAGGTAAAGCAATTGCCATTGAACTAGCCAAAGAAGGTGTTAATGTACTAATTAATGGACGAAATTATGAAGAGGTAGAACGAACTGTAAATGAAATTAAGTCAGATTTCCCAGCTACCTCCCCTCAAAATGCTACAGCCGATATTGTAGATATTGGACAAAGAGAAGCCTTATTTGAAAAATACCCCGAAATTGATATTTTAGTTAACAATATGGGTATTTATGAAATTATGCAATATGAGGACGTAGACGATGAAGTATGGGAAAAATACTTCCGCACTAACGTTCTTGCTGCAAATGGATTATCAAAATTTTATTTACCTAAAATGTTGAGAAATGGTTATGGTCGCATTATTTTTATTGCGAGTGAAGAAGCAATTATGCCTTCAGGACAAATGCCTCAGTATTGTATGACAAAATCTATGTTGTTGTCATTGTCAAAAAGCTTATCTAAATTAACAATAGGAACAGAAGTTACAGTCAATACGATCATGCCAGGACCAACACTCTCTGAGAATGTACACCAAATAATTGAGAGTATGTATCCTCATGAAGATATGACTTTTTCAGAAAAAGAGAAAGATTTTATGGTTACAAACCTGCCTCAATCTGAAATACAGCGATTTATCAAGCCTATTGAAATAGGTAGACTAGCTACATTTGTATGTAGTCCTTATGCATCTGCATTTAAAGGTTCTCCAATCCGTATGGATGGAGGAATGGTACCGACTATCTTTTAGCGCTTGTGGAGAAGCTTGCTGAAATTAGCGCTGACATTGCGGAACATTATGATAAGATGATCAAATATCACTCGAGGGTAGGATGAGGATCATGAACCATTTTGCTATGTATGGAAAGTTGACGGCACGTCCAGGGCAAAGGGACACTCTTGCAGACATCTTGCTAGAAGCGGCCGATCTGTTGAAGTCGAATAATGACTGCTATTTGTATATAGTCAATGTGTCAGACGACGACCCGAATGCGGTGTATGTGACCGAACTGTGGAAAGATGCAGATGCCCATGCAGCCAGTCTTAAGAATGAAGAGGTACTGGCGTCGATACAACGCGGCCGACCGTTGATTATCGGAGCGGAGCCCATTAAACTGCGTGCTCTAGGGGGAAAAGGCCTGTAGGGTCATGATGCAATTGCTGCTACTACAGCAGCCGATCACTCGGTTGCTTTTAAGCTAACCAGCAGGATTGTCCTAATGAAACGCTTTTGTAACATGTGAAAGGTTGGCAGATAAAATTGGCCCTGGTATAATAAGGGTAATTCACTAAGGAGAGATTTTTTTGTCTGGAGCTGTTCTTTACTAATCCAATTCCATAAAAAGAGGTTTTCATGCACCTACTATTCGTCTGCCCAATTTTTGTATTACGGGTGGGATTTGAAAGCTTCGGAATTAGTTAAGAACAACGGATATTACCAGATCCTTAGGGATACCTGTTATAATGAGTCCAATCCGTGCTGGTTCAGCGCGGATTTTTTTGTGGCTCAAATAGCAGGTGATATGAGGGTAGGAATGACGTATGTTCATTCCTGCCCTTTTTTAATTTTTTGCAAAGGGGGATAGAAGGGAATTACTCCAATTTGGTCAAATACATCCAGACTTCTTGAATGAAAGAATCAATCTAAGTAAATAGAAAGGTGGACAATACATGAAACTTCAAACGAATCGGCTCATATTAAAAACACTTGATCTTAATTTAATCGAAGCAGCAGCCCGACGTGATATAGGTGCTATTGAAGCTTTGGGTTATAAAACCAGTGATGAATGGCCGGGTCCTGATTTCTTTGAAGCTTTACCTTATTTTCGAGAACTTTTGATAAAAAATAATGGCACTAGAGGTTTTGACTCTTGGATCATTGTGGAGAAGGGTACCCAAGAAATTGTTGGAGGGATTGGTTTTTTAGGAGATCCTGATCAGAACGGTATGATTGAGATCGGTTTTGCAACGAATGAAAGCCATCGCCGCAAAGGCTATTGCTATGAAGCTAGTCAAAAATTAATAGAGTGGTCCTTAAATCATGAAGAAGTTCAAATCATAACGGCAAGATGCGTACCTGACAATATCAGCTCTAAGAATTTGTTATTGAAGTTAGGGTTCGAAATTGATCACAAAGATGAAGAATTGCTTTATTGGAAATATGAAATGAAGAAAGTAGGAGGGGGTCAGCAGAAATGATCCGTCGAGATCTAGATGACGTAGATTTCATAAGAGCAAATTTAATGGGGCCTAGTTCGATTATCATGCTCGAGGAGCTATCGGAAAATTTGCCTTTGCAGAAAGGAATGCGAGTGCTGGATTTGGGCTGTGGGACCGGACTTACTTCTATCTATTTGGCGCAAAAGTTTGGCATAACCGTGTTTGCTGTCGATTTATGGATTAGTGCAACTGAAAACTATAGAAGATTCAGAGAGTTTGGTTTGGAAAGCCAAATTATCCCCATCCCTGCAGATGCCTGCCACTTGCCTTTTGCGGAACAATACTTTGATGCAGTTATAAGCGTAGATGCGTATCAATATTTTGGAGCGAATGAGCAGTACTTAGATGACCATCTTGCGCCGCTAGTTAAAGAAGGAGGTAAATTGGCTATAGCGATGCCAGGGATAAAGATGGAGTTTGATGGGGTTATACCCGTGGAACTGCAGCCGTTCTTGTCACTTAGTGAGGTTGATAATCAGTGGCATACATGCGATTGGTGGCGGAAATTATGGCAACAGTCGCCAAATATTTACGTTGAATCGGTAAGAGAAATGAGATGCTTCTCGAAAGCTTGGTATGAATGGCTTCAGTGCAACAACGATTATGCACGTGCTAATAATGCATTGCTGAATGCAGATGACGGGAAGTATATGAACCTAATCTCGCTGATTGCTACTAAGAAATAGCGATATCCAGGGACAAAAGTTCCCAGTCCTATGGGCTGGAATTCGCTAAAGACTGAGAACGATAGTTCAACTCTACCAAAAACAGCCGAGCACTCGGCTGTTTTTTAACTAACGGGCAGAGTACACTAATGCAGATTCCTCATCGCATGAAGCGGTTAATTGATGCCAGGGTCGGACTTACAGGCTTAGGTCGAAAGAGTAATACGGGAAAAGTTGGCCCATGAAGGCCTCCACAAGCTTTCTCAATTCCCGACGGGTCTAACTGAATATGGAGAAGCATTAGAACTTGTATCCATAGCATTTTTCAAACACTGTTTGTCGATATTCCAAAATACTGTTTAACAGTACTTTTTCTTCTCTCTAATATCATCATTTTCTTTTGAAATGCCGATATAAAATTGAGTCTAGAGAACTATTTCATACATAAATTTTACCTAAAGGAAGTGTAAAGAGATGTTGAAAAAGAAATGGCTTATCACCCCGTTGGTTGCGACGACACTGTTTTTCGGTCAATCTGCATTCGCTGCAAACACGTTTTCTGATGTGGAAGGAACAAAATATGAATGGGCTGCCGAATCGATTCGTTCCATGGTCGACAAGGGCGTTGTCAAGGGCTATGCAGATGGGACCTTCAAGCCAAGCAAAACCATAACGAAAGCAGAATTTGTACATATGTTTCACAAGCTTTTTCCAGAAATCGATCATTCTTCCGGCGAACCTTCCGACTTTGTGGATGCGCGTAAACACTGGGCGAATAAAGATTTTGCAGCAATATTCAACGGGGACTATGTTTGGCCGTATGCTGAAAGTGTTAGCGGGAAATATCCAAATTATCAATTCTATGTCAAGCCTGACAAACCATTGACCCGCTGGGATGTGATGATGATTGCCTCTCTTCGGACGGATTATACCAATCAGACGCTTCATCCTGAGATTGAGGAAGTGATTTCCGCAGCTGCGCAGTACAAGGATATGAAAGTTCGTCAGGCGAATTACAATGACAATTTCTCGGCCTACTATCCGGTGTTGTACATCGACAAGACTGGAGAAGAGTACGATTATGATGGAGATTTCCAAGATCAAAAGGCAGAAGCATTCTACACCCTAACCAAGATGGGGGTCCTTACCGCTAATGAAGGATACCTTCACCCGAAAGCGCTAGTCACACGCGCCGAAGCTGTTACCATTTTACAGCGTTTGAACGAAGCCACAACCAAGTCAGTGGATGATCGACACTAGCCGCTTGCGTATTGTAGTCATCAAGGAAACTGCATAAGGAGATAGACTGCTTTGGAGTTTTCTGCTCATTTAGTTACGTATCTATGACGACACCTAACCGTCGATTACTGTCGAAGGACAACAACTATGTATAAGAAGTCGCCGAATTGGCGGCTTTTTTGGTTTAACGATAGATGCCAGTCAATAGTTTAGAATATGAAATTTTCATGTAAATTCATTTAAAAGCTGAAAACAATTCCTTTTTTTAAACAAAAGAGGGTATTCTTTTTGTTTATAAAATATATGTAGTATATATCACTGTACTTTAATTCATTTTAATGTTTATAATAAATTAATAGCTTTAATCTATGTCTTACACTCATCTATGATGCTGAAGTTTCTAAGTATCAACTCTGAACTTCCAGCACACTCCATTTTTCTACACTTCCAAGTCTACTTACACACTTTTATTTCTAACTACATCATGAAACTCAAAAACGATTTACTTTAACATGTCGATTACTGTTTGTGGCAAGACATTTTGTTGTTTTTGCTGTATCTATCTTAAATACATAGGAATGTGAACATCTGAATCCCATAAAACATTTGTTTTACCGCTTTTTTATGGTGAGGAAAGGGGTTGGACATGAATCGCATGACTTTGCTTTTTTCGGGACAAGGGTCTCAGTATATCGGGATGGGATCGGCATGGTATGGTGGTTTTTCAGAGGCAGATCACATCTTTGAAGAGGCTGCTGATATTTTGGGGTATGATTTGAAAACTTTATGTATGGAAGGACCCATCTCCCAATTATCGAGAACATCCTACACCCAGCCGGCACTTCTCACGATCAGTGTAATCGCATTCAGACGTTACATGCACGATGTTGGGATTATTCCCGAATTTTCGGCAGGGCATAGTTTGGGTGAGTATTCTGCATTGGTAAGCAGCGAAGTCCTGTCGTTTGGCGATGCTTTGCGGGTGGTACAAGAACGGGGACGCTTTATGGAAGAAGCCTCAGAGGCCGGAGTGGGTTGCATGGTTGCTGTTCGTGGGGCTGATTTAAACCTGCTAGAAGAGCTGTGCGATCATTATGCCGTAACCAGTCAGCCTATTACCATCGCATGTTATAACTCTTCCTATCAATACGTCGTTTCTGGTCATCATGCCTCTGTTGCTGCGTTGGCGGAACAATTAGAGCAACGCGGGTTCCAAATTACCCGTTTGCAGGTAAGCGGCCCTTTTCACAGTCCGCTTATGCAGCATGCTGCTGACCGATTAGCATTGGAGTTGCAAAAATATACGTTCCATGAACCACGGTGGCCTGTCATTTCTAATGTTACAGCACTGCCATATACGGATGCCAACAGCATTCGTCAAGGCTTGCATTTGCAAATGGTCCGTCCAGTGCGGTGGATACAAACAATGCAGTATATGGAGAAACATGGGGTGAAGCAGGGAATTGAATTAGGACCGCGAACGGTACTGAAAAACTTGGCTAAGGAAACAAACATCGCTTTTGAGGTGCTTTCCTTGGACAGAGACTTGGATCGGATTGAACTGGAACGTCGTTTTTCGATCCGTGATTGGTTGGTCAAACCGCTGGCGGTGGCGGTGTCCACACCCAATGCGAATTGGAATGAGGATGAGTATCATAAGGGGGTTATTTTGCCTATTCGCAGGTTGGAGGAGTTACTCAAAAGTATAGAATCGGGCAAATCTTCTTCTGCTTATGAACTAAGACGCGAAGCGCTGGAGTGTATTCGCCTGATATTGCAAACCAAACAAGTATCTGCAGGAGAGCAGGAGGAAGTTTTAGACCTTTTGAGGAGGGATCAGGATGGAGCAGTTTCAAACTTTAATTGAAATCATTCAGGACCGAGCCAGTAGAGCTGAAAATGGAATTATTTTCATTTCGGGTGATACACAGGAGGAGTATGTAAGCTACAGTCAACTTCTGGAGCAAGCACTGCAGGTACTTCATCAATTGCAGGAAAAAGGAGTAGAGCCTGGCAATAAGCTAATTATGCAAATTGAAGACAATCATACCTTTGTGAATGTGTTTTGGGGCTGTCTGCTCGGGGGAATCGTCCCCGTACCTGTAAGTATCGGAAATAATGATGAACATAAAATGAAGCTGTTTAAAATCTGGAGTACCCTTACTTGTCCTTACATGATTGCGGATCATAAAGTATTAGAGCAGCTAGAAAAGTATTCTCACCAGCATGAGATGCTGGATTTCTTTGATTCTGTAAAAAAAGCGACCTTTTCTAGTCATGATTTTGATTATTCCGATCAGAACAAAGGGACCATACATGAATCCAGACCGGAGGATTTGGCGTTTATTCAATTTTCCTCTGGTTCGACAGGTGATCCTAAGGGAGTCATGCTGACGCATGAGAATCTCGTATACAATATTCGGGATATCGCCAGTCAAACGGGAATGACTTCAAGTGATACGTATCTGGGCTGGATGCCACTCACACATGATTTGGGATTGATCGCTTTTCATTTAACTTGTGTCATCGCCCATGCCAAGCAGCTTATTATGCCAACAGCTCTTTTTATAAGACGTCCTTCATTATGGCTAAAAAAGGTGTCGGATCATAAGGTGACTCAAATCTGTTCTCCTAACTTCGGCTATAAATTTTTCCTTGATCAATATAAATCTAAAACAGCGGATAACTGGGATTTGTCAAGTGTTCGCATGATTTTAAATGGGGCTGAGCCCATATCGGTGGAGCTTTGCCATGTTTTTATGGAAGCCATGAGTGTACATGGATTAAAAAAAAATATCATGTATCCTGTATACGGCTTGGCAGAGGCAAGCGTAGGTGTTTCCACTCCACCTTTGGATAAAGATAATTTTGTTACCATTCATTTAAATCGGCAGCAGTTGCATGTAGGTGAACCTATAGAAGAAGTAGATTCATCCGATAAGCGTTGTCTTACGTTTGCGGATTTGGGCTACCCCATGGCCAGCACTTCCGTTCGCATTTGTGATGAGCAAAATCAGGTGCTAAAGGACAATGTAATCGGATACACCCAAATTCGCGGCAAAAATGTGACTGCCGGGTACTATAACAATCCCGAGGCTACCGCAAAGGTCAAGACAGAGGATGGCTGGCTTATTACCGGAGATTTGGGTTTTATGAGAAACGGACGACTGGTGATTACAGGCAGAGCCAAGGATATTATTTTCGTGAACGGCCAGAACATTTATCCGCATGATATTGAAAGGATTGCAGAGGAACTGGACGGGGTGGATCTGGGGAAAATAGCTGTCTGCGGTGTACATGATGCACAAACTAGACAGGACCGTATTGTTGTTTTTGTGATGCACACGAAAAAAATAGAGTTATTTTTGCCACTAGTCCAAAGGCTGAAAAGCCATTTGAATTATCGGGGAGGATGGCATATTCAAGATGTAGTTCCAATCCGCCGTATTCCCAAAACTACTAGTGGAAAGGTTCAGCGCTACAAGCTGGCTCAGAGCTACGAGCAGGGAGAATTTGATGTAGTTTTGGCATCCCTGACCGAGGCCGCTCGAAATATACAGGAAGCGAACCATGCCCCTGTACCTCAAGGTGAGATCGAGCAAAAACTGATTGGGATTTGCCAAGCTATTTTAAATGTACAGTCAATTGGGAAGGAAGACAGCTACTTTGATATTGGCGTAACTTCCTTACAACTCGTTCAGATCGTGGACCAATTAGAGGAACAACTCGGGATTCATATTGAGGTAACGGACTTCTTCTCTTATCCGACTATCGCCAAGCTAGCTGGATATATATCCAGTCAGGGCTTAGGTCATAAGGTGAACACAGAACCGCAGTTTGAATCCAAGGAGGAGTCGGAGGACCGGGATATCGCCATCATCGGCATGTCAGGTAAGTTTCCTCAAGCGGAAACATTGGAACAGTTTTGGGCGAATGTGGCATCAGGCGCTGACAATATCGGCCCGTACAGCGACGAAAGAAGCAAAGATGCCGAAGATTTCATTTCTCATCTGAATACGGAAGGACGGAATATGCAAATCGCCGAAGGTGGCTATCTGGATGAAGTAGACAAGTTTGATTACTCCTTCTTTAAGTTGACTCCACGGGAAGCCTCACTCATGGACCCGAATCAACGTTTATTTCTGCAAACTGCTTGGAGCACGATTGAGGATGCGGGGTATGGAGGGAAGCAGCTGGCTGGCAAAAAGGTCGGTGTGTATGTCGGTTTTTCCAAAACCAGCTTTGAATACGAGCGTTTGTTGTCCGAGGTGGAACCAGGCGCGCTGCCGAACTTTGCCATTGGTAATTTATCGTCCATTATTTCCAGCCGGATTGCGTATTTGCTTGATTTAAAAGGTCCAGCACTGACCATTGATACGGCATGCTCCTCGTCACTCGTGGCGGTACATCTGGCGTGTAAGTCGATTTTGAATGGAGACTGCGAGATGGCTTTGGCCGGTGGAGTGAAGACCATTTTGCTGCCGTTGAAAGCTGGCATTGGTATGGAATCCTCCGATGACCGGGCACGAGCATTCGACGATCAGTCGGACGGCACAGGCTGGGGCGAAGGCGTTGGAGCCGTTCTCTTAAAGCCGCTTCGCCAAGCGGAAAAAGACGGAGATCACATTCTGGGTGTGATTAAAGGAAGCGCGATTAATCAGGACGGCAGTACGATTGGAATTTCTGCGCCTAATGCACTGGCTCAATCAGAAGTCATTTCGCAGGCGTGGCGTGATGCACGGATTGATCCCGAGACAGTGAGTTATATTGAAGCTCACGGTACCGGCACCAAGCTAGGCGATCCCGTTGAGATTAAGGGCATTACCCAGGCTTTCCGCAGATTTACACAGCGCAAGCAGTTTGTGGCGATAAGCACGGTCAAAACGAATATTGGGCATTTATACGAAGCTGCTGGGATTGCGGGATTGATCAAATGTGTGCTGTCGATGAAGCATCAGCAGATTGCACCGCTCGTTCATTTTCGCACACCCAACCGGAACATCCATTTTGAAGAATCTCCGGTGTATGCCAACACTAGACTGAGGGAATGGAAGACAGACGGATTCCCGAGAAGATGCGGGGTGAGTTCCTTTGGCTTCAGCGGGACAAACTGTCACGTGGTGCTGGAAGAATATATAGCGAAAAAGGGTGCGGACCAAGAAACCACCGACCGAAAAAATGGATCATCGCCATTGCTGCTGACACTGTCGGCGCGAACTGAAGGAGCTTTAAGTGAGTTGATTGCACGGTACGTGGATCGCTTTGAACGTGAGGAAGAATTGCCGATGGAGGATGTCTGCTATACGGCTAACAGGGGCAGAAGCCACTTAACATACCGAGTGGCTGTGATAGCAGAAGGAGCGGAGGCTCTGAAAGCAAAATTACTTCAGCTTCATGAGCAGGGCAAGGCCATTGAAGGTGTATACATTGGAAAAGTAGATAGCAGTGGTGGTACAGAAACAGCCGTCGGAAGCTCGGACACTTTGCAAGCACTGGAGCAAGTAGCAGTGAAGTACGTACAGGGGGCACAGATAGACTGGGACACGATATACGCAGGTCATCCGTACAAAAGGGTTTCTCTGCCTACGTATCCGTTTGAAAGAAAAAGGTGCTGGATTCATGTACCAGAACAGGTTCGAGCGGAGCAGACTGCACCCTATAAAAATACAATAGTAAGGGAGTCTGAAATTATGGAGAATGAGTATTCGACGTCAGCGTCGTTTACGGAAAAGCATAAATATTCCATTCAACAAAAGCTAGCGAAAATGATCGGTAATGTGTCACAACTTAGTCTTGAGGAACTGGAACCGCGAACACATTTTCTAGAACTAGGGCTGGACTCCATTAATTTGTCCCAGGTCCGCCACAGCATCAAGGATACATTCGACCTGGATGTCCCAATGAATAAATTTTTTGAATCGCTGACCACGCTCGAACTGTTGACTAGTTACGTCGCAGATCAGGTAAGTATTTCCTATTCAGACGAGGCAGCGGTGGGTGCTGTGGAAAACCAACCGAAAATACCCCTTCATCGGGTAGAAGCTACTACGGTATCAACCTGGACAGGGCAGGATTCCAGCGCAATTGGTACATCGTCTCATGGAATAGTTACGTCCGGGCAAGAGCCATTTCAAAGCACAACAGTAATAGCGACTTCTGCGAGTGTCGAGCAGATCTTGCAGCAGCAGCTGCACGTGATGTCACAGCAGCTTGATGTGCTCCGAACTCAACCGACTCCTCCGACCTCCGTTTCCCAATCATTTCAACCGGAAAGGGATTTGCCGTCAGCAAATAGAGAAAGCGCAGAGATTGAAACCAAACAGGAAGTCGCAACTGCATTAGCTACTGTACCACCGATACTAGCTGTTCCGAAGAAAGCGGGCCATGAAGCAAAACCGTTTACGCCTTATAAAAAGCTGGAGGTCAAAGCCCATGAATTGCTTTCACACCGACAAGAACAACATCTGCAAGAGCTGATTGAGCGCTATACTGCTCGGACGCGAAGCACCAAGCAGTACACTCAGCAGTATCGGTCTGTCTACGCGAATAACCGTAATGTAGCTGGCTTCCGGCCTATTTTAAAGGAAATGGTCTATCAAATTGTATCTCAACGTGCAGACGGGTCCAAAATTTGGGATTTGGATGGGAATGAATATGTAGATTTGACCATGGGCTTTGGTGTTAATCTGTTTGGACACAATCCAGCCTTTATTCGTGAAAAAATTGAGGCAGAGCTAAAGAACGGCATGTGTGTCGGACCCATGTCCAACATGGCAGGACAAGTCGCCGAGAAGATTTGCAAGCTGACCGGTGTAGAACGGATCGCCTTGTACAATTCCGGCACCGAGGCGGTTATGGTTGCCCTCCGTTTGGCGCGTGCTGCCACCGGGCGAGCTAAAGTAGCCATTTTTGCCGGCTCCTATCACGGTACATTCGATGGTGTGCTTGCGTTGGGTAGTGCAGGCAATAATAAGGAGAAATCCACACCTTTGGCGCCTGGCATCTTGCAGCATATGGTGGACGATATCGTTGTACTTAACTATGGAACGGACGAATCGCTGGATTATATACGTACACATGGGCAGGAGCTGGCTGCTGTGCTAGTGGAGCCGGTGCAAAGTCGTCGTCCTGATTTTCAGCCGAAGGCCTTTTTGCAGGAGGTTCGTAAAATCACGGAGCAATCCGGTACAGCTTTTATTTTTGATGAAGTGATTACAGGCTTCCGAATTCAACCGGGAGGCGCTCAAGCGTGGTTTGGTGTACAAGCTGACCTTGTGACCTACGGTAAAGTTATTGGCGGAGGGATGCCAATCGGTATCGTAGCAGGGAAAGCCGCCTTTATGGATGGGATTGACGGTGGCACCTGGAGCTTCGGAGATGGTTCCTATCCTCAGAATGAGCATCGGCGAACCTTTGTAGCCGGTACGTTCTGTCATCATCCGCTGGCGATGGCGGCATCCCTAGCAGTGTTGGATTATTTGGAAAACCACGGCGAACAGCTGCAAAATCAGTTGAACAGCCGTACTTCGGCGTTGGCAGTAGAGTTAAATAGTTACTTTACCAATGAGCAGATACCCATGAAGATTGTTCACTTTGGTTCACTATTTCGCTTCGTACTCAAGGGTGATCTGGAGCTTTTCTTCTATCACATGCTGGAAAAGGGTATTTACATCTGGGAAGGGCGGAACTGCTTCTTGTCGACCGCTCATACGGAGGAAGATATTGCGCGAATCATACAAGCTGTCAAGGACAGTGTAGATGAGCTGCGTAAAGGGGGATTCTTGCCTGATCTGACCCCGAACGGGAAAGGCCCAGGTCCAGGTAAGCAAAGTGTGTCTATAGCCGACCCTTCAGAAGTATCGACAGTGGACGTGGATGAAACGGTCATCCCACTAACCCCAGATCAAAGGCAGTTCTGGTTCGCTTAATGTCAAGAAACGAAGTGGCTTCTTGACATGCGAACGTATATTAATGTGAGACGTTAAGTGAATTGGCCACTCCCGTATTGATTTTGCCGAAAAATTGAGTAAAGTGCACTTCGACGTCTTTACGCTCCAAATTTGATAAAATGTCAGGTTCTATTCTTAGGACTTGGCATTTTTAGTAGTATAGGCATCAGTTATGAAAGAGTCGGTCGGAGAGGAAGAAAATCGCAATTGGGCCGTGAGGCTGCGCTGAATCGACAGGAGTCAACAAAGGTCATATTTTTCAAGTGGTTGTAATCGCTCGCAAAGGGCAGAGCAACCATATTCAAGCCTTTGAGTCTTTAATTTGAGCTTTAAGTGTCATAAATTTTAAAGTTTATGAGGATGCATGTCAGCGAGTAAAAGAAAAGATTTGAGTTTTTAAGAATCAATACTGGAAAAAAACTATATCTTGCATAATAAGTTGAATAAAAGAATTTAGCCATTAATGGTTTAATAAAACAAATTAGATCCTCGTTTTACCAGATGGATAATTATATTTTATTAGTATAAGGATGGTTCCTTATACAGTGGACCGTTCATATTTACCTTCCTATGAGAACTTTATCTTGTACCCCTAGCTAGGTTATATCGTGCTTTTTAGGCTAGCGTCACAGTTGGAAAGGATAAAATTAATTCCTTGAATACCCCATAGTAAAGGAGTCTGAAAAGATGGTGAATGAGTATTTTTCGACGGAATCTGCTTCCAATCCGCAAAAATCTACGATTACTAATAAACTGTCAAAAATAATCGAAAGTGTATCCCAACTCAGTCCAGACGAATTAGAGCCGCAAAAACATTTTTTAGAACTGGGTTTAGACTCTATTCTTCTATCTCAGGTTAGACACAGCATTAAAAGTACGTTTGGCTTGGATATCCCGATGAACGAGTTTTTTGAATCACTGACTACGCTGGAGTTGCTGACAAACTATATTGCTGATAGGGTAGCCTCGACCTCTGAAGAATTGTTCCAGAATTCGGAGGAGCCTCAGCTGGCTGCGTCGTCTAGTATCACTTCTTCGGTACCTTCCGTTTTGTCGGGCTGGAGTCAAAAATCTACTATCCCTATAGAAGGCCCCGCACCACAAGAAAGCAAGCTATCAAATAAGGATGTATTTGCGGGGAGAGAACGAATTTTAGAAATGCAACTTCAACTCATGTCGCAGCAGATGGAAATACTGTGTCAATCTAGGCTTGCACCAGTGGCAATGCCTGAATCGCTTTCACTACAAACTGCTGTCGAGCCTCAGACATCCGCGATGAAGGAGATAGCTGCCACAGTTACTTCTGTTTCCCCCGTACAGGCTTCTGTGTCAGCTGTTTTGCCAGACAGAAAAAAATCGAAAGCATTTGTTCCTTATCAAAAAATAAATGTACAGGCCCATAATTCACTTTCACTTAGGCAGGAAAAGCATCTGCAAAAGCTGATTGAACATTACACGATGCGCACACGAAAGACCAAAGAGTATACTCAGCAATACAGGTCTGTATACGCCAATAACCGGAATGTGGCCGGATTTAGGCTTGCTCTCAAGGAAATGGTGTATCAGATTATATCCCAACGTGCAGAGGGTTCTAAAATTTGGGATTTGGATGGTAATGAATATATTGATTTGACGATGGGGTTTGGGGTCAATTTGTTTGGTCACAACCCATCCTTTATTCGTGAATCGATAGTAAAGGAAATACATAACGGGATGTGCCTTGGACCGATGTCTAATATGGCCGGGCAGATTGCCGAAAAAATTTGCAAAATGTCAGGCATGGAACGAATTGCGCTATATAACTCGGGGACAGAGGCGATTATGGTGGCTCTTCGGTTAGCACGGGCTGCCACCGGGCGGGATAAAGTGGTGATTTTTTCTGGTTCCTATCACGGTACCTTTGATGGAATATTGGCATTGGGGGGGACAACGGATGACAGGGAACAACATTCCACTCCTCTGGCACCTGGAGTACTACAGCACATGGTGGACGATGTCGTTGTGCTCAGCTATGGAACGGACGAGTCACTCCAATATATCCGCTCCCATGCCCATGCACTGGCTGCTGTTCTCATAGAGCCAGTGCAGAGTCGCCGCCCTGATTTCCAGCCCGCAGCTTTTCTGAAGGAAGTACGCCAGATTACGGAGCAATCCGGGACCGCGTTCATTTTTGATGAAGTAATTACGGGCTTCCGTATTCAGCCGGGGGGTGCGCAGGCGTGGTACGGCATTGAAGCCGACCTTGTAACTTACGGTAAAATCATTGGCGGCGGTCTTCCGATCGGTATCGTGGCAGGGAAAGCATCGTTCATGGATGGAATTGATGGAGGAATGTGGAGCTTCGGAGATGACTCTTATCCACCGCGTGAGCAACAGCGAACGTTTGTAGCGGGAACTTTTTGCCATCACCCCCTGGCTATGGCAGCTTCGCTGGCCGTACTAGAGCGGTTGGAGAAGGACAAGGGGCAACTGAATAACGAGCTGAATAGTCGTACGAAGGCGCTCGCAGCAGAACTGAATCACTATTTTACGGAGGAACAGATACCTATAAAGGTCGTTTACTTCGGTTCCTTGTTCCGCTTCGTCCTTAAAGGTGACTTGGAACTATTCTTCTATCACATGCTGGATAAAGGAATTTATATATGGGAAGGCCGGAACTGTTTTTTGTCAACGGCTCATACTTCGGAAGATATAGTGCGGATTGTACAGGCAATTAAAGAGAGCGTTAATGAGCTGCGCAAAGGAGGATTTCTGCCGGATCTGCACCCTCATGAAAACGATCTAAATAAGGCTTTTTTTCCTGCAACTGCAGACCTTAAGGAATCGACGATTAAGCTGACTCCGGATCAGAAGCAATTATGGTTCGCCTCGGTGTCGGATTTTAAGGAATCGCAGTCGCTTCATGAGACTGTTTTACTGCGTTTCCGGGGTCCGCTACATGTTAAGGAATTTAATGAGGCTGTCCATCGCATCGTTAAACGCCACGAAGCCTTACGCACCTTTATGGGGGAGGACGGAGAAACGCAGATCATCGCCCCAGCAATGGCTGTCAGCATTCCGCTACATGATATCAGCAGTCTTTCTGTAGAGGAACAGAAACATGATATCCGTGCTTGGATGGATAAGGACAGGGAGACCGTATTCCCAATAAGTGCGGGGGAACCTTTATTCCGTATCCAGCTTTTAAAAACGTCGAATGAGAAGCACATCGCTGCATTTACATTTCATCATCTGATTGCAGATGGCTGGTCCATAGGTGTGTTTTTCCATGAATTGGAACGATTTTATTCTGCTTGTGTAAGGGGGGAACGCTGCACGCTTCCCGATCCTGTTCCGTTCCGAGTTTTCGCAGCATGGCAGCAAAACCAGTTAGAGGCAGGTGGAGCAGCTGCCCTTGCTTTTTGGTCGGATGTACTTGCGAAGCCATTGCCAGTTCTTGACTTGCCGTCCCTCCAACGCAACATCAGCTCTCCTTCTTCGCGCGGAGCACGGCACACCATTGTGGTGGATGCGCCTCTGGTGAAGCAACTGAAATCAGTCAGTATTCGGCTTGGCAATAGCTTGTTTGTGACGTTATTGTCTGTTTTTCAGCTTTTCTTGCACAGACTGACAGGCCAAAATCAAATAATAGTAGGTATTCCAACCGCAGGGCAATCTCATATGGGTGTGTCCCCGCTAATTGGCAACTGCGTTAACTTGCTTCCAGTAATTTGTGAGGTAGACTCTGGAGCAACGTTCACGGAATTCACGCAGACGGTCAAGCGAGTAATGCATACGCTGGATGCTTATCTGAATTACAGCTTTGCCGGACTTGCCCAGCTAGGATTAAGCCATTTGCCCATTCTTAAGGTGTTGTTCAATATGGATAGGCCCATTCCGGAGTTTCACTATTACGGACTGGAAACAGAATTGTTGGAACATGAAATATTGTCCTGTCAATATGAGTTGTTTCTGAATGTTACGGAGTCTGGTCAGCAGTTGCGGCTTGATTTTGACTATGCTGCGAGTCTTTTTCAACAAGACACTATGGAAGTATGGGCGCAATACTTTTTACATCTGCTGAGCTCGATTGTGCAGGAAGACGGAATGCGTGTATCTACGCTGTCTTTGCTTAGAAGTACGCAAAGGGAGCGGCTTCTGGAAGTGTGGGCGACACACGCGGATTCTAAAGGGAATTATCCTTGTGTCCTGGACAAATATAAACATCCGTCTCCTACGGGTACCATCGGACAAGTATATTTGGCCACATCCGCTGGTTTACTGGGAACGACGCTGGAATGGGCTTATGTCGAGGTTGGAGGGAGAATTCGACATATTGGTGCAGTTAACCGAGATGTTCTTATTCGCGGGCATCAAGTGAATCTTGAACAGATAGAGAAACATCTTTTGCGAGCACTGGATTTGGATGCCTGTGTTTTGATGGCACGGAAAGACGGCGAGAGCAGTAACTCATCGTATCTAGTGGCTTATATAGTGGACAATAATTCTAATTCGTGGGATATAGCGAAGTTGAAAGAGAGTGTTAGCTCAATACTTCCTGATTATGGGCAACCTCGCTTTTGGGTTTTGATGGATAGCATCCCTCTTTTGGCTGATGGGAAGCCGGATTTTCAATCATTACCGAAACCAGAAGATATCAGGATAGAGGACTCGCAGAAGCAGGTTTCTGACGGTAATATGATTGAGGACAAACTGATATCCATATGTATGGAAGTCTTGAATGTATCTGATATCGGATACAACGATAATTTTTTTCAAATGGGTGGAGACTCCTTAAAAGCGACTGTTATTCTAAGCAGAATTAACAAGGAATTCGAAGTATATATTCCGCTGGTACAAATTTTACATTTGCAAACGATTACACAACTGGCGGCACATGTAAGAGGAGGACAAAAGCGAAAGTTTGAGCCGCTTGTTCCGGCAGATTTACAGCCCTTTTATCCGGTATCTCCCGCTCAAAAAAGAATGTATGTGCTGGATCAACTGGGTGGAGGTGCAGCGTATCATGTATCGGGTCAACTGCATATAGAGGGAGAGTTACACGTTTCCAGGTTCATTGATGCAGTGAAGGAGGTTTTTTCACGGCATGAATCCTTTCGGACGTATTTTGAGATAGTAGACGGGGAAACCGTGCAGAAGGTACAGGATATGCTTTCACTGGACATTCCTGTTACTCCAATTTCCGAAGAGGATGCTAGTCACGCCCATGAACTGTTTATTCAGCCTTTTGACCTGAGTAAGGCTCCTTTAATTCGTGCTGAGCTGTTCGCAATCCATCGTGACCAGTTTATGTTGCTGATCGATATGCACCATATCATTTCAGACGGCTTCTCAATGGCAGTATTAATGGATGAGATCAGCACGCGGTATCAGGGGATGCCACTTGCCCCCATTGACGTGCACTACAAAGACTATGTCGTTTGGCAAAAACAACATTATGCCGGAGACAGCCAAGCAAAGGATGAAGCATTTTGGTTAGACACGTTGGACGGCGAGCTCCCTGTATTGGACCTGCCAACTGACTTTGCTCGTCCGCCAAGTCAGAGCTTCGCAGGGAACAGCCTTACCGTCATTGTGCAATCCAAGCTGACGGATAGACTTAATCAATTGGCAAGAGACACGGGAGCAACGCTCTTTATGGTGCTTTTGGCAGCTTATAATGTGCTGTTAAGCAAATACTCCGGGCAAGAGGACATCCTTGTAGGTACACCGGCAGCGGGTAGAGGGCATGCGGATACGGAAGCGATGATCGGCATGTTTGTGAATACTTTAGTTTTCCGTAATCGACCGCTGGCGTCCCAGCCATTCAGTGCTTTCCTGGAGGACGTCAAACATAACACTCTGCTTGCGTTGGAGCACCAGGAATATCCATTTGACCAACTGGTCGACAAACTGGATCGAGTACGCGATGTAAGCCGCAATCCCATCTTTGATACGATGTTCAGTCTGCAAAATAAGGGAACAGAGGTCATTGAATTCGAGGGACTTCGTTTGCAACCGAATGAGTTTAATGCAGGAGTATCAAAGTTCGATCTTTCATTACATGTAACGGAAACTCAAGACCATTTAACTTTCACCTGGGAGTATTCGACCAGCCTGTTTAAGTTGGAGACGATTGAGAGATTTGCCCTCCATTATATAAAAGTGTTGGAAATCGCAACTCAAGATGTCGGAATTCGCTTGGCTGACATGGATATGCTGACAGAAGAAGATAAGCACTTATTACTATATGAGTTCAACAACACCTCTGCCTATTTCCCACGGGATGCAACGATTCATGGAAGGTTTGAGCAGCAGGTTAGCAGGACTCCAGATGACATGGCAATCATATTCGGAGATAAGTGTATGACTTACCAAGAGTTGAATGAGCTGACGAATCGTTTAGCACGAACGCTGCGGGCGGAAGGAGTGGGACCGGATCAGCCGGTGGGGATTATCGCTCAGCGTTCACCTGAGATGATGATTGGCATCTATGCAATTCTAAAAGCGGGTGGAGCTTATGTACCAATTGACCCGGGATACCCACAGGAAAGAATTCAATATATGCTTGAAGATTCAAGAACACAACTGGTGCTGACACAATCACAGTTTGCAGAACAGCTGAAGCAATATGCGGACTGCAAGGTAATGGTATTGGATTATGCTTCCACGATCATGACTTTGCAAGCGTCCAGGTCGACGGAGCCTATGACCGACTGCATGAGTAGCTGGCATGAAGATGCCTCCAACCTTGCGCCTGTAGCAGAACCAAACCATGCAGCCTATATCATCTACACATCCGGTTCCACAGGGAAACCGAAAGGGGTTATTGTTGAGCACCGCTCAGTCGTGAATCGGCTCTGCTGGATGCACAATAGATATGGCCTGAGCGAAGAAGATACGATTTTGCAAAAAACTGCCTTTACTTTTGACGTATCCGTATGGGAGTTGTTCTGGTGGTCGATGGTGGGCTCTAAAGTAAGCTTGTTGCCAATCGGCGGAGAAAAGTCTCCCGAACAGATACTGAACACGATTAATGCAGACAAGGTGAGCACCCTTCATTTTGTACCCGCGATGCTGCATATTTTTCTGGAATATCTGGAGCAGCAGCCAAGGGAAACGGTGCAAGCAAAATTGAAAACGTTAAAACATGTATTTGCCAGCGGTGAAGCATTGCCTCCTCAGCAGGTGGCGCGTTTCTATCGAATTATGTCAGGGATTGGAAGCGCAAAACTAATTAACTTGTATGGTCCAACAGAAGCTACTGTAGACGTTTCATTCTTTGAATGCGAGCCTGTGGAAGAGCACTCAGTGATCCCGATCGGTAAACCGATTGATAATATTCATTTGTATGTTGTACAGGAAGGTACGGAGCGATTGCAGCCGATTGGAGTGGTGGGAGAACTTTGTATCAGTGGTATAGGAGTAGCCCGTGGCTATCTTAATAGACCGGAATTGACCATGCAGAAGTTCGCTGCCAATCCGTTTAACAGCGGAGCGGAGGATTATAAGCGGATGTACCACACAGGAGATTTGGCGCGCTGGATGCCTGATGGCAACATTGAGTATCTGGGTCGGATCGATCAACAGGTAAAAGTGAGAGGATATCGTATTGAACTGGGCGAGATTGAAGCGCAGTTGCTGTCTGTAGACGGAATCCAATCAGCAGTAGTCATAGCGCGGGAGAACAAAGACGGCTACAAGGATTTGTGTGCATACTTTGTGGCTTCTGAGCCATTAAGTCCGCTGGACGTGCAAAATGCGCTCAAGCAGAAGCTGCCGTTTTATATGATTCCAGCATATGTGGTGCCTATGCAGCAGCTTCCTCTTACGGCTAATGGAAAAACTGACCGAAAAGCTTTACCTGAGCCGGACCGTCATGACTCTTTACAAACGGATTATGTTGCTCCAAGAACTGATGTGGAAAGGGCGCTGGTCGGGGTATGGCAAGACGTTTTGGGATGTGATCATATAGGCGTTCGAGATCATTTTTTTCTGCTTGGCGGCGATTCTATTAAGGCCGTTCAGGTGGCCTCACGTCTGCGTCAGCATGGTTATTCCCTTGACATTTCTCTTTTGATGGAGCACCCGTTCATTGAGGATCTCAGCAAGCTTGTGACAACTTTGTTCCGCTACACAGACCAGAATTCGATACATGGAGAGATTCCAATAACATCGATTCAGCGGCAGTTGAATGAACTGGGTACATTTTACACCTTGCGTACGACAACATCCATGCTATTTGCGGGTAACCCGGACTTCGATGAGGATCTGTTACGGTTTGTGCTGCAAACATTAACTACTCATCACGAGGGACTACGGCTTGGTCTGGCGTCGATCGATGAACCGACTACCCTTAAGTACCGAGATGAAAATGAAGAACTGTTCACACTTGATGTGTTCTCACTTGCAGATGATGACCATCAAGCTAGCAAGCAATTACAGAGCGAATGCTTCCGGATTCAAAACAGTTATGGAATGTTTGAGGGACCCAGAGTACGCGCAGGCTTATTCCGGATGTCGGGCTCCGACCAGTTCTTCCTTTCTGTAGATCCGCTAGTGGCTGATCCCACATCTTGGCGTATCCTGCTTGAGGATTTCACAACTGCCTATGAACAAGCTCTTAACGGGGAACCGATAGTGCTTCCTGACAAAACAGATTCTTACCGCTCTTGGATGCGGTGGCTAGAAGACTATGCAGACAGCAAAAAGCTGGCCAAAGAGAAACTCTACTGGCTGGATAAGGTTAATTTCGATGGCGAATTTATACCGAAGGACCATAAGGCACCTGCAGATTCAGAAACACTTCGTCCAGTAGAACATTGCGTCATACCGCTTTCGGACGAGAAAACAAGCCAGCTGTTGACACGGGCTAACCAAACCTATAATACGGTGACCGCTGATTTACTGCTTGCTGCATTGGGACTGACTATAGCGGAATGGTCCGGACAGTCTAAGATTTCTATTGGATTTGAACATTATGATCGGGAGCAACAAACTGTGACTTCGGACAAACCGGACCTTTCAAGAACCATAGGTCAATTCGGTTCCATATATCCGCTTGTCCTGGATATGGAGCCTGGGGGAGACAGTTCTCTTTTGCTCAGAAACGTAAAGGAGACGGTCCGGCAAGTACCCAACCAGGGTTTAGGATATGGATTACTAAAATATGGTTCTGCAACCTCCGTTAGATCGGAATTTAATGCTAAGTATTACCCGGAAATTGGCTTCCGCTTGATTCATTCTGAATCGGTCAGTTCCTCTCACTTTCATACATCGCCTATGGATGTTGAATTATGGTCCGGCCAGAATTGTAGCGTTTCAGATTTAGCCTATCCCCTCTATCTGGATGGGCGGCTGAAAGACGGTAAGCTTTCCATCTGCATGCTTTATAACCGTCACGCGTTTGAAGCAGATACTATCCGAATGCTTCAGTTGCGTTTTGAACATCATTTGTCGGGCATTATTCAGCATTGTCTGGACCAATCCGGACGGCAACTAACACCATCGGATGTGGGAGCACGTGGTTTGGATCTGGATGAGTTTGAAGACATGAAGCAGTTTTATGAGAATCTATAACGATTCGTACGAGGAGGATATCCATGATCAAAGGACTTGAAATTGAAAAAGTGGTCAACTTGACTCCCTTACAGGAAGGAATGCTCGTCCATGCGCTGATGGAACCAGAATCACAGGCTTATTACGAGCAATTACGTATTTCTATTCGGGGAGATCTGGATTGGAATGCCCTGCAAAAAAGCTTTCAGCTACTGGTTCAGCGTCATGAAACGCTGCGCTCGAACATTTATCATAAATCCGCTTCTCGTTCGCGGCTGATTGTTTTTAAAAAGCGAAACACGGCGATTACTTACGAAAATATGACAGAGCTGACCGGAAAGGAGCAAGCCGACGCTATACGTAGATTTATGGATATGGACCGTAACACCCATTATGATTTGAGCAGGGATATGCTTATCCGGATGGCTGTACTTCAAACAGATAAAGATGCTTATACGGTGCTTTTAAGTTTTCACCATATTATTATGGACGGCTGGTGTCTTGGCATCATAATGGACGAGTTGTTAACGGCCTATGAAGCCTATCGTACAGGCCGTTCCGTTCAATTGCCTGAACCACGACCTTACACCGGGTATGCCGACTGGCTTGAAGAACAGGATCAGGAGGCGGCCAAGGACTACTGGAGTTCTGTCTTACAAGATTACGAACAAACGGCTGGACTTCAGATGCTAAAAACTCCAGCTACAACTTCAGAAAAAGGCGGCTATCTGCTGCAGGAATATAGAACGACGCTGACGGAAAAAGAGACCAGTAGTTTGCGTGCGATTGCTGAATGCAATGGGACCACGCTCAGCAGTCTTTTTCTGGCCGCCTGGGGAATTGTACTTGGTCGTTACAACGGAAGCAAGGACGTAGTTTTTGGCACGGTGGTATCTGGCCGTCCGTCGGAATTGGATGAAGTAGAGCGAATTGTGGGATTGTTCATTAATACCATTCCATTACGAATTAGATTAAATGAAGAAAATAGTTTTGTTGAATTGTTGCGCGATGTCCAGAGAGCCTCTGTCCAAGGAAGGATGAACGGATACTGTTCACTTGCTGAAATCCAGTCGCAATCTGCACTCAAGCAACGCTTGCTTGATCATATCGTTGTATTCGAGAACTATCCACTGGAAAACATGATCGGGAGACGGGACTGGCAAGACAAACTCGGATTCATTATTGAAGACGCCCGGTTATTCGAAGAAATACCGTATGACTTTAATATTGAAGTTGAAGACAAGAAGGCAATGAGTTTCATATTGTCCTATAACGGCAAGGTCTATAGCAGTGAAGCGATGAAGCATCTGGCCCATCATTTGAGGCATGTCTTCCTCCAAATTGCCAGCAATCCAGATGTTTGCCTCCGTGACGTTCGGCTGTTAACAACCGAAGAAGAGGCTACTTTGACGAAAATATGGAGCGGACCCGTTGTCCAGTTTCCTGCACTTACTTTTCACGGGATATTCGAAGCGCAGACGGAGCGTACACCAGAACGAGCGGCCGTCATATATGAAGATACGATGCTCACTTACAGACAACTTAATGATAGAGCAGACGCTCTTGCCCATCTTTTGCAGAAGCGTGGAATTACACGGGAGAGCCTGGTCGCTGTCATGGTTGACAGATCTGTTGAGATGATAGTGGCGGTGCTGGGAATTATGAAAGCAGGAGCTGCCTATGTGCCAGTAGATCCCGTGTATCCAGAAGAACGTATTGAATATATGCTGCGTGACTGCGGAACGACGATTGTGCTTACGCAATCTCACCTGACGGGCTGGCTGAAAACAATGGATTTCATGGGCGAGGTAGTCGATCTCGCTACGTTGCCACTCCAGTCCGAGATGGATTTGGACGAGCAGTATATCTCCACATATGAACCCGGCTCTTTGGCGTATGTCATTTATACATCGGGTACCACAGGTAAGCCCAAAGGCGTTATGGTAGAACATCAACAATATGTCAACACCGCACTCGGTTACAGACACAGCCAAGGGTTTAAAGATTTCCCTGTTAAGCTACTACAAATTGCCAGCATGTCGTTTGATGTGTTTGCATGCGATTTGGCCAAGGCATTTGTCAATGGAGGTACCTTAGTCATTTGTCCTGAAAGCGTGAGAAATGATCCAGCTGCCCTGGCTACACTGTTGGAGCAGCAGGAGATTACTACGTTTGAGACGCCTCCTGTGCTTTTAGCTCTGCTATTGAATTACATCTATGAGCACGGTACAAATATCAGTTCCCTAAAGCTGCTTACTACTGGAGCAGATAGCTTGGCTGTTGCAGATTACCGTAAGATGTTGACCCGATTTGGCAGCAAGATGCGAATTATTAATACGTATGGAGTTACCGAAGCCGCAATCGAATCTAGCTTTTATGAGGACGAGCTGGAAGAATTGCCTCTGTCCGGTATTGTCCCTATCGGCAGAGCTCTACCGAATCATAAGTTATATATTGTTGATAACAAAATGCGTCCGGTCCCTGTGGGTGTAACGGGCGAGCTGTGTATTGGTGGAGCTTCTGTAGCACGGGGATATCTGAACAGACCGGAGCTTTCGGCTGAGAAATTCGTGTCTGATCCGTTCTCGCCCGGTGGACGCTTGTATCGTACGGGGGATCTGGCGCGCTGGAAGCCAGATGGGAATATTGATTTTATCGGGCGAGCTGACTACCAATATAAAATTCGCGGATACCGAATTGAGCCTGGAGAAATCGAATCTATTTTGCTCGAAATGGAAGGAGTACGCCAGGCGGTTGTAGTTGATCGACTGGACACAGCGGGACAAAAGTACTTATGTGCCTATGTTGCAGGTACAGCTGAGAAAGATATGCTGCGAGATAAACTGGCTCAGCAGTTACCAGTCTACATGGTTCCAGCCCAAATCATTGTATTGGAACAGTTACCATTGACCCATAACGGGAAAATAGACCGATCCAATCTGCCCGAACCGGATGAAATAGCACTGTTGGATAGCGTGTATGAGGCACCACAGGATGAATTGGAAAAAACAATCGCTTTGATCTGGGAAGAAGTGATTGGTGTTAAACCAATCGGATTACACAACAACTTTTTCGAGCTTGGCGGGGACTCGATTAAAGCATTGCAAATTGCAATCCGCTTAAATGCCAAAGGCCTGAAAATGGAAGTGAAGGACTTATTCCGTTACCCTGAAATTCACTTGATAGCACCGTTTATAAAAAAAATCACCCGTATCATTCCCCAGGGGATTGTAGAGGGTGAGGTAGAATTGACACCCATTCAACTCGATTTTTTTCAGCATCATCGGAGAGATCGTCACCATTATAATCAGGCGGTCATGCTACAAAATGACGGAGGATGGAATGAATTATGGCTGAAAAACGCTATGGACAAGCTGGTAGCCCATCACGATGCATTACGCATCATTTTTGTGGAAGAGGAAAAGGGAGCCCCCGCCTATAACAGGGGAGTGAACGAAGGTGAGTTCTTTACATTAACGAGCTATGATTTGACACAATCAAGCCAGCCTGAAGAAGAAATCCGACACCTAGGCGATGAGCTGCAAAGCAGTTTGGATCTGCAACGAGGTCCTCTCATACGTTTGGCTTTATTCCGTTTGTCCGGTGAAGATCATCTGATGATCATTATCCACCATCTTATTGTAGACGGTGTGTCTTGGAGAATTTTGCTGGAAGATTTGGGCACCGCCTATGATCAGGTAGCTCGCGGTGAGATACCGAATCTGCCTGCCAAGACTGATGCTTACAAAGAGTGGGCTTCAGGGCTGACCACTTACGCCGAAAGTGTACAAGTACGCCAAGAAATCAGCTACTGGAACAATGTAGATTCACGCAGGATACGTCGATTGCCAAGGGATCATGAAATCGCGGTTAGCCTGATACAAGATCGACGCCTAGCGGAGGTGGTACTCAACAGGGATGAGACAGAAAAGCTGTTGAAGCATGTACATCATGCCTATCATACGGAAATGAATGATCTGTTGCTTACAGCCTTGGGCCTGGCTTTTTATGAATGGAGCGGTTACAACGAAATCCCGATTTTGCTGGAGGGACACGGCAGGGAGGAGATCATTAAAGATTTGGACATCTCTCGTACAGTCGGCTGGTTTACCTCCCTGTATCCCTTTGTAATCGAGGTCAACAGACCCGAGAACTTGGCCTATCAGATCAAAATGGTTAAAGATAAGCTGCGGCGGGTGCCTAATAAGGGCGTCGGTTATGGTATTTTACGTTATTTGACCAAGGACCAGACTAAAGCCGCTTCTCTAGTCGCTGCACCATTCCCGGAAATCAGCTTCAATTATTTGGGACAATTCGACGAAGAAAACAAGACAGACATGCCTTGGCGTATTTCCCGATTAGCAGACTTAGCCAATGGTGAGAGAAGCCCGCGTGCGGAAAAGACGAATACATTTGACATTAACAGCATGATCACGAACGGAATCCTTCGGTTTGAATTTGAATATAACGGGCTTGAATATGGTGTAGCGACGGTAGATCGATTAACGATCGGCTTTAAAAAACATCTATTGAATATTATCCATCATTGTTGCACTAAAGATCAGGCGGAGCGCAGCCCTACGGATTTTACATATAATCAATTGTCTATGGGGCAATTTGAACAAATATCAAGCCGATTATCGGATAAGCTGGGAAATCTGTTGAAATAAACGGAATCCGCAAGTTGAAATTCAAATTCTGCATGGGTAAAGGAAAGGTGAATGATTTGGCACAGGTAAATATTAAAGATATCTATCCGCTGTCCCCGATGCAGGAGGGAATGTTGTTTCATTCCATCCTCGACGCAAAATCAGAAGCTTACTTTGAGCAGACCGTTATTACCTTTAATGAAGTGCTGGACGTTCATCTGGTTCAGCAAAGCTTGCAGCAGCTCATGAATCGATATGATATATTCCGTACCATTTTTATGTATAAAGAAACAGAACGTCCGCTTCAAATTGTCTTGGAGGAACGTGATGCGTTGCCTGTTCATTTCGAGAATATCAGTGCTTTTCCCGAAGCTGAGAAAAGGGAGCGTTTTACGGCCTTTTTAAAGGCAGAGCGCCAAGCGGGTTTTGACTTGGAAAAAGATGTTCCGATTCGGCTTGCTCTGTTTCAATGGGATGATGAGTCTTCCAGACTTGTCTGGAATGTTCATCACATTATAATGGATGGTTGGTGCATGGGAACGGTAGCCCAGGAATTTTTTACTATGTATACTTCCCTTCGGTCTGGAGTGCCTGCGCAATTGGATACGGTATATCCGTACAGCAGTTTTATTCAGTGGCTGGAGCAACAGGACAAGGAAGAAGCGACAGCCTATTGGCGGGGGTATTTAAATGGACTTGAAAATGAAACAATTTTGCCGGGTTATAACCGTCCATTGAATCCAATCTTCGAAGCAGACCGTTACACATGCAAGCTGGGGAAAGAACTGACTCAAGGAATGGAGAGAATAGCTAAACACTACCACACGACAGTCAGCACTGTATTTCAAACGGTATGGGGATTATTGCTTCAAATGTACAACCACAGCCGGGATGTTGTGTTCGGGTCCGTAGTATCCGGCAGACCAGATGAAGTTCCGGGAATTGAAAATATGGTTGGATTGTTCATTAACACAATACCAACACGCATAACCAGTGATGTGGACCAGAGATTCTCAGATCTGCTGATATCTGTGCAAAACTCCAACATCGAGTCTGGGCAGTACCCCTATTCTTCCCTGGCAGATATTCAGAATCACACGGATTTGAAACAAAATTTAGTCCGTCATATTGTTGTTTTTGAAAACTACCCTTATTCAGAGGAGCTTATTCATGCGGAAAAAGGGCCTGATACACTTCAGGTTACCGACGTAGAGGATATTGTACAGACCAACTATGATTTTAATGTGATTGTCGTTCCTGGATCACAGTATGAAGTTACATTTAGTTACAATCGGCTAGTTTACGATGAAAATTGGATTAAGCTAATTGCAGCTCATCTTAAACGGGGACTGGAGCAGATTGTTCAACAGCCGGATCTACTGATTTCCGATTTGGAATTTCTGACGACGGAAGAGAAAAGTCAGGTTTTAGCTCAATTTAGCGGAGTACAGATCTCATATCCTTCTAGTGATACCATTCATCTTTGTTTTGAAAAACAAGTAGAAAAGACACCGAAGACAACAGCAGTTGTCTGTGAGAACTCCAGTCTGACTTATGCTGAGCTGAATGAACGTGCTAACCGATTGGCTCGTACCCTGCGTAGTTACGGCACCACAACTGATCGGCTGGTTGGACTTATCACTGATCGTTCTATAGATATGGTGGTCGGCATCCTCGCTATTCTTAAAGCAGGAGGGGCATATGTACCCATCGATCCGTCATATCCAGAGGAACGTATCCGTTATATATTTGATGATTCCGGTGCAGACCTGCTTTTGACGCAAAGCCATCTTGTGGAAAAGGTCAAAGAGGCCGCCTTTGGAGGAAAAGTCCTGGTATTGGATGAAGATCCAACTGTGTATCACGTGGAAGGATCAAATCTGGAGGCCGTATCAGGAGCAAACGATCTAGCCTACGTCATATATACTTCAGGTACTACAGGACAGCCTAAAGGTGTAATGCTGGAGCACCATGGATTGTGTAACCTGAAGACGTATTTTGATGAAACATTGCAGATAAGTCCGTCAGATCATGCCCTACTGTTTGCGAACTATGCATTTGATGCTGCCTGCTGGGAAATATTTCAGGCGCTATTCTGTGGCGCGACACTTTATGTGCCTACTTCGGAAATCATTCTGAACTACACCCAGTTTGAACAGTACATGGCGGATCATAAAATTACGGTAGCGGCATTACCTCCTACCTACGCCGTGTATCTAAACCCAGAACGAATGCCGGATCTGCGTATTCTGTTCACCGCTGGTTCCGCTTCCTCGATGGAGCTCGTAACCAAGTGGAAGGATCAGGTCGCCTATTTTAATGGTTACGGACCGACAGAAAACTCGGTAGCAACGTCCATTTGGCCGGTGTCGGAGCACCCCGGAGCAATCGATACCATTTCCATAGGACGTCCCGTACCCAACCACCGGGTGTACATGATCGATGCTCTTGGTCATCTTTTACCTGCTGGCATAGCAGGGGAGTTGTGTGTATCCGGCCCAGGACTGGCACGCGGTTACCTGTACCGTCCGGAATTAACGGCTGAACAATTTGTGACCAATCCGTTTGCAGGTGGGGAAGCGGGCTATGAACGCATGTATCGGACAGGCGACCTGGCAAGATGGTTGCCTGACGGCAACATTGAGTACCTGGGCCGGATTGACCATCAGGTCAAAATTCGCGGTTACCGGATTGAACTGGGCGAAGTTGAGGCGGCTATGCTGAAGGCAGGTCGCATGCAAGAGGTCATCGTACTGGCACATGCAAACAGCCAAAACCAACACGAACTGGTTGCCTACTACGTGGCGGAACGGGAAGTGACGGGGAGCGAGCTTCGTAAGCAGCTGAGTGAAGAACTTCCAAATTATATGGTTCCCTCGCACTTTGTTCAGATGGAGCAAATGCCGCTCACACCCAACGGCAAAATCGACCGTAAGGCATTGCCAGCACCGGAACAGATTTCCCGTTCCACGCAGGAATATAGGGCTCCGCAGACAGCAGAGGAACAGGCTCTGGCCAGTGTATGGGAGGCTGTGCTGGGCGGCGGTCCAGTCGGACTGACGGATCAATTTTTTGATCGGGGCGGGGATTCGATTAAGGCGATTCAGGTGTCCTCACGCCTGCTGCAGGCAGGATACAAGCTGGATATCAAAGACTTGTTTAAGTACCCTGAGGTTGCTGAGCTAGCTACGCACCTGCGTGTGTCGGATACCCAATTAGCTGATCAGGAAGAGGTCAGCGGAGCCGTGGCGCTGACACCGATTCAGCAGTGGTTTGTGGAACAAGGGCAGCCTGTGCCGGACCACTTTAATCAGGCGGTTATGCTTCACCGGGAGCAAGGATTCGAGGAAGAGCCGCTACGTCAGGCACTGACGCAGTTGGCGGTGCACCATGATGCGTTGCGGATGGTGTTCCGCAAGGCGGAGCAAGGCTGGGAAGCGTGGAACCGCGGAGTGAAGGAAGGGAAGCTGTATGATCTGGAAGTGGCCGATTTCAAAGACGTGCCGATCGGTCCCGTATTGGGTCAAGCTATAGAAGCCCGGGCTAGTACTATTCAGAGTAGCATCCGACTGGATGAAGGACCTCTGCTGAAAGCGGGCCTGTTCCACTGCGCTGATGGGGACCATCTGCTACTGGCTATTCATCATATGGTGGTAGATGGCGTATCGTGGCGGATACTGTTGGAGGATTTGTCGAATGCCTATGAGCAGGCTGTACGTGGAGAAGCCATACAGCTCCCGACCAAAACAGACTCCTTCCGGGTCTGGTCGGAGCGGTTGTCAGATTATGCCGACAGCTCTGAGATGGAAAGTGAGCACGCATACTGGCAGCAAGTGAATGAATTGGCGGCATCCGAGTCTTTAAGACTTACAGAATTGGATTCTAAAAAAACATTGACCATAAATAACACGGCTACTTTGAACTTGAAATTCACGAAAGAAGAGACTGATCAACTACTGAAGCAAGCCCATCGCGCGTACAACACAGAAGTGAACGATCTGCTGCTGACGGCGCTCGGCATGACATTAAGCACTTGGACTGGCAGTGAGCAGGTTGCAATTCTTCTGGAAGGCCATGGCCGGGAAGATATCATGAAGGATACGGATATATCACGAACGGTTGGCTGGTTCACGAGCCAATATCCGATACTGCTGCGGATTAACGGGGAAGATCATATCTCCGGGAACATCAAACGGATGAAGGAGATGCTACGCGGCATCCCGCATAAAGGGATAGGATATGGCATCTGGAGATATCTCAGCCAGAACGGACCGTCCGGGGCAACATACGCCGAGCCACAGATCAGCTTTAATTATTTGGGTGAATTTGATCAGACGCTGCGGCACAGCGAAACGCGCATGTCACCGTACTCCAGTGGAGCAGATGTTAACGAACAGACCAGAATGCCGTGTTCCCTGGATGTGGGGGGCATTGTAACAGATGAAATGCTTGAGCTGGATATTCGTTATAACACAAAAGCATTACAGGAAGATAATGTAATAAAACTAGCCAGGGAACTCAAGCAGAATGTGCTGGAAGTGATCCGCCACTGTATATCACGGGAGCGTTCTGAATTGACGCCGAGTGATGTGTTGCTTCCGGGTCTAAGCCTGGAAGCATTGGACCAGATGGTGGAGCAGATTCAGCCTGAAGGAGAGCTTGAGAATATATACCCCATGACGCCGATGCAAAAAGGAATGCTGTTCCACAACATGCTGGATTCCCAATCGAACGCGTATGTGGAGCAGTCCACCTTTGAATTGAAGGGAAAGCTGGATCTCGTGGCATTCTCCGCCAGTCTGGATTTGTTGGTACAGCGTCATTCAGCACTGCGTACCAACTTCCGGAGCGATTTGCAGGACGAGCCGTTGCAAGTGGTGTACCGGAATAAACGCGGAGAACTGTACGTAGAGGATATACGTGAGAAGGAGAAGGTGGCGCAAGAGCAATATATCGAGGAATTCGCGCGTCGGGATAAGCAGAAGGGTTTTGATCTGGCAAAGGATACACTAATGCGGGTATCCATCTTACGTACATCAGACGATGCATACCATTTTGTATGGAGCTTCCACCATATCATAATGGATGGCTGGTGTTTGTCGCTGGTTACCAACGAAGTCTTTGGAGGATATACCGCCCTTACAGAAGGGAAGCCACCGCAATTGCCTGTGGTAACACCATATAGCCGATACATCGAATGGCTAGAGGGGCAGAACCGTCAGGAAGCAGCGGAGTATTGGAACGATTACCTGCGGGGCTATGAGGAGACGGCGGTCTTGCCGCAGGCCAAAACAGGGAAGACCCAGGGATATGAGGCCGAATATCTGGAGTTTGATTTGGGTATAGACCTGACAACGGCCCTACTGCAATTGGCAAAGCAAGAACAGGTAACGATAAATACGCTGCTGCAAACGGCCTGGGGCGTTTTGTTGCAAAAGTATAATCGCACAGAGGATGTCGTTTTCGGGAGCGTGGTATCGGGACGTCCAGCGGACATTGCCGGAGTAGAGCAGATGATTGGACTATTCATTAACACGGTCCCCGTCCGTATTCAAGGCGGACAAGCAACTGCATTTACAGAGCTGATGAAGCAAACTCAGCGACAGGTGCTTGCTTCGGGAACATACGAAACCTTCCCACTCTATGAGATTCAGGCACAGGCAGAGCAGAAAGTGGAACTGATTAATCATATTATGGTATTTGAGAACTATCCGGTGGATGAACAAATTGAGCAATTAGGTGAAAGAGAGGAAGCTGATTTTAAAATAACCGGAGCAGGAGCGGTTGAGCAGACGAATTATGATTTTAACATCGTGGTGTTACCGGGAGAGACGCTACGAGTTCATTTTGGTTACAATGCCCAGGTATATGACTATGAAAGGGTAGAACAGATCCGGGGGCATTTGCTGCAACTGCTGGAGCAAATCAAGATCAATCCAGCTGGCCGGATTTGCGAGCTGGATATATTAACCCCTCGGGAACGCGAGCAACTGCTGGGTGCTTGGTGTGACACGACAGCAGCATATCCACGTGAGCAGACAATTCACGGGTTGTTTGAGGAGCAGGTCAAGCAGACACCGGAGCAGGTAGCGGTATATTTTGAAGGAGCACAAGTGACCTACCGTGAATTAAATGAGCGAGCGAACCGTCTGGCGCTTACTTTACGCAGTAACGGTGTGATAGCAGACGGCCTAGTCGGCCTGATGACAGAGCGATCAATTGATATGATTGTCGGCATCTTGGGTATTTTGAAGGCAGGGGGCGCCTACATTCCAATCGATCCGACTTATCCGGAGAACCGCATCCGCTATATGCTGGAAGATTCAGGTACGGAACTGCTGTTAACGCAGCAGCATTTGGTTGAAAAAGTGGAATTTAGGGGCAAGGTCCTGCTGCTGGATGCAGAAATGGACGAAGCCACTGCGGATGCAAGTACGGCTGAAGCAAAAGGAGAACCCGTGTCCGTATATCACAGGGATGGTACGAATTTGGACGCTATATCCGGTCCTCATAACCTAGCGTATGTGATTTATACGTCCGGAACCACAGGTCAGCCTAAGGGAGTCATGCTTGAGCATCGTGGACTCTGCAATCTGCATACGTACTTCAGGGAGACGTTGCGGATCAGCGGCTCGGATCGTGTCGTATCGTTTGCCAGTTATTCCTTTGATGCTTCGATCTGGGAAATGCTTCAGGCGCTCTTCAACGGGGCTACTTTATGCATCCCGACATCAGAAACCATTCTCAGTTATGACAAGTTTGAGCAGTATATGGCGGATCATCGAATTACAATTACGATATTGCCGCCGACCTATGCTGTATACTTGAATCCGGAACGAATGCCGGATCTGCGCATCCTGTTTACAGGCGGCTCGGCTGCCTCACCAGAATTGTTATCCAAATGGAAGGATCATGTGACATACTACAATGCCTACGGTCCAACGGAAAATTCCATAACAACGTCTATTTGGCTTGCACCGGAAGGTCCCGAAGCAGGAGTGTCTATTTCAATCGGACGCCCTGTACCGAATCACCGCGTGTATATGGTCGATGCACATGGGCAGCTTGCACCAGCAGGAATCCCCGGTGAACTGTGTGTATCCGGTCCAGGATTGGCACGCGGTTACCTGCACCGCCCGGAATTAACGGCTGAACAATTTGTGGCTAATTCGTTTGCAGATGGGGAAGCGGGCTATGAACGCATGTATCGGACAGGCGACCTGGCAAGATGGTTGCCTGACGGCAACATTGAGTACCTGGGCCGGATCGATCAGCAGGTCAAAATTCGCGGTTACCGGATTGAACTGGGCGAAGTTGAGGCGGCTATGCTGAAGGCAGATCGCATGCAGGAGGTCATCGTACTGGCACATGCAAACAGCCAAAACCAACACGAACTGGTTGCCTACTACGTGGCGGAACGCGAAGTGACGGGGAGCGAGCTTCGCAAGCAGCTGAGTGAAGAACTTCCAAATTATATGGTTCCCTCGCACTTTGTTCAGATGGAGCAAATGCCGCTCACACCCAACGGCAAAATCGACCGTAAGGCATTGCCGGCACCGGAGCAGATTTCCCGTTCCACGCAGGAATATAGGACTCCGCAGACAGCAGAGGAGCAGGCGCTGGCCCATGTGTGGGAGGCTGTACTGGGCGGCGGTCCTGTCGGATTGACGGATCAATTTTTTGATCGGGGCGGGGATTCGATCAAGGCAATTCAGGTATCCTCACGCCTGCTGCAGGCAGGGTATAAGCTGGATATTAAAGACTTGTTTAAGTACCCTGAGGTTGCCGAGCTAGCTACACACCTGCGTGTGTCGGATACCCAATTAGCTGATCAGGAAGAGGTCGACGGAGCTGTGCTGCTGACGCCGATTCAGCAGTGGTTTGTGGAGCAAGGACAGCCTGTGCCGGACCACTTTAATCAGGCGGTTATGCTTCATCGGGAGCAGGGATTCGGGGAAGAGCCGCTACGTCAGGCATTGACGCAGTTGGCGGTGCATCATGATGCGTTACGGATGGTATTCCGCAAGGCGGAGCAAGGCTGGGAAGCGTGGAATCGCGGAGTGGAGGAAGGGGCGCTGTATGATCTGGAAGTGGCCGATTTCAAAGACGTGCCGATCGGTCCCGTATTGGGTCAAGCTATAGAAGCCCGGGCCAGTACTATTCAGAGTAGCATCCGACTGGATGAAGGACCTCTGCTGAAAGCGGGCCTGTTCCACTGCGCTGATGGGGACCATCTGCTACTGGCTATTCATCATATGGTGGTAGACGGCGTATCGTGGCGGATACTGTTGGAGGATTTGTCGAATGCCTATGAGCAGGCTGTACGTGGACAAGCCATACAGCTCCCGACCAAAACGGACTCCTTCCAGGTCTGGTCGGAGCGGTTGTCAGCCTATGCCGACAGTCCTGAGATGGAAAGTGAGCACGCATACTGGGAGCAAGTGAATGAACTGGCGGCATCCGAGTCGCCCCAACTTCCAGTGTCCCAAGAGCATAGCGATAGGTTTATGCAGCAAGACATGGGTATCGCAAATGTGAGGCTTACGAAGGAAGAGACTGATCAGCTACTGAAGCAAGCCCACCGCGCGTACAACACAGAAGTGAATGATCTGTTGTTGACGGCACTCGGCAAGACGTTAAGCGCTTGGACTGACAGTGAAAAGGTTGCGGTTCTTCTCGAAGGCCATGGCCGGGAAGAAATCATGAAGGATACGGATATATCACGGACGATTGGCTGGTTTACGAGTCAATACCCGGTACTGCTGCGGATTAACCGAGAAGATGATATCTCCGGCCACATCAAACGGATGAAGGAGATGCTGCGCAGCATTCCACATAAAGGAATTGGGTATGGCATCTGGAGATATCTCAGCCAGAACGGACCGTCCGGGGCAACATACGCCGAGCCACAGATAAGCTTTAATTATTTGGGCGAATTTGACCAGACACTGCAGCATAGCGGCATGCATTTTTCTCCATATTCCAGCGGAGCTAATACTCATGAACTGACCCAAATGTCCTGTGTTATGGACGTGGGAGGACTCGTTACAGATGGCATGCTGGAACTAAGTATTCAATACAACAATAAGGCACTCCAACAAAATGCTGCTGAGCAACTAGCAGAGCAATTCAAGCAGAACGTGCTGGAAGTGATTCAGCATTGTGTATCTCGGGAGCAATCTGAATTGACGCCAAGTGATGTGCTGCTTTCGGACTTAAGCCTTGAAGAACTGGACCGGATGGTGGAGCAGATTCAGCCTGACGGAGAGCTTGAGAATATGTACCCCATGACGCCGATGCAAAAAGGCATGCTGTTTCACAACATGCTGGATTCCCAGTCGAGCGCCTATGTAGAGCAGTCCACCTTTGAACTGAAGGGAACGCTGGATCTCGTGGCATTCTCCGCCAGTCTGGACTTGTTGGTACAGCGTCATTCAGCACTGCGTACCAACTTCCGGAGCGATTTGCAGGACGAGCCGTTGCAAGTGGTGCACCGGAATAAACGCGGAGAACTGTACGTAGAGGATATACGTGAGAAGGAGAAGGCGGCGCAAAAGCAGTATATCGAGGAGTTCACGCGTCGAGATCAGCAGAGGGGGTTTGATCTGGCCAAGGATGCACTGATGCGGGTATCTATTTTGCGTACATCAGACGATTCATACCATTTTGTATGGAGCTTTCACCACATCATAATGGACGGCTGGTGTTTGTCGCTGGTCACTAATGAAGTCTTTGGAGGATATAGCGCCCTAGCAGAAGGGAAGCCACCGCAATTGCCTGTGGTAACACCATACAGCCGATACATCGAATGGCTAGAGGGGCAGAACCGTCAGGAAGCAGCGGAGTATTGGAACGATTACCTGCGGGGATATGAGGAGACGGCGGTCTTGCCGCAGGCCAAAACAGGGAAGGCGAAGGGATATGAGGCCGAATATCTGGAATTTGATTTGGGTATAGACCTGACAAAGTCCCTGCTGCAACTGGCAAAGCAAGAACAGGTAACGATAAATACGCTGATGCAAACGGCCTGGGGCGTTTTGTTGCAAAAGTATAATCGCACACAGGATGTCGTTTTCGGTAGTGTGGTGTCGGGCCGTCCAGCGGACATTGCGGGAGTAGAGCAGATGATTGGACTATTCATTAACACGGTCCCCGTCCGTATTCAAGGCGGACAAGCAACTGCATTTACAGAGCTGATGAAGCAAACTCAGCAACAGGCGCTTGCTTCGGGAACATACGAAACGTTCCCACTCTATGAGATTCAGGCACAGGCAGAGCAAAAAGTGGAACTGATTAATCATATTATGGTATTTGAGAACTATCCGGTGGATGAACAAATTGAGCAATTAGGTGAAAGAGAGGAAGCTGATTTTAAAATAACCGGAGCAGGAGCGGTTGAGCAGACGAATTATGATTTTAATATCGTGGTGTTACCGGGAGAGACGCTGCGAGTTCATTTTGGTTACAACGCCCAGGTATATGACTATGAAAGGGTAGAACAGATCCGGGGACATTTGCTGCAACTGCTGGAGCAAATCAAGATCAATCCAGCTGGCCGGATTTGCGAGCTGGATATCTTAACGCCTCAGGAACGCGAGCAACTGCTGGGTGCTTGGTGTGACACGACAGCAGCATATCCACGTGAGCAGACAATTCACGGGTTGTTTGAGGAGCAGGTCAAGCAGACACCGGAGCAGGTAGCGGTATATTTTGAAGGAGCACAAGTGACCTACCGTGAATTAAATGAGCGAGCGAACCGTCTGGCGCGTACTTTACGCAGTAACGGTGTGATGGCAGACGGCCTAGTCGGCCTGATGACAGAGCGATCAATTGATATGATTGTCGGCATCTTGGGTATTTTGAAGGCAGGAGGCGCCTACATTCCGATCGATCCGACTTATCCGGAGAACCGCATCCGTTATATGCTGGACGATTCCGGTACGGAACTGCTGTTAACGCAGCAGCATCTGATGGGAAAAGTGGAATTTAGGGGCGAGGTACTGCTGTTGGATGCAGAAATGGACGATGCCACTGCGGATGCAAGCACGGCTGAGGCAAAAGGAAAAGCTATGTCCGTATATCACAGGGATGGTTCGAATTTGGAAGCCATTTCCGGTCCTCGTAACCTAGCGTATGTGATCTATACATCCGGAACGACAGGCCAGCCTAAGGGCGTAACGCTTGAGCATCGTGGACTCTGCAATCTGCATACGTATTTCAGGGAGACATTGAGGCTCAGCAGTTCCGACCGTGTTGTGTCGTTCGCTAGCTTTTCCTTTGATGCGGCATGCTGGGAAATGCTTCAGGCGCTCTTCAACGGAGCCACTTTATGCATTCCGACATCAGAAACTATTCTCAGCTATGACAAGTTTGAGCAGTATATGGGGGATCATCACATTACAATTGCAACGCTGCCCCCAACCTACGCCATATATTTGAGTCCAGAACGAATGCCAGAACTACGTATTCTGTTTACGGCCGGATCGGCGACCAGTACTGAGCTAGTCACTAAATGGAGAGACCGTGTGACCTATTTTAATGCCTATGGTCCAACGGAAAATTCCATAGCAACGTCTGTCTGGTCAGTACCGGGAGATCCTGAAGCAGGGGTTTCTATTTCAATCGGACGTCCTATACCGAATCACCGTGTGTACATGGTCGATGCACATGGGCAACTTGCACCGACAGGAATCCCAGGTGAACTGTGCGTATCCGGCCCAGGGTTGGCACGCGGATACCTGCACCGTCCGGAATTAACGGCTGAGCAATTTGTGGCTAATCCGTTTGTAGATGGGGAAGCGGGCTATGAACGCATGTATCGGACAGGCGACCTGGCGAGATGGATGCCGGATGGCAACATTGAGTACCTGGGTCGGATTGACCATCAGGTCAAAATTCGCGGTTACCGGATTGAACTGGGCGAAGTTGAGGCGGCTATGCTGAAGGCAGATCGCATGCAAGAGGTCATCGTACTGGCACATGCAAATAGCCAAAACCAACACGAACTCGTTGCTTATTATGTGGCGGAACGGGAAGTGACGGGGAGCGAGCTTCATAAGATGTTAAATGAAGAACTCCCGAATTATATGGTCCCTTCTCACTTCATTCAATTGCAGAATGTACCTCTTACACCGAACGGTAAAATTGACCGTAAGGCGCTGCCGATACCAGAAGGTCGTTTGTCCGACCATGTTGCACCGCGAACGTGGATGGAAATAAAATTGGCAGACATCTGGCAGGATGTGCTGGGTCTACCGCAAGTAGGCATCAACGAAAATTTCTTTGAAATTGGTGGTCATTCGCTACGGGCGACGACACTGACTTCTAGAGTTCGCAAAGATTTAAACAAACCGATGGATTTGCAAAACATATTTGAGGCACCAACGATCGAGCAATTGGCGGTCTTGCTTGAAGAACAGGATCAAATCACATATGCATCCATTCCGGTGGCGGAAAAACGCGACACTTACCCGCTTTCTTTCGCACAGACACGGATGTATGTGCTTCACCAGCTGGATCCGGATGGAATAAGCTATAACACCACATCAGCACTGAGAGTAATCGGTCCGATAGATGTGAACCAGGTGGAAGAGGTATTCCGTCAATTAATTTCACGTCATGCGTCACTCCGGACAAGCTTTGAACTGGTGAATGGTGTGCCGATGCAGCGGGTGCACGATACGAATCAATTTGAGTTGGAATATGCCACAATATCAGAACTGCGGACAGAATCCAATGAACTTATGCTTGAAAATTTAGCAGAAGAACATGCCCGTTCCTTTGTACGCCCATTTGACTTGAGGATGGCTCCGTTGCTACGCGTAAAGCTGGTTAAATTGGGATTGGACGAGGAAGGACAGGAGCCGCAGCACTTATTGATGCTTGATATGCACCACATCGTTTCAGACGGAGTATCCATTGAAATATTAGCTGGTGATTTTGCCCGCTTATATAGCGGTGAAGTATTATCTCCGCTGCGTATTCAATATACGGACTATTCTGTGTGGCAGCATAGCAAAACTCAGCAGGAGCGAATAAAGAGTCAGGGAGAGTACTGGCTGAATAGATTTAGTGGTGACTTGCCTCAACTGGATTTGCCAACTGATTTTGAGCGTCCGGTAACACGATGTACGAAAGGTGACGCTGTTGAGTTTAAAATGGGACAGAAATTGACTCAGTGTTTAAAAGAACTGGCGGTGCATACGGATTCTACGCTGTACATGGTACTTATGGCTGCATACACAGCATTGCTGCATTATTACACAGGGCAGGAAGACATCATTGTTGGTACTCCGATTGCAGGTAGACCGCATGCTGACCTGGAGCCTATGCTCGGTATGTTTGTCGGCACGCTCGCATTACGCAATCATCCTCACGCTGAACAGACGTTTTATAACTGCATTGAGGACGCTAAGACGTGTGCACTGCAAGCATATGAGCATCAGGATTATCCTTTTGAGGAGCTGGTGGAAAAGCTCGACCTGAAACGAGATATGAGCCGTAATCCGTTGTTCGACACGATGTTTGTATTGCAGAATATGGAGAAAAAGGAAGTGAAGTTGGACAAGTTGTTCTTCCGCTCTTTTGACATAGATCAGGTTTCTGCGAAATTCGATCTGACGCTTGAAGTTAGTGAGGAGGAAGCATCTATTCAACTCCAATTTCTGTACGCTACATCTTTGTTTAAACGGGAAACGGTAGAAAGCATGGCAAGGCATTTTGTACAGTTGGTTAAAACTGTTGTAGCCAATCCCAATACTAAGCTGGGCGAATTGACGCTGATTTCGGAAGAAGACAAAGGGATTCTAAAAAAACATAGGGACACCCTAAAGGCTTCTCGCTACTGGAGTACTCTGCTCGAAGGCTATGAAGAAGCACCTCAATTGCCATATGCCAATCTGATGGGACGTAGTCCATATCAGACAGAGCATCTGGAGATTAATTTGGATGTTGAACGAACGGTGGCACTGCAGCGAATTGCACAAAATGAGCAGGTGACGATAAATACGCTGCTGCAGACAGCCTGGGGAATTTTATTACAAAAGTATAACGGTACAGATGATGTGGTGTTCGCTTGCTCCATATCAAGTCCTTTGACAGATAAATTGGATTCGAAGCATTCAATTGGACTGGGTAACCACACCTTACCAGTTCGCATTCGAACCGAAGCAGGAGCTAACTTTATCGGGGTGATGAGAAATGTGCAGCAGCAAACCGATGAATCTGCGGTATATGAACATTTTCCAATGTGTGAAATGGTTACAACGAAAGTGCAACAACTGGCACTTTTTGGACATAGAATGGTCTTTGAGACTACTTTGGAAGAGGCCAATACTGAGCAAGAAAGCTACGATTTAAGCATCATAGTACTTCAGGGAGATACGCTACGAATTGATTTTTCCTACAATGCCCAGGTATATGATCATCAGAGTGTGTCGCAGATTCAAGGACATCTACTGCAGTTGCTGGATCAAATTATAGCGAATCCGGATAGTTTAATTGAGACAATGGATCTGTTGACTAAGCAGGAGCGGGAGCGCATCATCCAGGTGTGGGGAAATACCACGGCAGAGTATTCGCGTGAACAAACAATTCACGAACTGTTCGAGGAACAGGTTTTGCAGACTTCGGATCAGACAGCGGTATATTTTGAAGGTCAACAATTGACCTACCATGAATTGAACGAGCGCGCAAACCGTCTGGCCCGTACTTTACGCAGCTATGGTGTGAAAGCCGATAGTCTGGTTAGTCTGATGACAGAGCGTTCTGTAGAAATGATTGTGGGCATATTGGGAATTTTGAAGGCGGGGGGAGCATACATCCCGATAGACCCAACCTATCCGGAGGAACGCATCCGCTACATGCTGGACGACTCAGGTACGGAACTGTTGTTAACGCAACAGCACCTGACGGAAAAGGTGCTTTTTGGAGGCAAAGTGCTGGTGCTTGACGGTGAACAGGACGGAGTCGCTTCCGATACAAGAAAAGCGGATGTACGCGGGGAAATGCTGCCCGTATATCATCAGAACGGTTCGAATCTGGAGGCTGTATCGGGTCCAAACGATCTAGCATATGTCATCTATACGTCCGGGACGACAGGTCAGCCTAAGGGAGTAATGCTTGAGCATCACGGTCTTAGTAATCTTAAAACCTACTTCGAGCAAAAATTGAGTATTGGCTTGTCCGATCGGGTTGTCATGTTTGCCAGTTATTCGTTTGATACGTCATGCTCGGAAATAATCCAGTCTTTACTATGCGGAGCGACATTGTATATACCTTCCTCCGAGACTATTTTGAATTATGAACGTTTCGAGCAATACATGGCTGCCTGCAGAATTACAATTGCAACGCTGCCGCCAAACTATGCTGTATACCTGAACCCGGATCGCATGCCTGATTTGCGTGTTCTGCTTACAGCAGGATCGGCCTCTACCGCAGAACTGGTGTCCAAATGGAAGGACCGGGTGGCTTATTACAATGCGTATGGTCCTACCGAAAATTCCGTTGCAACGTCTCTTTGGCCGGTATCGGAAGAAAATTCTGAGCTAGGTGGAATCATATCCATCGGACGGCCAGTATCTAATCACCGCGTGTATATGGTGGATACACACGGAAATCTTTCACCTGCAGGAGTCCCTGGTGAGCTGTGTGTATCCGGTCCGGGGCTGGCACGCGGCTATCTGCACCGTCCAGAGCTGACAAAAGAAAAATTCGTAGCCAATCTGTTTGCAGCAGAGGAAGTTGGCTATGAGCGAATGTACCGTACAGGTGACTTGGCACGATGGTTGCCAGATGGGAACATTGAATATTTGGGTAGGATTGACCATCAGGTCAAAATCCGCGGGTATCGGATTGAACTCGGTGAGATTGAAGCGCAAATTATCAAGGTAGACGGTGTTAAAGAATCTATTGTCATGGCTCGTGCAGATCAGCAGGGAGACTATCATTTGGCCGCTTACTACGTAGCTGAAAAAGAAATCAGCGGCAGTATGATGTTGAATTTTCTGAATGAGAAATTGCCGAACTATATGGTACCGTCGTATTTTATACAACTGCAGAACATGCCGCTGACACCGAACGGAAAAATTGATCGCAAGGCACTATCGGCATTCGAGGAACATGCTGATTTGACTGCAGAATATGCAGCGCCGCGCACAGCCATGGAGGTGAAGTTAGCACAAATCTGGAGAGAGATACTCGACATTCCGTCCGTTGGGATTCATCATAATTTCTTTGCCATTGGCGGACATTCACTTCGTGCGACTGCATTGGCCGCAAAAATTCACAAAGAACTGAATATTGAGTTACCGTTGCGTTATGTATTTGACTTTCCAACAATTGAGCAAATGGCGCAGGCTGTTCATGAATTATCTCCAAATCCATTCGCAGCGATTCCTGTTGCCGAATTGAGAGACAGTTATCCGGCATCTATAACTCAAAATAGACTATACGTTTTGAGCAGCATGAATAACTACAATATGTCTGCCATGCTTTTGATGGAAGGAGAACTGAATTTTTTAAGATTAGAAAGAGCGCTTAAGCAATTAATTCAGCGTCATGATACATTGCGAACCTCTTTTGAATTCGTAGATGATAAATTGGTACAACGGATTCACGACCATGTCGATTTCAATTTGGAGGTTATGCAGGGACATGGCGAGAACGAAGCAAGAGCAATGATGAGACAATTTATCAGACCTTTTGATCTTGGGAAGGCACCGTTACTTCGAGCTGCTCTGTTGCAAGAATCTCCACAGCGCCATTGGTTTATGTTTGACATGCATCATGTGATTTCAGATGGTGTATCCATGAGTATATTGCTGAACGAGCTGCCCGCACTGTATGAAGAAAAAACGTTGCCGGCCTTGCGAATTCAATACAAGGATTATGCGGTATGGCAGCAAGGAGACATTGGTAGCTCATGGATGGAAAAACAAGAAGAATACTGGCTCAAGCAAATGAGCGGCGACATTCCGATTTTGGGTATCCCAGTCGACTTTGAAAGACCTGCAACACGTAGCACTTCGGGCAGCACCGTTTCCTTTGCAATTTCATCTCAGGACGTGGACAGTTTGAAACAAATCAGTTTGCAGGCGGGAGCTACCTTATTTATGGTATTACTTGCGGCCTACAAGACCCTATTGTTCAAGTACAGCGGTCAGGAGGATATCGTTGTTGGAACACCTATTGCAGGTAGACAGCATCACGATTTGCAGCCTGTCGTCGGCATGTTTGTCAACACGCTTGCATTGCGGAGCTTTCCTGAAGGGGACAAGTCATTTTACGAATATGTTCAGGAAGTAAAGGACCAGGTGCTTGATGCCTTTGAGCATCAGGATTATCCGTTTGAATTGCTGGTGGAGAAGCTGAATGTACAAAGGGACCTGAGCCGAAATCCGTTATTCGACACTCTTTTTGAGCTAGATAACATGGACTCTGGTACGACGGAATTCCAAGACTTGCAGGTTACTCTGTGCCCAGGCGAACAGAATATGGCAAAATTCGATTTGACACTTACGGCCATGGAAAGCTCTGAAGGTTTGGTTTTCAGCTTCACATATGCCGACAGCCTGTACAAGAGAAGCACGATTAAACGAATGGCCGATCACTTCATCCAGTTGATTAAAGCTGTTGTAGATGAACCACAGACAAAGCTATCTGAAATTGAGATCATTACGCCACAGGAAATCGAAATGATATTGGATGTTTGGGGAAATACCGCGGTGAATTACCCATGTGAAAAAACCATTCATCAATTATTCGAAGAACAGGTAGAGAAGACTCCAGATCAAGTAGCTGTAGTTTTTGGTGGTAGCCAGATCACATATAACGAATTAAATGTGCGTGCAAACCAATTGGCTCGCGTGCTAAGAGCAGAAGGAGTTCAGGCGGATCAATTGGTCGGAATGATTATGGAGCGCTCTATCGAAATGATTGTAGGGATTTTTGGTATTTTAAAAGCTGGTGGGGGATATGTGCCTATCGACCCTGAGTTTCCGCAGGAACGTATGCTCTATATGTTACAAGACAGCCATATTAAGCTTATGGTTGCCATGCCAGAAATGGCCGCGAAGGTACCGTCGGATGTGCTGGTCATTTCACCTGATAGTCACAGGCTATCTGCAGAAGACTGTTCCAACTTGGCTGAAGTTTGTGACCCTGGCCATTTGGCTTATGTGATGTATACCTCAGGTACGACGGGCAAACCCAAAGGAGTGATGATTCAACACTCTAATGTCGTGAATATGACAACCGCATTTAGAGAACAAGTATATAAGAAATACAAATCGCCAATGCGGATGGCATGGCTATCGCCGTATGTATTTGATGCATCAGTGAAACAAATTTTCCCATGCCTGCTTCTCGGGCATGCGCTTCACGTAGTACCGAGAGAGATTAGCACCAATGGTCATCGTTTGGCTGACTATTTCAGATCCCAACGGATTGATTTTACTGATGGTACACCGGCACACATGCATATGCTGACAGAAATGCAAGACTCCGTTGCAGACCTGAATGTACAGCATTTTATTTTTGGAGCAGAGGCGCTGCCCGGTCATCTCGTTAAAACATTTTTGAGCACCCGACCCGGATATCGTCCGCAAATAACTAATGTTTATGGTCCTACCGAGTGCTGTGTAGACACAACTGCATACGACATTGACGGGGAAACGATGACAGCTTGGACACATACGGTGCCGATTGGCAAGCCAATGGCTAACCAGCACGTATATATTATGGATATGAATCGGAAGTTGGTTCCGATAGGAATTGCAGGCGAGATCTACATCGGTGGTGATGGAGTAGGGCGAGGTTATATGGGAAATCGTGAGCTGACAGATGAGAAATTTATAGCAGACCCCTTCAAACCAGGAAAACGTATGTACCGCACAGGAGATTTGGCGCGATGGATGGCAGACGGAAATATTGAATATTTAGGCAGGATGGATCATCAGGTAAAAATTCGGGGTTACCGAATTGAACTTGGAGAAGTGGAAGCGCAAATAATGAACCTGCCTGCGATCCGTAAAGCGGTGGTTATTGCTCGTGAGAATGAATCAGGACAAAAAGATTTATGTGCTTATTTTGTGGCTGATAGCGATCTGACCATTCAGGAACTTAAAGCAGCGTTGGTTCCAAATCTTCCGATGTACATGCTGCCAAGCTATTTTGTTCAATTGGAGAAGATGCCGTTGACCACTAACGGAAAAATTGATCGTAAATCGCTTCCTGCGCCGGACGGAGACATTCAAACAGGTGTTGAATATGCAGCCCCGCGAAACGGCATGGAACGGCATATGGTAGATATTTGGAAGCAGAATCTGGGTGTCAGTATTGTTAGCATTGATGATAACTATTTTGATTTAGGCGGACACTCCCTAAAAGCCATTCAATTGGTTTCACAGGCTCAGGCTGTTGGCATTGAAATAGGGATTAATCAGGTGTTTCAATATCAGACTATTCGCCAAATGTCAGAGTATATGCGAGCAGACACTTCGATGTCGTGTATGCTAACACGTGATATTGCCGAGGCAATCGACATCATCGAAAAAGCTTATGACGTACATGCTCATTTCCAATCAACAGCTGTCGAAGGGCGAGATCAATTAACTTTGCACATAGATCCTTTCGATTCTATACAAGCAGAGGACCTGAAGAAAGTCATTTTGTCACGCCTTCATCCTGACCTTCATCCACATCATTTGCTTCCTTTTGAAGCAGCTGCTCAAGTACCTGACTGTGAAAAGCTGTACACAGATACGATGGTAGATGATGAAGCTGTGAAGCGGCATGCTGAGGAATGGCTGGAACATCTGCTACGGATGAATGACCAATGGAACAGCACGATGCTGGCAGGAGAGCCTTTACAACGCTATGCGCTTGCTCCCGCTCAACATTATCATTTGGAGCATCCGCAATCCTCAGGAGGTGTCATTCCTTTTGATAGTTACCTGCTGGATGTAGAACGGTTATCTGCAATCATGCAACGCCTGATAGAGCGCCATGAACTCTTTAGAAGTGTGTTGGTCCAAACGGATGTCGGATGGGAATGGGAAATGTTGTCCATGAAGGAGCGTATGGACATTCCAATGATAGATTTATCGAACTACGGTTCAGAGATGCAAAATCGTATACTCTCACATATATTGCCTGCATTCTTTATGAACCCTTATGAAACAACCGGAAACTTGTTATATCGTATTGCGCTTGTTCGCCTTAATTTACGGGATCATTTGCTGTTGCTCCCTTGTTCACATCTCATCTATGATGGCATGAGCGGAGAGGTCGTTAAGAGTGAGTTGTACCGTGCATATGATGACATGAGCAATGTAAAAGGGCAACTAGCAGGAAGCTACCGTGATTATGTGAGTCAGGTTCGCAAAGGACCTCAGGGCATGGACGATCAAGAGATTGTCGACAAATTTCGCTTGTCCGCATTTGCTGCTGCTTCGGATGCTGTAGTCCTCGCAATTGATGAGCGCAACCATACAACGGGCACAGATGTGACAGTAGAACTTGCAGATTGGAATGATTCTGACGCAATTGGAGACATGTGGAACTTGGCTATACGCCTAGCTAACCGCTTTTTCCGCAGATATTTGCAAGTGGACGAGATTCCTATTCTTCTCACCAATTATGGCCGGGCATACGAGGAGAAGCAGTATTTTGATATTATAGGTGAATTTATAGACCAAATCCCTGTACTGCTTACAGATGCGGACGAACATGGGCATGAGATCAGAAACAGTATGCAGTTGGCCGTAGCGCGTAACCTGAATTTTCTAAATCTCATATACAATGATGAAATGGCTTCGTTGTATCCGCAGTCTAACCGGTATCTGAAGCATAGCCTGAATAAGCTACCTATTGTCTTCAATTACCTTGGCGAAGCGTCGGATAAATATCAGCTGTTTAAAAATATCGAGCCAGAAGAGAGGGACATCTATCGGGATTCAATCATTTTCTTTACTGTTCAGCATGTGGAGAATGTATTGCAAATCTCGCTGGAACTTCCTTTTGAAGAAAATCCAGAAGCCGTTAAAGCGATGTTGGAAACAGAGCTAGCGAACTTACTAGTAACAGATGGAAATGGAATAATGTCCACCTAATTTTTCACTTTAGAAATTAAAAACAAGCTCCGAGTTCAAAATAGGGAAACTGCCCCAAAGCTTTCAAATGGCTTTGGGGCAATCTAAACAAACCACAAAAGCCGCAAGTCTCCAATAACCCCGGAGATTTACGGCTTTTGTGGTTTGAATGTAGCGAAGTTTTATGTAGCAATGTCGCTGAATTAAAACTTGTTGTAGTAGATCTTTACGCCAAATAAATGACATTTGATGCATGATGATTGGTACCGCGCAATGGTTTGAGATATGAACTTGGTGGACCTACGACTCATGCAATTGCGCTGACTTCCGGTGCTGCCGACTCATGAATACCAAAGACAATGCAATTACCGTGAGGATAATCCCAAGCATTTGAAATCCCTTGAAGCTAAACGTACCTCCCATAACAATAGCTATCAATAATGAAGAGATAATGGTTCCCAGATATCTTGATGTGTTAAATAATCCGGATGCTACACCGATTATTTCTTTTGGAGAACTTTGGAACAGGGCTGCTTGCATACCTACATTGTTCAAACCGTTGCTAATACCGAATGCAGCTAAAGCCAAACACACGCTGATAACCGGTGAAGTTGGATTCAATGTCACGAGCCACACTGACCCCAATGTCATCAGAATTGCGGACACCAGCAATGCCGGTCTGGGTCCTGATTTATCGATCCATCGTCCTGCAATTGGAGAAGTAATTAGCGAGCACAAGCCTAAGCTTAGCATGAGAATGCCTGTTTGGAACTCACTGACATGACGTACCATTTGCAAGTAGGACGGAAGCCCGAAAAAGAGCGAGTAATATAGTATATTAACGAGCATGAATTCAACATTAACCCAAGTCATCGCAGGGTACTTGGCAAATGTACGTAAAGGAATAAAGGGTGATGTCGCTTTTAACTCATGTCGTACGAATATCCCCAGCGCAACGAGACCTATCAGTCCGACAATGACATTTCCTAATGAGATATGTCCAGATGATTTTGCTGAGAGTAATCCAACGAGCAGGGTAACCAAAGCCACTGTGAAGAGCAGAATTCCTAATGCATCAATCAATTCAAACCATTTACGAAAGGACATGTTGCGTGCTACGGATGTTGGCAGTTCGTCCTTAGGAATATTCCTCCAAGCCAATACAAAGCTGGCCACCACAAACGGAATATTGATGAAAAAGATAGCAGGCCAATTCCACCAATGAATCAAGACCCCACCAATAAAGGGGCCAATTGCTGCCGCTCCAGATAGGAATATGGACAAAACAGACAACGCAGTTGCTTGTTTATCTGTAATATGAATTCGAACAATAGCCATTCCAACCCCAACCATCATGCTTGTTCCGATGGATTGCACAATGCGGAACACGATGAGCCACCCGAAATTTGGTGATAATGGAGCTAATAATGATGCAATGAAGGCTACAACAAGCCCGGTAAGAAATATCTTCCTACGACCGAATAAATCGCTGGCTTTCCCCATGACAGGTTGAGCGATGCTACTTGCAATGTAGAAAGAAAAAATAATCCAGGAAACACCTGTAAAATCAAGTTGGAACACATTTTGCAGACTTGGAATAGCAACAGAAACCATCGAAGAATTTAATGGGTTCAATAGTATCCCAAGGCCAACTGAAATCATTAACCACCAGCTGCGAACGCTCATTTCTGGTCCCCCCATAGCGAATTAATGTCATCGTACTTGAAATCGATTATTTATTCCAACGCATTTGATGTTATAATCTCATTGACTTGAGGGAATGAATGGGGGGTCATAATGGAACTTCTTCAACTGCAATATTTTCTGACGGTAGCTCGTTTGGAACATGTGACCGAAGCTGCACGAAGTCTGCACGTTACTCAATCGTCGCTGAGCAAAACGATTCAACGCTTGGAGGAAGATCTGGGGGTTCCTCTATTCGATCGAACAGGGAGGAAACTGCGATTGAATGAGTTCGGAAGCAGATTCCTTCATCGTGCAGAGAGGGCTTTATTTGAATTGGAGCAGGGGAAGCAGGAGCTTAGTGATTTATCCAGCCCGGAACATGGCACTCTCGAATTGGCAGTGACCACCGCAAGCACATTACCCAATATCCTGCGAGAGTTTCGGAAAAAGCGACCCTATATTCAATTTCATGTGCAAATGCTGACCACGCAGGAAATGGTAACGCTTCTTCATAGAGGCGAGGTCGATTTTTGCTTGTCCTCACCTCCAATAGAGGGAGATGACATCGAATGCCAAATCGTGTTTATCGACCCAATCCTTGTAGCTGTTCCAAAGGGGCATCGGCTGGCAGATCGAAGCAGTGTAACGTTGACAGATCTAAGAGATGAATGGTTTGTCGGTGTAAAGAGAGGCTACGGTACTCGCGATTTAGTGGACTCTGTATGCAAATCGGAAGGTTTTGTACCTAAATATGTGTATGAGGGGGATGAACCAGCAAGGCTTAGTACGCTTGTGGAAGCTGAAATTGGCATAGCCTTCATACCAAGCACGGCAAGGAATTCACGGGAACATCTTAAATATCTCCAAGTAGAAAATCACGAATTGGTACGGGAGATCGCTTTATTATGGCACAGGAGTCGGTATATTTCGCGGGCTGCTCTGGAATTCCGTGAGGTAGTTGTAGAATATTTCGGAGCGATATCCAAACAGACAATATAATCCCATATATAAGCGAATAAAAAACATTAACAGAAGCGGTAGCGTAGGACATGTTAACCAAACGTCCTAAGCGGCCGCTTATTCTTTTATTCAACTGCAAAATTTGTAATTTCGATTTGTACGCTGCCATACACACATGCCCAGCTATTGAAGGAGTTTTTAGATTGTACTAACCCATCCTTCTCAGCTGGCGAAACTGCTCCGGCGTGATGCCTGTATGCTCCCGAAATCTCTTGATAAAATAGCTGCTTTGATGAAAGCCAGTTTCCAGTGAAATCTGCTTTACAGTGAGCGCCGTGGATACAAGGAGATGTTTGGCCAGCGTTATTCGGCATTGGAGCAAATATTGAGCTGGGGTGCTGCCCATGATCTGATGGAAGAGCCGGCTAAAATGAAAGGAGCTATAACCTGACGTCGCAGCCATTGTCTTCAAATCGAGCATATCTCGACAGTGCATACGAATATATTCCGCCGTATGACGAATCCTCTCCTGGACGGTGCCGCCGGGAGAGGTACCAAAAATTTGGTGAGAATGGTGGGCGATCTCCAGAAGAACTTCATAAAGCAGGGAAGAGATCCGTACATCATAGTCATGACGGTAAGCTTGGGCAAGTTGCAACATTTCCTCCATTAGCGGCTTTAAACGTTCTGGCCGGTGGAGCGAGAACAGATACGGTTCGTGTATGCTTCGACCTTGTAATAGCGAATCTACGTACTGCCCGTCAAAATGAATCCATCGGGCATCCCAGGGATCCTCGGGTTTAGTTCGATATTGCTGCGTCGTATGCTTGCCGAAAAGAAAGCCCATGCCAGGGGTAAGCTCGATTTCCTTCCCATCATGCACAATAACGCCTTTGCCTGCAAAAATGATATGTAAATTGTATTCTTTCAGTAATCCTGCATTCCTTCGCTCCCCATGATTAGGGAAGTTCTTGTAACGCCCTAATGATTCGGGAAACAGCACACCTTTATTTAAAATAGGCGAAGGAAGATAACAATCTATTTTAATCACGTATCCATCTCCTTGAGTAAGTTAGCAAAAAAGTAATTCAATTAGCAAAATCGAGTTATTCTACTTCTTTTATTCTTATATTACAATAGATACGATTATCAGAGAATCACATTTTTGTACTATCATTTCTACTGAAGGAGAATTGGAGTATGCCGAAATCCTTATCTTTAGATCGCTTTCATTTGGGAGCTTGTTATTATCCTGAACACTGGGACGAATCGTTGTGGTCGGACGATCTCATAAGAATGAAGGAACTGGGCTTCAGCATCATTCGGATTGGAGAATTTGCTTGGTCGATCTTCGAGCCGGAGGAAGGAAAGTTCGAATTCACGCTGTTTGACCGTTTCTTGGAGCAGGCAGACGCGAACGGGATTCAAGTGATCATGGGCACACCAACAGCTACGCCACCAGCATGGCTTACTTATAAGTATCCCGAGGTGCTGAACGTATCTATGGAGGGGGTCACGTTCCAACATGGTCAGCGTCGGCATTATAACTACAGTAGTCCCATTTATTTAGAACTTTGCGCACGTATTACAAGAGAGATGGCACAACATTACAAAGATCATCCAGCCATCATTGGGTGGCAAATTGATAATGAGCTGAACTGCGAGATAAACGTCTTCTATGCCGAGGCAGATCATCAGGCTTTCCGGCGCTGGCTAGAGGCAAAATACGGTACGTTGGAGCAGCTCAACAAGGCCTGGGGTGCTGTATTCTGGAATCAAACTTATGACAGCTGGAAGCAGGTCCATCTAACTCGTCCGACCGTATCTGGGTCAACGAATCCTCATCAGGCTTTGGACGAGAAACGATTTATATCCGATAACACCATTTCGTTTGCCAAGCTACAAGTGGACATACTTCGGTCACTGGCGCCTAATCAGTGGGTGACAACCAACGGTGTATTCGGGCATTTGGATAGCCATAGGATGACGGATCAACTACTTGATTTTTTCTCGTACGATTCTTACCCTCAATTCAGTACCATTTATCCGGACCAAGGGGAGGAGCCATTGCTGGATCGCAAGTGGGGACTTTCTTTAAGTAACGTTAGAGGGATGTCACCAAATTTCTGCGTGATGGAGCAGCAATCCGGTCCGGGAGGATGGGTGAACAGGATGGAGATGCCATCTCCGCGCCCGGGGCAGATGCGATTGTGGACCTACCAAAGCATTGCTCACGGGGCAGACATGATTTTGTATTTCCGCTGGAGAACGGCAACGTTTGGTACGGAAATGTACTGGCATGGAATTAATGATTATCACAATCAGCCGAATCGTCGGATCGCAGAAGCAGGCCGCGTCGGAAAGGAGCTGCAAAAGGTTGGAGGGCGGATTCTTGGCAAACGCTACGTGGCAGAGGTTGCTCTACTTCGCGATTATGATAACGAGTGGGATGGCGAGTTGGATAAATGGTATGGTCCCTTGACAAAGCAAAGTGAGCTCGGCTGGTACAAGGCACTGCAGTATGGACATATACCTTCGGATATGGTTACAATCCGTCCGGGTATGGAATCAGAACAGCTGCGGGAACTGGCCAATTACAAGGTGCTGGTATACATGCATCCGGCGATCCTACGAGACAGTACGGCAGCTATGTTACAGAAATATGTAGAGGATGGGGGCATCCTGATCTTCGGCTGCCGTACCGGTTATAAGAACGAGTTCGGTCACTGCCGCATGCAGCCGCTCCCAGGCCCTGCAGCCGCAATGAGCGGCGTTCACGTAGAGGACTTTACGATGATAAATGGGACGGCATCACCTGTATCGGTGCGATTTAAGGATCAAGAACTTGATTTTTGGGCTCCAGGCTTCAACGATATATTGAATGTTCATGCTGATACGGTAGAAGTACTCGCAGAGTACGCATCAAGCTACTATGAAGGGAAACCGGCCTTGACCGTCAACCGTGTCGGTGAGGGACTGGTCTACTATTGGGGTGCAACTTTTGACTTAGCGTTAGCGGCTGAGCTCCTAAGACAGCTGCCGGTGACATCTCCGCTTGCGGGGTGGTGCCAAGCTCCTTCGACGGTAGAAGTCGCTATTCGTGCGGATCTACAAGAAGAGCTGGTATTTCTACTGAATTACAGCGGAGAAACGGCTCAGATTAAACTGAGTGTTGAGACGGAGGAACTCCTTTCCGGTAGCAGGCTTACTGGTACCGTAACTTTGGAACCGTATGGAGTATGGGTATTAAAGAAAGTTTAAAATAAAGAGAGCATCAGCCGCTGATCTTAGTTCGAAGATCAGTGGCTTTTTATTGCATAAAGCAAGGGAATAACGTGTTGCTTTTGTGTACAGGGTTCGGCTCAATAATCGCTGTCTTTCTTATGGGTTCTTGAACCAGAAAATTCGAAGATGATCGGTATTTAATACAAAAATAATAATTTAATACAATATTATTGACTGTTTCAAAGCATACAAGTAAACTTATTGTAATATAATCAAAGTAAAATGAGATGAGTGATGCAATGCTTGAGCTTAGTTTTGATGATCCGGACAAGCTGGTAACGGTTACGCATGCTTTATCCACCCGTTCCCGAGTTGATATTCTCCGCCTCTTGATTTCCAAAAACCTTAATATTGTAGAAATAGCGGAAGCTCTTCAACTTCCGGTGTCTACGGTAGCCAACAATATCAAGGTTCTGGAGGCGGCTAGACTGATTAATACAGAGCTGCTGCCTGCCTCTCGCGGCGCGATGAAGATGTGCAGTCGCAATTATGATGACATTCATATTGCGCTGAATCTTGAAAAAGCAGTACCTAAAGGGGATGTACAGACCTACGAAGTGGACATGCCGATCGGTCATTATAGCGATTGTGAGGTTTCACCGACGTGTGGTATGGCTGATGCCGACGGGATGATCATACGTGAGGACGAACCGGCGAGTTTTTTCCACCCGAAGCATATCGGAGCCCAGATGATATGGTTCCGCAAGGGCTATGTCGAGTATTTAATGCCGCTCGAAATACCGGCAGAAGCGCGAATAGAATCGCTTGAGCTATCGATGGAAATGTGCTCAGAAGCACCGAACTATGACAACAATTGGCCTTCCGATATTTCCTTGTGGATTAATGGCGTGGAGATTGGCATGTGGACGTGTCCCGGTGATTTTGGAGACAGGCGCGGCAAGCTGAATCCTGCCTGGTGGTATGAGTGGTCTACCCAGTATGGTCTGCTCAAGACCTGGCGAGTAGATAAAGAGAAGACTGCGCTGGATATGGAGAAGGTTTCCTCGGTTACACTGGATCAGCTCAACCTGCAAAACAGCCACAAGTTGCGTTTGCGGATCGGAATTAAGCCAGATGCGGTGCATCAAGGTGGGCTTAATCTGTTCGGAAAGCAATTTGGAGATTATGATCAGAATATTAAAATGACTGTGAATTATGTCATGGATTGAGATATGGGTGAGGTAGATAGGCTTTAGTTGCAGGTGTTCTGTAGCTAAAGCCTTATTCAGTTTATAGTTACATAAAATTAACTTGAAAGCGTTGAGATTAAAAATACATCGCTATATAATCCCCTAAAGATACAAAAATAATGTAACAAATTGATTTTATTGTTTGTATTTCGAAGCGGAAGTAAAGGATGACGATCGGACCTACAGATGATAGCAATACACTGTAAAGTCATCAGGCTAAGGGGACTAATTATATATCAAAGGATAGGTGGAAACTGTATGACTACAAACGCTTATATCAAAAATTATCCAAGGCCGCAATTTGTCCGCAAAGAGTGGCTGGATTTGAATGGGGAGTGGGATTTCGCCTTCGACGACGGCAAAATGGGTGAAAGCGAGCAATGGTATCATCATTTTCCGAAGGGAGCCAAAATCCTCGTACCTTTTACTTATGAAACCAAGGCAAGCGGGATCGGAGTCGAGACCTTCCATCCGGTGGTCTGGTACTGCAGGAGCGTGAAGGTCCCGCAGGAGGCAATAGCGAAAAGGACAATTCTACATTTTCAGGGTGTAGATTATAAAGCGAAATGCTGGGTGAACGGAATTATGGTTGGTGAGCATGAAGGAGGTTATGCTGCGTTTTCTTTCGACATCACACCCTATATCACTTACGACTCGGAGAATAGCATCGTGCTTAAAGTGGAGGATAGTCAGAGCTGCACGCAGCCCCGGGGAAAGCAGCGCTGGGTGGATCAAAACTTTGAATGCTTTTATGTACAGAGCACCGGAATCTGGAAAAGTGTGTGGATTGAATATGTGAATGAGGTAAGAATCAATGAGGTCAAGATAACACCGGATATCGACCGTCATATGATCCGCTTTGACTTTCAGCTCATGGGTATCGAGGGTAAAGATAATTTACATCTGGAGACACGGATTGCGCTGAAAGGACAGCATGTGAAAAAGGTCAGCTTATCTGCCGACAGGCCCTGGATAACGGTAGAGGTCCATGTATTTCATGAAGCGGGTGGTCCATGGAAGCAGTGCTTGTGGTCACCGGAATCGCCAAATTTGTTCGATGTAGAGTTTGCTCTGTATGAGGATGAGAAAGAGAGCGACAGGGTGTATTCTTATTTTGGCATGCGGAAAATATCGATTGAAAACGGGCAGATTCTATTGAATAATGGCCCTCTTTACCAGCGGCTGATTCTGGATCAGGGCTACTGGCCGGAAACTCATCTGACTCCCCCTTCTGAAGAAGCTCTTATCGAAGATATCGATAAAATAGCCGCGATGGGATATAACGGGGTTCGTAAACATGTGAAGCTGGAAGACCCTCGCTTTTTATATTGGTGTGATGTGAAAGGCATGCTCGTCTGGTCGGAAATGGCGTCGACCTTTGAGTTCAATGATCAGGCGGTTAGCCGCTTTACGAAGGAATGGTTGGAAATCGTGCCGCAGCAGTACAATCATCCAAGCATCATAACTTGGGTCCCGTTCAATGAATCGTGGGGCATATCGACCATTGGACATGATGTAAGGCAGCAGCAGTTCACGCAAACCATTTATCATCTGACGAAGACGATTGATCCGCATCGTCCGGTGGTTACCAATGACGGATGGGAGCATACGGTCTCGGATATTTTAACCCTTCATGATTATGTGGAGACGGGCGAAGAGTTTCTGGAGCGATATCAAGACAAGGAAAGCATCGTAAACAACAGCATCTCCTTTAACAATTGGAAATATGCCTTTGCAGAAGGATATGCCTACCGGGGACAACCGATTATCATAAGCGAATTCGGCGGCATTGCCTTCCAAACGGAAAAGGGCTGGGGATACGGAAACCAAGTGGATTCAGTCGAAGCTTTTATCGAACGTTTCCGTGCAATCACCGGAGCAATTAAAGCGACCCCCTATCTCTCGGGCTATTGCTATACACAAGTAACCGATGTACAGCAGGAAGTCAACGGGTTGTTGACGGAAGACCGAAAACCGAAGGTTCCGCTTGAAGTGATTCGGGAAATAAATCTGGCTTGAAGCGATAATTAAGTTAATAGAATTTGCGGAACGGCTGCATGCAGTTATTCAGTCATTGCTGGATTCACTTAACTATAGAGTTTAAACTTGGAATAGCAATGTTGGAAAACAGGACAACTTTTCGCATACAGGATTTTAGTAGAAAACTGGATTTAATTATTTTGGTTTTTTGTTCCCCACTCACATAACCCTTCCAAAACAGGTAATAGCGTTTCTGCTTTATCTGTGAGACTGTACTCGACTTTAGGGGGGACTTGAGGATATTCTTTTCGATTCACCAGACCATCCGCTTCCAATTCTTTTAGTTGTGAACTCAATGTTTTATAAGTAATAGCCCCTATCTGTCTTTTCAGATCATTAAAGCGAACTGTTCGGTTTTCGGCTAGGAGATAAATAATAACCATTTTCCATTTACCACCAATCAGTGAAACTGTATAACCAAAAGGTGTATCTTGAATGTTTTTAACTTTACCTTTAAATTCAGCCATACTCATGTTTACAATATCCTTTCGGGTAGTACCTATCAAAATAGTGCGTACTATGTTTTTATTTGTGTTCAGTTTATACTAACCTTACTTCTGAAGTAAAGGAGAGAAAAACATGACTAAAAAAACAATACGCCTCTTAATGCCACAATGGCAAGGGGGAAACAATCCTAATTACTCCTTTGGAGCCGAGCTGCTTGCTTGGCTAGCTCCGGATAATGATCAACCCCTTATTCATGTTCCAGTTCAAGCTTATAATGGTACTCCGCTTGAAAACGAAAACGGTATGAATGCGAGAAAACAGCTACTTGAACAGTTAGAAGCTGCTCAGCATATCATTGATGCTCATAAGCCAGATCGTATTGTAATGTTTGGTGGTGACTGCTTAGTGGAACAAGCTCCATTTGCCTATTTGAACGAACGATACGGTGGGGAATTAGGTTTAATTTGGATCGATGCTCACAGTGATTTAGTTAGATATGTGGGCTATGATAACGGACATACATTACCGCTCGGAAATCTTTTGGGAGAAGGAGATGAGGAGTTCGCAAAACATGTGAAAATTCCACTAAAACCTGAAAATGTCTTTATCGCGGGATTAGCGGCTCCTACAGAACAAGAAACAGAAGTTATTTCAGAAGCGTTTCAAAGACTAGGTATAGCTCCTGCAGAATCAGACACAGAAGTGATTCAAAGACTAGGGATTAAAACTGCAGGAACCAAAGAGTTAACGAATAGTACTGAATCTATTAGAGAGTGGATTAAAGAAAGTGGCATTAAGCATCTAGCTATTCACCTTGATTTAGATGTGCTTGATCCAAAAGCATTTCGTTCTTTACTGTTCGCCAACCCTGAAGCACCCTATAATTTTTCTCCTGCGGGAACAATGCAAATGCCTCAGCTACTTAATCTGATTAAAGAACTATCTGAAGAAACAGATGTAGTTGGATTAGGTATAACAGAGCATATGCCGTGGGATGCTATTAACTTAAAGAATCTGCTTGGAGAGATACCTATTTTAAATAGGTAAGTTCATACATGGATTATAATAGAACAATGATCTGCTTAATCATAAAAATACACCCCCGCAAATATAAAGTGCGTGAGTTTATTTTTATGATTAAGCGATTTTGACATCCTATATTTGGGATTGTGATATTTAGGAGAAAATTCAACGATTTTAGTTTTATGAATGAACAGAGCTGAGAAATGACAACTTAAGAAAGTAGTATACATCACAATTTCCAAAGGAGGATATCTGTTATGGCTCACCAGAAGAAAAGGAAAGAAGCAGCCTGGAAGTCACGAAAGCAAGAACAGCATCCCCATGGTAAAGTCAAATCGCTCAAGGAGCTGTCCAGCGAATAGGAGTGAGGAGTATACTGCTTGAAAGAGAAGGACTGTCGGTGAAATTCATCGGCAGCCCTCTTTTTGCAATAATTTCGCTTACAGGAAATAATCCCTTTAATGCAAATTCGTTTTTCTGAAGGTTGTCAGTTCCGGCTAAAAATTGAAGCATCTCCTGTCCAGGAGATGCTTCTTCTACGTTATAATTGGCTAGTCTGAGATAAGCTGATTTATCAGGATACGATTGAATTCAGGAGACCCTGCTTCACCTGATCCGACAGTGGCATAAGTGGCAGACGCAATTGCTCGGCAGCAATAATCTCTTGCTGGGTAAGCCACCACTTGATCGCGGCCGGGGCTGGCTCGGCAAATACATGCTGGATCATCGGTTCCAGTAGCATGAAACTGTCTCGCGACCCGTTCATGTCGCCAGCCACAAAACGTTGGTATATATCCACATACTTCTGGATATGGAGATGAGCGGATGCAAGCATACCGCCGGCAGCTCCCTGGCATAGCATGGCATGGAAATAGGCATCCTCTCCGCAGAGGACAGGCTTGGTCTCGTACTGGGTCAATTTTAAGAGCAGATCAAGACCGCCCGTACTGTCCTTGAGCCCAATTACGCCATCCAGGTCCAGCACTTTGCGTATTGTATCTATTGTCATGCGACTACCCGTGCGAACCGGAATCTCATATACTAGCACAGGCAGGCCTACACGTGATACGACACGGAAATGCTCCAATATTCCTTCCTGTGTCGGCCGGTTGTAATACGGAGTGACCACCATGGCTGCATCCGCTCCTAATTCAGCCGCCATTTCCGTCCGATGCACCGTTGAATAGGTATCGTTCGTTCCCGTGCCAATGACGATCGGAATGGTTTTGTTCATGCTCTTCAGAACATCCTGCGTCACATGTACCATCTGCTTCACTTCATCCCAGGATACGGTTGGCGACTCTCCTGTCGTACCGTTAACGACCAGACCCTGGATGTCATGGCCTGCAAGATAGGCAACATACTTCCGGTACGAATCGATGTCCAACTTATAGTCACGCGTAAAAGGTGTAATCAGCGGTATGAAAATCCCATGAATATGTTGTTCGTTCATCATCATCAGTTATCCCTTCCCGTTGAATTAAATCTAATGTAACATAGGAAACAGCATCAGAGTTATCTATAATAAACGATGATTCTAATCAAAATTTTCGATGGGGTGGCCAGATTGGATTTCATTTATCTTCAAACATTTCGGGAAGTTGCCATTCGTGAAAGTTTTACAAGAGCAGCAGAAGTGCTCGGTTACGCACAATCCAGCGTCACGACCCAGATTCAGAAGCTGGAGAAAACGTATCAAGTTAAATTGTTCGAGCGCTACAATAACAATAAGATTCGTCTTACCTCCGCCGGAGAAGAGCTGTTCAAGCTTGCTGGACAAATGCTGGAGCTTTTCGAGCAATCGAAAGAAAAATTGGCCAAGCAGGGCGGGGGCTCCATGACGATCGGTACTATGGATTCCATCGCTTCGTATTTTCTGCCGCCGTATATGCAGGCGACTCGCAAAGAATACCCTGATCTGAACATACGATTGCATACGGATCGCGAAGAGATGATTTTGCACCAGGTGAGGGAAGGGGAGGCCGATGTTGGGTTGATCCTCGCGGACGATTCAAGCAATCCGGCGTTGCAGTGGATTACCATTCGAGAAGAACCGCTTGTGCTGATTGTCCATCCGAACCATCCGCTTATCGCTAAAGAGCGAATCGACCTGAATGATCTGGTGGATGCGGAGTGGATCATGCCTGAGCATACGTGCAACTACAGACAACTGCTGGAGAGAGTGCTTCGAGCAAATGGAATCACCTATCGCGTGAGTCTGGAGCTGGGTAATCCGGAAGCGATCAAACGGAGCATCAAAACTGGAGAGGGTATATCCATTCTACCTCTAATGGCTGCGCTGGAGGAGATTGAACGGGAAGAGCTAAAGGTGTTACCCTTTGAGCATGCTGAGCTCAAGCTGGAAATTCAGCTTGTTCTTCATCCCAAGAAGTGGGTGTCCAATGCATTGAGCTTTTTTATGGAGAGCATGAGAATGTAGATTTTCCTCCACATCAATAATATACAGTACGAGCGCTTCCTAGTGGATACCAGAAGCGCTCAAAGTTTAACGAGCCGAAGAGGATGAGAGCTTAGAATGCAAAGATGAACCAAAGCTAATTCAAATCATCCACGTTTTTTTGAAAATAAGCAATCAATATTTGTATTCAAAACTTGACAGCAAGTAATTTTTTTACTAAATTAAATGCATGCGCATGTTTTTTTAATTTGGTTATGCTAAACCATTCGGTTACTTAATGTTTAATTAGAAGAAGATGATCGACCTTACTGCCCAAGAATGGTGATTTAAGTTAATGGGAAAGGAAAAAATATAATAATGAGGAGTGATTAGATGAAGGTTTTGGTGGTAGGTTCAAATGGACAAATTGGACAACATCTCATCCATTTTTTTGGAAGTAAATAAAGAACACACAGTCCGTGCGATGGTTAGGAAACAAGAACAAGCTGATGCTTATCAAAAACAGGACGTTGAAACGGTCCTTGCAGATTTGGAAGGGGCTGTAGACTCCATTGCAGAAGCCGCTAAGGGTTGCGATGCTATAGTGTTTACTGCTGGCTCTGGTGGAAAAACGGGATATGAAAAAACGTTGTTAATCGATCTTGATGGTGCTGGGAAAACAATTGAAGCGGCTAAAAAGGCAGGTATTGATCGTTTTATTATGGTCAGTGCAATTCAGGCGAATAACCGGAAGAACTGGCATGACAATATCCTCCCCTACTATGCAGCAAAGCATTATGCGGATAGAGTGCTGGAAAGTAGCAGTTTGAACTACACAATCATAAGACCGGGGATTCTTTTGAATGAAATCGGTACGGGAAAAGTGGCTGCCGCGGAGAATATCACCTATGGCAGTATTCCTCGTGAGGATGTAGCAAGTGCCATTGTGGCAGCTTTAGATGAGGATCAAGTGTGAATCCAAACAATAAAGAATTATTTGCACCAATTACTTTGAAGTTTTGAAATCATGCCTAGAGTTGACAAATGAAACAAACATGTTAATGTATATGCTTGTGCATGCATTTTATTGATGCATTTCATAATATAAATCAGAGAGGAGTCTTTCTCACATGAAAAATTTATTTAGTCCCTATACAATTAAAGGTTTGGAATTGAAAAATCGTGTAGTTATGCCTCCAATGTGCCAATATTCGGTTGACAAAAAGGATGGGGTCGCCACAGATTGGCATTATATACACTACGTTAGCCGGGCGGTAGGCGGAGCTGGTTTTGTCATAATTGAAATGACAGATGTAGAGCCAGATGGTCGTATCTCCGATTTTGATCTTGGTTTATGGTCAGATGAGCAGATTCCTGCTCTCAAACGGATTGTAGATGCTTGTCACAGCTACGGTGCCAAAGTGGGAATCCAGATCGCGCATGCCGGACGCAAGGCGGAAGATGCTGAAGTCCCTGTAGCACCATCTGCTATTGCATTTGATGAAAATTCAAAACAACCTCACGCGCTAACAACAGAAGAGGTTAATGGAATAGTTGAGAAATTTCGTGCTGCTGTAGCTCGCGCTGTTAAGGCTGGATTCGACAGCATTGAAATTCATGGTGCACATGGCTATTTGATTCATCAATTTCATTCGCCGCTTACGAACAAACGGGAAGATAAATATGGTAAAGACTTTACCCTTTTTGGTCGGGAAATCATTCAGGCAGCGAAGAGCGAAATGCCGGAAGATATGCCGCTCTTGATGCGTATTTCTGCCAAAGAATACGTAGAAGGTGGATATGGTATTAAGGAAAGCATTGCTTTTGCCAAGGAATATCAAAAGGCAGGGGTAGATATGTTTGATATTTCATCTGGCGGTGAGGGACCTATAGCTGCATGGGGCAGACCAGGAACTCACGCAGCGTATCAAGTCCCCTTGGCAAAAGAGATCAAAGAAGCTCTGGATATTCCGGTGATGGCCGTTGGAAGACTGGAAGATCCAATTTTGGCGAATGCAGTTATCGGAAATGAAGAGGCCGATCTGGTTGCTGTGGGTAGAGGGATGTTGAGAAATCCTTATTGGTCACTGGAAGCCGCATCAAAATTGAAAAAAGAAACTGCAATCCCTACACAGTATACTACAGGGTTCTAAGACCGACTGTATGCATTACTGGTTGATCCTGCTTGAGTCAGCAAAATTCGGGACGGAAGATTGGACGATTTAATTTTGTAGAACTAAAAACATCAGGAGGTTCTTGGATAGTGCCTAACACAAGCATATTGTTCGAAACTACAAAAATAGGAAATATAGTGCTGAAAAATCGATTAGGTGTTGCACCTATGACACGCACGAGTGCTTCTCCAGAAGGCTTTGCAACGGATCAAATGGCACAATACTATGAGATTTTAAGACCGAATGCAACAATAAAGGATTTTGAATTGGTCGATTAAGAAAAAAGTACGTCCTTTAGACCTTCTGTAAAGTATTCTATCAAGGTACTCTACAAAAGGTCTAATTGAATGAACTCTGCGATCACGGAGAGCATGGAAGAAGGTCTGCAATTGTGGAGGGAGAAGTGTGTAAGATTGCCGAATACGCTTTGAATCTGTGGGCGGAATCCATGACCAGACGGTTCATCAAAGTACGGCATGTAGAGCCTGACCTGGCAAGCAATAATAAATATGTTCAGAGGAAGATACATAAGAAGAGATTCAATTTAAGCTCTTACTAAATTAGCCATCCCCCTATGAAATTCCATCTTTGCCCCGAAAGTTACGTTAGTGACTGATACGTTTCCTGATATGATAAACAACGAGCAGGATTAACGGGAAAGCGATGGCATGGGTGAAATCCCAATCTACCCAGTAGGCTGGGATCTCCTTGACGTAGAAAATAATATTTTTTGCAATCAGATGCGACAGTCCGTAAATCAGAAATGCCACTGGAAAGATCAATGGCCGATAGGACTTTAGCTTTAGTAGCTGAGCTGTCCCCAAAACAAATGCGTAAAAGAAAAGCGCTGTTTTGAAATAGGTGCTAATGATCCACGTGGTGGCCATTAAAGCCTCAATCCGCTGCAAAAAATTAGCAATGTTGATTCTCTGGGCAAGAATATAGGCAGCGTAAAATTCGTGTTCTGAGAAATATGCCCCGAGTACTGTTAGGGAGAGAAACAAAATGAGGTTGAGTCCAACAGCCCCGATCAACAAAGAAATGAATATATTGCGGCTCGTATTGCTTTGTTTTTGGACATAGGGATACACCATGAAGAACACACACATTTCTCCAAAGGGATAAAATACACCGAACATAATGGTGTGCAGCATGTCAGGAAACGATGTATTCAAAATAGGATGGATACGCTCTATCTGGACATCGGGGAACAGGAGAACGATTAGGCAAATCAGAAAAAACGCAAAGAAAGGAAAAAAAATCTGGGCTGCTCTGCCCAGCGTTTCAAGACCCAGCCGCAAGCCATACACCAACAGAAAAATCGCCATGAAGCGAATGACCCCGCCGGGTGTCCCTTCGTAAATCTGTGTGCACATGAAATCTTCGATTTCTCTGATATAGGTGGAGGCTGCAATCAGGAAAAAGAATAAATAACTCAACGCTACAGCTCCACCCACCCATTTTCCTAATACTTGTAATGAAAGCTCAATAATCGTTTTAGTTGGATCAATATTTGATGTAGATATCATCAGCTTTACGCATGCAAGTCCTAGTGGAATACTAATCAAGGCGGCAATCCACGCGTCCTCGTGGGCTCCGGTTGTCATTGCCGCAGGATAAACAAGTGCCATTTCCCCGATGAGCGAGAAAAAACCAAGCATTATCATTTGAGCCGTACTGATCCGGTCTTTTTCAAGATTCATGAGATTCCTCCAAATCTGCTGCAAACTGCCCCTCAAGTTTTCTTTTGTCATTTCCATTAGTATGTGATTTTATAACATAATTATTAATTGATAGTTGAAAAGGAATGGTAAGGGGATAATTATCAACTTCTTCTGTCATACTATTTTTAGTTTCATGGAATGCGGAGGTTGTGACATGAAGGATACAATTACTGGCACATTATCACACCGCTTGGAGGACAATTTGGTGCAGTTGGTTCAACTGCTCGGGACAAGCACCGACTTTATCACTAAAAAGCTGGAATTGGATGAGTCTACGCATATCGCTTTGCTTTATATTGATGGTCTAGTGGACACACAGGTTCTGCATAACTCCATATTATTTTCGCTTCAGGAACGCTGTACCCCTGATCAGATGAGAGATCTTGATGCCAATCAGAAGATTGAGCTTTTGCAAAAACGTATGCTGATTGCGGGGGATCTATCCGTCACGCATGACCTTGGGCAATTTGTTCATGAGCTGTTATCCGGTAATATCATGGTGCTGGTTGACGGAACATCCAGCGCCCTACGGATTGGACTGCCTGGATGGGAGGACCGCAATGTAGGCGAACCAAGCTCACAATCAGTTGTACGTGGGCCGATGGAAGGGTTCACGGAAAATATGCGGACAAACACGGCGCTGATTCGGAGGAAAATTAAAGATAGTCAGCTATGGCTAGAAACCTTCCAAATTGGTAAGGTGACTCAAACCAGTGTATCCATTATGTATCTCGCCAACATCGCTAATCCTGACCTGGTGCAGGAAGTGAAGCGCAGATTGGCCAAAATAGATACGGACAGTATCCTGGAGAGCGGATATATTGAGGAGTTTATTCAAGATACGGCTGCTACGCCGTTCCCCACGATCTATAACAGCGACCGGCCAGATACTATTGCAGCGGGAATCCTGGAAGGCAAAGTGGCGATTCTTGTGGATGGAACACCATTTGTCCTATTGGTGCCTACTTTTTTTGTTGCTTTTTTCCAATCTGCCGAAGATTATTATCAGCGGGCCGATATTGCCACCTTGCTGCGGTTTATCCGTTTTCTTTCCTTTTTTATTACGTTGCTTGCCCCTTCTTTTTATGTGGCGGTTACGACTTATCATCAGGAAATGATCCCTACCAATCTGGTTATTAGCCTTGCTGCACAGAGGGAAAACGTTCCTTTTCCCGCATTTGTGGAGGCGATGCTGATGGAATTAACGTATGAGATTCTGCGGGAAGCTGGAGTAAGGATTCCGAAAAATATAGGGCAGGCGATATCCATTGTTGGAACACTTGTCATAGGCCAGGCGGCGGTTGCCGCGGGCTTTATCTCTTCAGCAATGGTTATCATCGTATCCATTACGGCCATATCCAGTTTTGTGATACCAGAGACGGGCATGTCGATCGCTGCAAGAATCATTCGCTTTGTTCTTATCGGACTAGCTGGCTTTATTGGACTATACGGAATACTATTCGGTGTCTTTTTGATTGTGCTGCATTTAGCGGGTCTGCGTTCTTTCGGCATGCCCTATATGAGCCCGATCGGGCCATACCGTTCAAATGATCTGAAAGATTCCATCTTCCGTTTTCCTTGGCCGCTTTTAAAGACAAGGCCAGCAGATAGTATGATTCAAAACCTTGACCGTCAAAGCACAAACAGGCGAAAGGAGTCGGCAGATGAGCCCAAATAACCGTAAAACTGTTCCGCGACTGCTGCTTGCCCTTTTGGTCCCTATGCTGCTCAGCGGGTGCTGGGAAAGACAGGAGTTAAATGAAATGGCCTTTGTGCTGGGAATGGGGCTAGATAAGGCTGAATCTGGCTATAAGGTTACACTGCAGGTAGTTATTCCTTCAGCAATTGCCTCGCAGGCGGCAGGAGGGACGGGAGGGCCCGGGGTGCCGGTGATTGTATCTACCTTCACGGTCCCCACGATTTATGAAGCCCAGCGCAAGTACAGTCTTGAGAGTGCGAGAGCTGGCTACTATGGACATATCCGTATACTGGTGATCGGAGAGGAGCTTGCCCGGGCCGGAATTGGCGAGGCACTTGATATGCTGAAGCGGAGCCGAGAGCCGCGTAATGACTTCTACGCTATGGTCGCCAAAGACACCACTGCCGAAGATGTCCTGAAGGTCCTTACCCCGCTAGAGAGATTGCCGGCAAGTAAATTGTATAATTCCCTGGACAAATCATATAAGTCATCAGCAAAAACAGTCGCTGTTTCTTTGAACAAATTTATTGAAGATTTGCTGTATGAGGGGATTAACCCGGTGTTGACCGGAGTGAAGATGTCCGGCAGTGTTAGTGAGGGCAAAAATAAGGGCAATGTGGAGGATAGCTCGCCCACAGCCAGATTACATTACAGTAATGTAGCCGTATTTCGGAAGGATAAGATGATCGGGTGGTTAAGCGATAACGAGACGATCGGCTACAATTATATCACCAATAACGTTGTCAAAAGCTCAGGTCCTGTAACAGGAGACGACGGACGGCCCATCGTCATTGAAGCACTACATACAGACACCAAACGTAAAGTCAAGATGATTGACGGCGAACCACATATTTACATCCATGTAAAGGCATTGTGTAATGTTGAAGAGGTAATGAGCAAAGATAATCTGGAGGCAGAGCGCGTGATTACAGAGCTGGAAAGGAAATCGGAAGAACGAATTATCTTGCGGATGAAAACCGCAGTTAAGCAAATTAGTAAGCGCTATAATGTTGATATTATGGGCTTTGGACAGTTGATCTACCGTGCCAACCCCCAAGCTTGGGCTAGGCTACAACAGAAAAAAGGGGACAATTATCTAAAATCGCTACCTATCCATTACAAAGCCAGCGTGTCGATTAACCGAATTGGTATTACAGACAAATCTTTTATTGAAGATATCAAGGAGTGAGCGCAATGGTGTTACTGCTTTTTCTGGCAACAGCAGCGGTTTGTGCGGTCATCGATGTACCTTTGCTGACACGAGGAAGCAGGCGCCGTGACCTTCTGGTCTGGGGCTTGTTTTGGATCACGGGCATTGGTGTGGTGGTCTGCTCCTTGTACAAGATCAATGTGCCGAGCCCATTGCTTCTGGTCATGATGATCTATAAACCGGTTAACAATCTGTTTACATCCTGGTTTTATTAGGTTGTAAGGAAATTCACCTTTTGTACCTCGGAAAGCGCTCCGTTCCTAGTACTTTGATCTTGTTGATATCATTGGTCACAGTTGAGTGGCGGGAGATGGTTGCTTGAACAGCGAAATGCTGCTATCAGAAATGCTTTTAAAAATAGTAGTAGTATCTTTGATTTTAATGGTAGAAGTGAATGTTGGTAATAGCAGCAGCAGTCTAAGACTTTATTTTTCAAGTCCTAGTGAGCTGCTGCTTTACTTTTAGAAGCAGTCTCTTACATATCCCCGATAAGCGAGAAAAGCCCAAGTAATATCATTTGAGCCGTACTGATGCGGTCCTTTTCAAGATTCATGAGATTTCTCCATATCTGCTGCAAACTGCTCCTCAAGTTTTCTTTCGTCATTTCCATTGGATTTTTGTGTAGAAAAATTGGTAAAATACAAGCTGGTTACGGAGGATTGTTTGTATTCCATATTTTCTCTAATTGACTTTGTAACCCGACATTATTATTATCTTATACTATAAGATTAATTATCTCATACTATAAGGTATTAGCGAGAAGGTGTTGTGACCATTGGATTATAAAGCATTAGCGACAGAACTATTCGAGTATATCGTCAAATCGCGGAAACCGGCATTAGAGGAACGAGGGCACTTTTCACGTGGCGAAATGGGGATTCTCATTTGTCTGAATTTCAATAAGGACGGGGTTACCTCTGGCCACTTGAGCGAATACTTGTCCGTCAGTACAGGACGGGTGGCAACGGCACTGAAGAGCCTGGAGAAGAAAGGACTAGTTGTACGGCGTACTGATGTCAACGACAAACGTAAGGTGATTGTATTCATTACGGATTCAGGTAAGCAATTTATGATTGATAGGTATAATGAAGGAATCGCATGGACCGAGAATGTTCTTCGAAAGTTAGACGAAGAAGATGCCAAAGAACTGATCCGACTCATTAAGCTTATTGTCTCTAGAAGCTGAATTTCTATGCAGATGCAGGATGCACCATACTTCACCAAACATCAAAGACTATCAGATAAAAGGAGAGCAACAGAATGCTAAAGATATTCAAATATCTCAAGAAAAATGAATGGATGCTCGTGCTTTGCAGCCTAGCTTTCATCGTTGTGCAGGTATGGCTTGATCTGAAGCTACCTGATTATATGGCGGAAATTACGACCAAGCTGCAAACGGAAGGAACGCCTGTGTCCGAACTGCTGATTCCCGGCAGTTACATGTTGTTTTGTGCCGTCGGCAGTATGATTGCATCTATTATTGTGGGCTACTTCGCGGCAAAGGTGGCTGCAGGGCTGGCTATGCGTCTGCGTGCGATGGTCTTTGACAAGACCTTATCCTTTTCGATGGAAGAGATGAACAACTTTTCGACGGCGAGCCTCATTACCCGCTCCACTAACGATGTTACTCAGATTCAAACGGTGGTTGCGCTGGGGCTGCAGGTGATCATCAAGGCACCTATTCTGGCCGTATGGGCTATTGTGAAGATTGCGGATAAAAACTGGCAGTGGACCGCCTCCACAGGAGCGGCCGTGGCTGTTCTGATTTTAATGCTAAGTGTCATTGTTGTTTTCGCTCTTCCAAGTTTTCAGAGAATCCAGCGTCTCACCGATAATCTGAACAGGGTAACACGTGAGCATCTGATCGGACTTCGGGTAGTACGCGCTTATAATGCAGATCAGTATCAGCAGGAGAAGTTCGAGCAGGCTAACGTTGAGTTGACGAATACAAACCTGTTCGCGAACCGATTAATGACGATGATTGGCCCAGGTATGACCTTTATTATGTCAGGTCTGAGTGTCTCTATCTATTGTATCGGCGCTTACCTGATTAACGGGGCGGCCGTACCAGACCGCATCACGTTGTTCTCCAATATGGTCGTATTCTCCTCTTATGCAATGCAGGTGGTTATGGCCTTTATGATGGTAAGTATGATATTCATTCTGATGCCTCGCGCCTCGATCTCTGCCAAACGGATCATGGAGGTTTTGAATACCGAATCCAGCATCGTTAACGGGCATGAGACGACTGGAGAAGAGAGCGTTATGGGGCAAGTGGAATTCCGTAATGTCAGCTTCAAATATCCAGACGCGGAGGAGGCCGTGCTTCGCAACATTAGCTTTACGGCGAAACGAGGCGAGACGGTTGCCTTTATTGGCGCTACAGGCAGCGGAAAAACCAGCGTGATCAATCTGATTCCCCGTTTCTATGATGTGACCGAGGGAGAGGTACTCGTGGATGGTGTGAATGTCAGGAACTATAATCAGCAGGCACTCCATAACAAAATCGGGTATGTCCCCCAGAGAGCTGTACTGTTCAACGGTACGGTTGTATCCAACGTTTCGTATGGCGATAACGGAAGAGCAGGAGCTTCGGAGAAACTCGTTAAAGAAGCCGTTGGTATTGCTCAAGGAACGGAGTTTGTTGAAAAAATGGATGGTCAATATCAGGGTAGAATTTCGCAAGGTGGAGCGAACGTGTCCGGTGGTCAAAAGCAGCGGCTGTCCATTGCGCGTGCCATCTACCGTCAGCCGGAAATTTATATTTTCGATGATTCCTTCTCGGCATTAGACTACAGAACAGACCGGATTCTGCGCTCCGCTCTCAAAAAAGAAACCGGCCACGCTACGACACTTATCGTTGGTCAGCGCATAGGTACTATCAAAGACGCTGATCGGATTATCGTGCTGGACCAGGGAGAGATTGTAGGGAGCGGCACGCATGAAGAGCTGATGACGAACTGCAGCACCTATCAGGAGATCGCATATTCGCAGCTTTCGAAGGAGGAACTCATACATGGATAAGAATGAACACACCGTCGACAGCCAGCAAATGAAAATGAATCAGCGAGGTCCCATGGGTAAAGGACCAGCGGGGGGCAGTGGTGCTGGTGAAAAAGCGAATAATTTTAAAAAGACCATCAGCCAGCTTGTATCCTACAGCAAGGCCTATGTGCCTATGATTATACTCGCTATGGTACTGGGCCTGGTCGGCTCTACCCTCAACGTGATTGGCCCCGATAAGCTCAGTGATATTGCCAACCTGATTCAGGAAGGAATCGTAACCGGGATTGATGTAAGTGCTGTTCAGAAGATTGTTCTTGTATTGGCGCTTTTATATGGATTTGGTCTTATTTTTAACTATTTCCAGGGCTTCATTACGGCAACCGTCTCACAGCGTCTTACAAAGAAGATGCGGACAGAGCTGTCTCGAAAAATCGATCATATGCCTTTGAAGTATTTTGACTCTACGAGTTACGGTAATGTGCTTAGCCGTGTAACCAACGATGTCGATACCATTGGACAAACGTTAAACAACAGTCTCGGCACGCTTGTCAGTGCGCTGGCTACCTTCGTGGGCGCCTTGATTATGATGCTTTATACGAACTGGATCATGACCGTTACCGGAATTATAGCTACGCTGATCGGCTTTTGCCTGATGAGCGTGATTATGAAGCATTCACAGAAATACTTTGTAGCACAGCAAGCGGAGCTTGGCCAGATCAACGGTCATATCGAAGAAACCTATGCTGGTCATAACGTAGTCAAGGTATATAACGGGGAACAAGCAGCCAAGGAAGTGTTTCATGGTATTAACAGCCGCTTATATACAAATGCATGGAAGTCCCAATTCATGTCTGGTCTGATGATGCCAGTCATGATGTTCATTGGAAATTTTGGTTATGTCGCGGTTTGTGTCGTGGGAGCTTTGCTGGTCAACCAACAGACTATAACTATCGGAACTATTGTCGCCTTCATGGTGTATATTCGTCTGTTTACACAGCCCTTGTCGCAGCTGGCACAGGCCGCAACCAATCTGCAGTCGGCGGCTGCCGCCAGTGAACGTGTATTCGAATTTCTGGGTGAAGAAGAATTGGCAGATGAGCGTCACAAGACCATAAAGCTGGACACCGCCAAAGGGGATGTCGAATTCAAACATGTCCGTTTCGGCTATAATACAGATCGTATGATTATCAAGGACTTCTCCATGAAAGCTGAAGCTGGTCAGAAAATTGCCATTGTTGGTCCGACAGGTGCTGGTAAGACCACGCTCGTGAATTTGCTCATGCGGTTTTATGAGCTGAACGATGGAGAAATCTACATTGACGGAACCCCGATCAGCCAATTAACGCGTGAGAATATTCATGAATTATTCTGTATGGTGCTTCAGGATACCTGGCTGTTCGAAGGAACGATTCGTGACAATATCGTCTTTTCCAAAGATCATGTTACCGATGAGCAGGTGGAAGCTGCTAGTAGAGCGGTGGGGCTGCACAGCTTCATTAAAACACTGCCGCAGGGCTATGATACAGTGCTGGACGACAAAGCCAATCTCTCCGCTGGTCAAAAGCAATTGATTACCATTGCAAGAGCGATGATTGAAGATTCACCCATGCTCATTCTGGATGAGGCCACAAGCTCGGTCGATACGCGTACGGAATTGCTGATTCAACAAGCGATGGACCAGCTGACTGTGGGGAAAACCTCCTTTGTGATTGCTCACCGACTTTCGACGATCAAGAATGCGGATCTGATTCTGGTCATGAAGGACGGTGACATTATCGAAATGGGTAACCATGAGGAATTGTTGGCTAAAGGCGGCTTCTATGCCGACCTATACAACAGTCAGTTTGAACATGCATCTTAAAAGTAACTGCTTGAAAGTATAATGAATATCCATATAATTCCAAAGAAATTGACAGCAGCATGTGGACATTATAAGGTATGAAAGCCAGAATTTTTTAATCATAATTGTGGAGGCAGATCAATGAACCAGCGTTTTCGAATCACCCGTTCCATGCAGGAAAGTCCTGTGGAACAATCTATTTCCCTGGAGGAGTGCAAAGATTACTTTGCATCCCAGCCAGACTTTTCGTATTCACGAGTGCTAATCATACAAGGTGCTGAGAGCACCATGTCGATCGAGGGAGATTTTTTCATGTGGAAGTATGCTGATGTAGAAATACCTTTTCGTCATTACATGGGTGATGTGTATGTGGCTATTTCCGATGAGGCTGTCGTGCCTAAGATGATTGAAATTGCAACAGATTTGCAAGCAGATGTGGTGGATGGGTGAAGAACTATTCACTATTCTTATTCTGCTGAAGGTAGTTGACTTCGTAGTATATCTTTACAGCAAATTGACAGTGCTGATTTCTGCCTGCTGACATCGAGTTACATAGATGTCAGCATTTTTGTTAACCACGCAACTGCAGTTGACATAGTAAAGCTACAAAATGATAGACTTCACCCGCTGATCGCCTCTTATTTGACGGTTTTTTTGTTTTAAGAAATCAAGTTCTTGCTCCGAGCCAAGGACAAGAACTTGATTATTCCATTGCCGATTAGATATCTACCTATTTAATGCTCACTATACCGACCATCCAGTTGTCGCAGGAGCAGACGACCTTATTCTGGAGCGGTTGAAGCGAGGTTCGTTGATTGTCAAATAAGAAGCCCTTAGTGAGCTTTTTTTTAGACAATTCTTTAATAAATAACCCAATTTATAAATTTATACTGTGCAGCTTTGAAAAAGCTCAATAAACTTCTGAGCTGCTGAAGAAAGGGGCAGGTCTTTTTTGATAGCAATACTTAAAAATCTTTTAGGTATGATTTCTTGGATGGGCACTATGAATAGCTGTTGTTGATCCAAATCGCTGCGAACAAAATCCTCGATTACACACGATATGCCCAAACCTTTTTTAGCAAATTCAATTAACAGTTCCATGGTACTCAATTCTACTTTAGGTATTACTTTTAAGCCATATGAAGTGAAAAAGTTGTCAATATATTTTCTTGTATTAAGTCCTTTCTGCATGAGAATGATCGGGTAATTTACTACTAGTTCTTTTAAGAATATTGGTTTATCACATATTTCTTTAAATCTCTCACCTACTACAAAACAATCTTGTATTTCTATTTTTCCAATCACCGTCAGAGAATCTCTGCTTCCGTTCAGATTGATGATTCCTATGTCAACTTCGCCTGACTCTAGCTGCTTAATTGTAGAATGAGTAGATTGATCTTTGATATAAATCTCGATATTAGGGTAAGCCAAGGAGAATGTCTCTAGGTATTGCATCAAGAAGTTACTACAAGCTGTTGTGCTTACGGCTATTCTTAGTTGGCCAGCATCTAAATTCCTTAATTCCAAAAATTTTCTTTCAGCCGCCTGTAATAACTCATAGCTTTGTTCTACATATTGAAATAATATCTCTCCTTCCGTAGTAAGGGACACTCCTTGTGCTCTTCTATGGAACAATTGTCCACCTAGCTTATTTTCAAGTAGTTTTATGGACTGACTAACTGCCGATTGTGATGTAAACAGTTCCTTTGCCGCATTAGACATACTTCCAGCTTTTACTGTGATATAGAAGATCTTATAGAGTTCATAATTAATATCCATATAAGTATTTAGTATGCCTCCTATACTTATTATTAATTTTACTTATTATACTGCGTGAATTATACTCGGGTTGTCAATGATTAATCGATAAATTGAGAAGGTGACCAATCTAGTATTCCCATATTTAAGTTATATTATTGACTCACCTGTAGGGATATTCAATCTTCAGAATTTGAGAGGGGATAATACTGTGAGGCGGGATTACTTTTGCAATGGACACACTTGAAACCGTTCTTTTGGTATTTTCTTTTCTCGTGGTTCTAAAATCGGATAAACGATTTATTGAAGCACTTCGTTCAATTTCCGATTGGCTAATTGATCAAAGTAAGAGAAAGGGGAAAATACATGGCTATCATATTCATAATTTTCGCATTATTGGCAGGAATGGCCTTGCCTACACAATTTAGTGTTAATGCGCAGCTAAGGACGGTGGTGGGATCACCTATTGTTGCTTCGGCCATTTCTTTTACAGTAGGTGCCATCTCATTAATAATCATATCTTTTTTTGTAAAAGGATCGTTGTTCAAAAAAGAATGGTTTGAAGCTCCCTGGTGGATGTGGACAGGAGGACTACTGGGTGCTTTCTATGTATTGGCGACAACCATTCTCATGCCCAGAATAGGAGTAGCAGCTACGGTTGGATACGTTTTAGCTGGACAAATAATCGTGTCGGTGATCATTGATCATTTTGGATTAATTGGTGCTAGTATGCACACTTTGAATATTCCTCGATTATTGGGAGCTCTTTTGGTTATTGCAGGAGTCTTTATCGTACAAAAATTTTAAATACATTTGGGGGAAACATACATGAGCAAAATAAGAAAAGACTTTCTGTGGGGAGGAGCTATTGCTGCTAATCAAGTAGAAGGTGCACATCGCAGGGATGGAAGAGGGTTAAGTACCGCTGATATTCAGCCGTTTATTCCAGGAGCTGATCCTATTGATCTACATTTTAATAACATGGATTCAGAAACATACGAAAAATACAAACATGGGACATATTATTTCCCTAAGCGCCAAGGAGTACATTTCTACGAACGATACCGTGAGTATATCGATGCGTTAGCAGACATGCATGTAAAAACATTGCGGTTGTCTATTTCTTGGAGCAGGATTTTTCCGAATGGAGATGAAACTGTTCCAAACGAGCAGGGTTTGGCCTTCTATGATCGATTATTTGAGTACATGAAAGAAAAAAATATTGAGCCGATCGTCACGATTTTCCATTATGAAATGCCTTTAAATTTGGTTGAGCAATATGGCGGTTGGACAAACCCGAAACTGATTGATTTCTTCGTGAAGTATGGGCAAACCGTCCTGCGAAGATATCATCAAACCGTTAAATATTGGATCATTATCAATCAAATTAACCTTGTCCACAAAGAGGCATTTGCCTCCCTTGGCATACTGAAAGATAAAGTTGATCATTACGAGCAGTCTCAGTTTCAAGCGGTTCATCACCAATTCGTTGCTTCTGCAAAGATTACTGAGTTTGGCCACAAGCTAAATCCATCCCTTCAAATGGGAATGATGTTGGCCGATACATTAACCGCCCCTTATTCATGTGAACCTGCAGATGTCGAACTGAATTTCAGACGGAATCGAATGCAATATTTCTACAGCGATGTTCTGATTCGAGGGGAGTATCCAGAATATGCATTGACGTATTTCGAAGACCATGACATCCAGCTGGAAATTACGGAATCGGAGAAAGAGTTGCTTCGGAACAATACAGCCGATTTCCTTGCAGTCTCTTATTACTGGTCAAATACTGTTAAAGCTAGTGAGAATACGATGGACCCTAATTCTACCGTCAAAAATCCCCATTTGAAAGCGAATCGCTGGGGCTGGTCTATAAATGCTTCAGGATTATATCTCTGCATGTCTAAATATTGGGACAGGTATCATGTTCCCATGATGGTGGCTGAAAATGGTCTTGGATTTAAAGATGTTTTAACAGCGGACAATAAAGTTCATGACGATTATCGCATCGAATACCATCAGGAGCATATTGCAGCACTGAAAGAGGTAATACGTGAAGGGGCAGATGTTTTTGCCTATTGTACCTGGGCCCCTTTCGACATTATCAGTGCAGGTACTGCTGAAATGAGCAAAAGATATGGCTTTATTTATGTGGACTATGATGATGAAGGTAATGGAAATGGGCAATTCCATTATAAAGATAGTTTTTACTGGTATAAGCAAGTTATTGATACAAACGGCGAGGATCTTTATAGAACCACCAACGATTAGGATGAGAATTACTAAATGATTAAGGCACCCCCGGACCATTTTGTATCGTTTCAGTAGTACGGTATGTGGAAAATGGTTCGGGCATTTATAATAGGGGGGACAACTATGAGTTATCAAAAATTGGCAAAGGATATTCTGGATGGCGTAGGAGGAAAAGAGAATGTAAATGCGGTGTGGCATTGTGCCACTAGGTTGAGATTTAAATTAAATGATGTGAGTGCTGCAGATACCAAAAAGATTGAAAACACAGACGGGGTCATTACCGTCGTCAATAGTGCCGGACAGTATCAGGTGGTTGTTGGTAATTCCGTTGCTCAAGTCTATGATGCACTAACATCATTACCTGGAATGGCATTACATGTTTTTAGCAACAATGAAAGCGCTTCAGAAAAAATAACTGGGAAATTTAATCCTGTCAGTCAGTTGATGGATTTTGTTTCGGCCGTATTTACGCCATTTCTGGGAGCCTTGGCTGGATCCGGAATTTTGAAAGGCATTCTAGCTTTATTTACAACAATGAACTGGATATCGACCGACAGTGGTGCGTATAAAATATGGAATGCAGCAAGTGATGCCATTTTCTATTTTTTGCCGATTTTCTTGGCATTTACTGCGGCCAAGAAGCTGAAAGTCAACCCATTCGTAGCCGTTTCGTTAGCTGGTGCACTCATTCATCCGTCTTTAGTAGAGATCGTATCCAATTCACAAACGATTGATTTCTTTGGCATACCGATCATACCAATTACGTATACGGCGTCTGTGTTTCCCATTCTGTTGTCGATTTGGGGCCTCTCTTACTTAGAACCTTTGTTGAACAAATTCTTTCCGGAATCAATTCGTAATATGCTAACCCCTCTGGTTTCTCTAGTGATCATGTTGCCTCTAACTTTGGCTGTTATCGGCCCTGTAGGCACAAAGATTAGTGACCTGTTCGCCATGGTATTGTTGGCAATCTTTGGTTTCTCCCCATTACTTGCTGGGTTGGTTTTAGGAGCGTTCCATCAGTCGATTGTCATTTTTGGAGTCCATTGGGCGCTGATTACGCTGATGATAAACAATGTCGCTAATCAAGGATACGACCAATGGTTGCCAATTGTATGTGCAGCCGTACTTTCTCAAGCAGGTGCTGCTCTAGGCGTATTTTTGAAAACCAAGGATGTCAAAATCAAAGGCCTATCGGGTTCTGCAGCAATCACAGCCATTTTTGGTATCACTGAACCGGCAATTTACGGCGTAACCCTTAAATTAAAGCGTCCATTCTACTGTGCAATGATCGCTGCTGGTATTGGGGGCGCTGTCATTGGATCATTTGAAGTACATGCATCCACATTTACATTTCCTAGCTTGTTGGCTATTCCAACTTATTTAGGCCAAGGTTTCATTGGAGAAGTCATCGGATTGATTATTGCATTCTTTGGAGCCGTCATTTTAACTTATTTCTTCGGTGTTTCGAATAAGAGTGTGACGAATTTGAGTGATCAAGCGAATCCAAACGAGGTTGTGGTACCTGTGAATGGCCAAATTGTTCCTTTAAGCAGTGTAAGCGATGAGGTGTTTGCTTCTCAAGCGATGGGTAAAGGAGCAGGGATTGTTCCAGTTAGCGGAATTGTTACAGCTCCGGTAAACGGAACGGTAAGCAGCGTGTACAAAACCGGGCATGCGATTGGCATTGTATCTGATTCCGGTATAGAACTTTTGATTCATATCGGTATTAATACTGTGAAATTAAAGGGACAACACTTTAAACCATTGGTTGAGGAAAATGACAGAATTCGCATTGATGACAAATTAGTTGAGTTTGACTTGGAGCAAATTAAGGCTGCGGGTTATGATCCTACGGTAATGGTTATTGTTACGAATTCATTTAATTATGATCAAGTGCATGTGAATCTGGAGGATCCAAATTCAAAACAGTTATTACATGTGATTCCTGCAAAATCTAGCGTTTCATCTTCAAATTTGGTTTAACACAGGACAGCATGGATTTGATCTTGGAAGTAAATTGAAAAAACGTATAACAGCCAGCTATAGCTATTATAGCTGGCTTTTTTTAGTAGATAGTTCTGTTGTTAACGAAGAAAAGGATTAAGATATTACGAATGCTTGGGTAGTTCAGCAAAGTATTGGACAATAAGGTCTCGAAATAGCCTTATCGACTTCGAGAGGTAATGAGTCTGCTTCTAGGGCAATGTAATTCAAAGCCTCTGGAACACGTTCAGCACCAATTGCAAATGTGAACCACATCTGTTGTTCCTCCAACACTCATAACGAAAAATTTTACAGCAAACGTGCTTAGTAGTCTTCTCTTCGAAAAGGTATTAGCCGAATGGCCAACAGAATGTTTCTGTAGACTGAAGATCCTTTAGTATGAATTCCAAGTGTTCTCTAGCTGATTGATTCAATGGTTGTAAGGGTAAAGGAAGACTGGGACTTGAAGTCAAGCCAATTATTTCTGCTGCTGCTGAAACAACACGAAGGCTACCATATAGATGAAATAACGTCCAAATCGGTTCAAGTAGCGCCGAGAGTTGTTTCGCTTCTTCAGCAAAACCGTCCTGGGCCAAACGGGTCATTTTTAGGCACGCCTTTGGAAACAAACCACCGAAAACCGAGTACCATGCTTCACAGCCTGCATTCAAGCCAGTGACTGCAAATGAATCTCCACTTACTCCTATAGTTACATGGGGAGGAATGGCTGTTCGCAGTTTTCTAATGCGTGCCTTGGCTGCTTCAGCATCAGAAGGCACTCCAGGAATCTTGATAGAACGAACGTTAGGCAGCTCAGCAATCCGACCGTGCAACTCATCACTGAAATGAAAATGCGAGGTACTCGGATTATCATATACACAAAGTGGAATGGAGAGTGAACTGGTCACCTGTTCATAGAGTAAAAATACTTCTTCATTCGTTAGTGTTTGATAGGAGATAGGGGCTAGCAACACTGCGCTTGCTCCTGCTCTTTGTGCATCTTCCGCTAATCGAAGTACTTCAGAAGTACGAATCGCACTTATACTTGTCATTACGGGAATCCCCTCAGATGAATGGACAGCAAGTCGAAGAACACGTAAACGTTCTTCTCGATTAAGATATGCATAATTTCCAGTTGAACCCAATGCACCAATTGAGTCTACACCAGCTGCAACTAATCGTTGAATTAGTGTCACAAATGCTTTTTCGTTAATACCTGTCTCGTTAACTGGGGTGAGTGGAAAAGCAGATAATCCACGGAACATAAAACTACACTCCTTTATTAATTGACCTTCAAAATACAAACACATTATAAAAATGAATTAGACACAATTAAAGTACCAATTGTGAGACAAATAACAGTACCAATTCTTCTAGACAAACTTAAGTACAAAGTACATTTCTGTATCGAAATCAACGTTATGATATTACATCTTTTAACGGATCAGGTTAGTTGAACAAGAAAGATAAAAAGCTTTCTATATAGAATGCTTTTTATCTTTCTCATGAATTAGTGATGTATTAGAGTGTGTTAATATGCGGTCAAGTACTTTTTCAGTAAGTGGCATAAAGTAATTGAGTATTAGCCCCCCTAAACAAACGGTTAACAAAGTTCCAATGCCAATGGGTCCATTTAAAATGAATGCTATGATCAAGAATATAAGATAGATGAATGTTCTCGAAAAAAATAGATTTGTTTTAGTTAATTCTTGTATGATTAATGTTAATCGGTCAACTGGAATTGGTGCAAAATTTGTCTGTAAATATGTTGCAGTTCCTAATCCTACAACAACTAAACCAATTCCAAAACAAACAACTTTGCTGTACCATAGTTCAGGTGTTATCAAATTGTGTAATAAAAAAAGCCACATATCAATACCAATACCCGTTATAAATGCTGTTAACAACCCCAAAACTTCTGGTCTTTGTCTTTTTAAAAGCGAATTACAACATATCAATATTATAGCTATTATGATTTCCCAACTTCCCACAGTAAGCCCCACATTTATGGACAGTCCTACCAAAAGTGCATCAAAAGGTGAAGTCCCAAGGTCTGATTGTATAGTGAACGAAATTCCAAGGGATAATATAAAAATTCCTAATACGAAAAAAACATATTTCACTTTACTCGACCTCTTTAGTATAATTTTATGTTGCAAATGCAATAAAAATAAGGTAAATTCAATATATATCATTTTTATTGCATTTGCAATAAAATAGGTGCGAAGGAGTTAACTATGAAGGAAGTACTTCGTGAAATTGGAATGATCGCAAGGGCATTAGATTCTATAAGTAATATAGAATTTAAAGAATATGACCTTACAAAAGGGCAGTATTTGTACCTTGTGCGAATATGTGAAAACCCAGGAATCATTCAAGAAAAGTTAGCTGAGATGATAAAAGTAGATCGAACAACTGCATCTCGTGCTATAAAAAAACTTGTAATTAATGGATTTATTGAAAAGAAAAAAGATAACCATAACCAAAAAATTAAAAAACTCTTTCCAACAGAGAAAGGGAACAATGTTTATCCTTTTATAAAAAGAGAAAATGATTATTCCAATAACGTTGCATTGGAGGGATTTTCGGAAAGAGAGATAGAAACCATTTTCAATCTTCTTCAAAGAGTGAGAGAAAATATAGGGGAAGACTGGGAATTTGTAAAAAAGGGGAACAAGAGAAATTATTGATTTTCATGAAGGAGCGATACATTAAGTGACTGTAAAAATAATAAAGTGCAGCCGTGAAGATTTACAAATACTCCAGGAAATAAGTATTGAAACATTCAACGATACTTTTAAAGATCAGAATTCACCTGAGAATATGAAAACCTATCTGGAAAGAGCATTTAACTTTAAGCAGTTGGAGGAGGAATTGTCCAACGTCTCTTCAGGAATCTTTCTCATCTATTTTAATGAAGAACTTGCTGGATACTTAAAGGTAAATATGAATGATGCTCAATCCGAAAAAATGGGTGATGAGTCGCTCGAAATTGAGAGAATTTATATAAAAAACAAATCTCAAAAACATGGGCTTGGTAAATATCTGCTAAATAAAGCTATGGAAATTGCGATGGAACATAATAAAAAGAAAATCTGGCTCGGTGTATGGGAAAAAAATGAAAACGCCATTGCTTTTTATAAGAAAATGGGGTTTGTTCAAACTGGCGTACACACTTTTTATATGGGTGATGAAGAACAAATTGATTTCATAATGACCAAAACAATGATATAAGTTTAGGATGATATACGAATTCTTATTATTTTTTATATTGTAATTGATTCACTACTGTGTATAATGTTAACTAAAATTGAATTCAAAAATGTTTTCTAGGGTTCCGCGATGTAATATCGGCTGGTCCGAGAGAAAACTCACAGTCGTTGTACTGTGCCACGGAGGGATAAAAGCCTGGGAGAAAAACTGCTGTATGCAGTATTCTCTCAGGCTTTTTTTATTGCTGCTATAAATCCATACTACATTTGCAGCATTATCAAAAAGGAGGAAGCACAGAATGAACAAGACATGGTTATCTGTTGTAGTTGCGGCATTATTCGAAGTTGGATGGGTCATCGGCCTGAAACATGCCAGCGGCTGGTTAGAGTGGGGGGGCACTTTAGTTGCCATTTTAGTAAGTTTCATACTCATGATTATGGCTTCCCGTACGCTTCCGGTAGGTACGGTGTATGCAGTATTTGTCGGGTTGGGAACGGCCGGCACTGTATTAGCAGAAATTTTGTTGTTTGGTGCTGAGGTACAGGGATCTAAATTGTTGCTAATTGGGGTGCTTCTGCTCGGAGTTGTAGGGCTCAAAATACAGAGCAAAGAGAAGAAACAAGGAAAAGAGGTGCACTAACGTATGAACTGGGTATTTCTTATTTTGGCAGGCGTATTTGAGATGATGGGAGTTCTCATGATTAATAAGCTCCATAAAGACCGGAATTTCCTGTCTGCTTTTTACTTGCTTGCAGGCTTTGGATTGAGCTTCTTGTTTCTATCCCTGGCCATGGAAACACTACCAATGGGAACGGCCTACGCTGTCTGGACCGGTATTGGAGCTTCTGGCGGAGCCATATTGGGCATGATCTTTTACAGTGAACCGCGTAATACCGCGAGAATTCTGTTCATCGCGATGGTACTCGGTTCAGCAGTTGGCCTAAAGCTGGTAAGCTGAATAATGATGGAATTGGAAAAATTAAAGAAAATAGATAGAAAAGACCAGAATGCAGACAAAGTATCGATAAGAAATTTTGTCTGCATGTTTTTTTGCATTTCTTTACCCTTCTATACTCTGATCTTTAGGATCGCCGCGTTGTGTTTTCAGTTTTAGAAAATGAAGAGTCAATTGAAGTTTCAGGCGAATATCACCATCGCTTAGATCAATCTCAAAAAGCTCACGTATCCTGTTGATTCGATAGAACAAAGTATTTCTATGAATAAAAAGTGTTTTAGCAGCAATATTTGGAGTATCCACATATTCAAGATAGGCTTCAAGGGTGGGCAGCAAACTTGTTTTGTGGGCATTGTCATAAGCAATTAACTTTTGGATAACCGGATGGCAGAAGTCAGCGAGATCGTTCTGTTCCGATATGATCTTTCCAATATGCTCGCAGAGATAGTCCTCATACATATACACTGGCTTGTTAGAATTAAGTTGGAAACCAATCTCAATGGCGGTTAGGCATTGCTTATAATATTTTCGCAAAAAAGTTAAATGACTAAAGCAGTCACTTAGCGAAGCAGTTAATCCGTTTACTTGGAGAAATTCCAGAATTCGTTTGTCTTCAGCAATGATTTTACAGGATGAATCAACAAGGGAAATGAGAAATACAATACGTCCTTGATATACGATCCAACGGCTATCCGGAAGTAATTTATGCGAAATCAGTGGGAAAAGCTGAAACTCTCGCATGGATCTGCTTCAGAATCTATGCCTAACAACTATAAACTGCAGGAGGACATTAATGAAAATTTTAGGGATCAGTTGCGGTAGAAGAATGAGTAATTCAGAAATCCTTGTCAAGGAAGCTCTGATGGGTGCTGAAGAGATAGGTGCTGAGGTAGAGCTTATACGTCTTAATGACCTGCAAATTAAACCTTGCACTGGTTGTAATGCTTGTGTAGTGAGCTTGCTTGAAAAGTGTGGCTCAGGAGATTGTGTGATAAAGAACGATGATTTTGGATTTATTGAAGAAAAAATAATGGAATGCGACGGGTTAATTTTGAGCTCAGCCATTTATGAGAAGAGTCCGAGTGGACTGTTGAAGACTCTGAATGACCGGATGGGCCCCTCCCATGACATTGCCTTCCGAATGATTGCCAAGAAGCAACGCGAAGAAAGAGGAATAACTACGGGTAAAGGCCCAGATGAACGAAGCTTTAAACCAAGAGTGGCTTCTCTTATAGCTGTGGGGGGGGAGTGAGTGGGATACACTTGCACTGCCAATGCTCCATCTTTTCACGCTGCCGATGCAAATCAATGTTGTAGACAAAATGCTAGTCAATTGGGTTGGTTTGCCTGGATCGGAGTTTGGAGAAAAGGGACCAGTGATGTTACACGCAAAAAAAAGGGCCTCTTTTGAAGGATCCAGCATGAAGGCCGTCTTTTTAATGTCCTCCGAATACCATTACTCAGATGTCATTTTATTACCTAAAACGATATTTCATGCAGCCAAAGGCAAAAAGAATATTATGATTCGAGTAGATAATACCAATTATCCAACAAATGGTGATCATCTTGATCTTTCGATCCCGTTATCCGTTTCACGTATCGACTTTATAACAAGTTCAGAGAAAGCTTTCACTGTTGGAGATAGCCACTTTTTCTTTTTAATCAGCATATGGGAGTATATCGGATCGAACTTTTCGGAATGACTTACAATTTTAAGTTTTCCTCTATCCACGTCTTCTTTAACTGTAATATAAGGCAAAAAAGAAAATCCAAGCCCACTCATAACGGTTTGTTTAATCGCCTCTATACTCCATAACTCCATGGTTTGAAATGGATGAATATCATGCTTTACAAGATATCTTTCAAACATGGTCCGATAACTACAGCCTTCTTCATTCGTAATAAAAAAATGGTTGGTGTTCTCTCTCTTATATTCATCGAAATGGTCTGGGCCGTCATTGCTGCACACCAGGACAATGTTCTCCTGGGTCAAAGAATAATGGATGCATTTTTCCGGATGTATTTCAGGGTAGACCATCAAAGCCACATCTACGCGTCCACTGATTAAGTCAACCTGGTTTTGTTCACATGTACCGTTGGTAAGGATGAATTTGACATGAGGATATTTCAAAGAGAATTCCCTTATAATCGGACTTAATCTAGAAATCGTTAAAGACTCTGGTGCAGCCACCTTAACAACACCTTTAACTTCCTGGTTACTTCGTATATTTCTAATCTGGTCATGAGTAGCCAGTAGATCTTCTGCCAGAGGTATTAATTCTCTCCCTAATGGAGTAAGTTTCAAATGCCTTCTTTCGTAAGTGAAAAGCTCCCCGCCAATCTCTTCTTCAAGCGACTGTATATGGGCAGTGATCGTGGACTGAGTGTATCCCAATTGCGATGCAGCCCCCGTATAACTTCCGATTTCGATAATCGTCTGAAATGTAATAAGGTGTCTAATTTCCATCGGTGTTCTCTTTAGGTTTAATTTCTATCGATAAAAATGATAATGATTTTGAATATTTCAATTTTATTAATGAACAGATCCATCATACAATAGAATCCTTCTGATCGTAAATAATCTACAAGGGAGGAAACAATGAATGGAACCGTTCAAAATTTCAATTCCAGAGCAACAATTGCACGATCTATCTATCAGACTAAAACAGGTTCGATGGTCTTCAAGTTTCTCTATAGAACCATGGGCTCTGGGGACAGACTATTCCTTTTTGAAGAAATTAGTTGATTATTGGGGCACGGAATACAACTGGCGTGAACAGGAAGCATGGTTAAACCGTTTCCCGCAGTTTATGGAACATGTGGATGGCTTCGATATACACTTTGTGCACGTCCGGGGTGAAGGCACATCCACACAACCACTGTTGTTGACTCATGGATGGCCAGGATCATTTGTAGAGATGTTAGAACTAATCCCTTATCTAACAACTCCGTCGCTATATGGTGGACATGCTGAAGAGGCTTTTGACGTGATTATTCCCTCATTGCCAGGCTTTGCATTTTCGAGTAAACCCACACGACCAGGAGTGGGGTCCAAATACGTAGCCACGCTTTGGGCAAAACTTATGGGTCGTTTGGGTTACGAAAGGTATTTGGTTCAGGGAGGGGATATTGGAGCAGGGGTTTCAACATGGTTAGCATTCATGTACCCCGAACGGGTAAGGGGACTTCATCTCAATTATATTCCTGGAAGCTACAAGCCACCCCTCACTCCGAATACACCATCTGTTAGCGAAGAAGAGCAAGCTTACTTTGACATCGTAGCTGAGTGGTTGGAGCGAGAAGGTGCTTATAGCGCCCTTCATAGAACGAAGCCGGAAACACTGGCTTTTGCACTAAGTGATTCCCCAACCGGTCTTGCCAGCTGGATGGTAGAAAAATTTCAAGGTTGGAGTGACTGTGACGGAGATATGGAAAGGTCTTTTTCACTTGATCATATCCTCACCAACATATCGATTTATTGGTTTACCAATTCGATTGCCTCTTCCATACGAATATATACTGAAGGTACCAAAATGCCACTGCATTTCACCGAAGGTCAGCGTGTTACTGTTCCAACGGGGGTTTCCTTGTTTCCCAAGGAGCTGCCCACGCCTCCCCGAAGCTGGGTAGAACGCGTCTATAATATTACGTACTGGGAGAAAGCGAATAAAGGCGGTCATTTCGCCGCTATGGAAAATCCTAAATTGTTTGCCGAACATCTAAATCATTTTTTTCATTCACTAAGCATCTGATAGTCTCTATCCTTGAGAAGGTTATGAACCACCAGTACCAACTCCAAAAAGGTATAAACAATATAATGGATCTTGAGACGCAATTATCAGAAGTTTCAAATAATTATGATTTTAAAGGAATCAATATATATTGATTATCCAGCAATTAGTCACAAGTAACTTTTGAAGCTACGGGTAAATGAAAAGGAGATTTCTCGTCTTATAAAAAGACGTATGATCCGGTTGTGGGAGTCATCGTTTGCATAGGTGTCATAAACATGGTTTACAATCTCCCAGTTCACGAGATCGAAGGATTTCAAAATGGGAACATCGGCATAGATAAAAGGATTGTTGAATGTGGAAACGGACGATATGCTGTCCATAGAGAGCATTGTCATAAGCAGTGGAAGTACTACTAAGAGTGAGCCTACTTTTTTCAACATATTCTTACCTCTTGATCGTTGTAGTATCGTGATCCTGTTCTCCGAAGAAGTGCAGAGCTATATATGAAGGGACCCATTAAGATAAAAGTATGCTCGAGATTACTGCTGGGAGCTTCCATAGCAAATCCCGAGCACCAGAGGGTGTTTTCCATAGGCTGCACTTGCAAGTCACTGAGGATGAAGTATCCAGACAGTCTCAATCTAGTCAACAATAGGACTAAGACAACTACTGTTTTTACGAGCGATTACAATGAAAATTCAATGAAATCCACGTAAGCATCCCAGGTTCCGTCATCGCTCGTCAAGGTGAGTTTGACCTCCTGATCTCCGGTAGCGTGAGTAATGTTGGACAAGGTTTGGACAGTCGGCGTTTTGCTCGTGAAATAAAAGGAACCTACAGTTGCTCCTCCAATAACCAAGTCCACTTTGGCCGTACGAGCATTGCTTGAAGCCCCCCGTACTGAGATATTATGCGTAGGGTTGGCAAAATACTGTGAGTATGATGCGTAGTCGTCAGTGCCATACAAAGCAACCCCTTCACTTGATAGGTTTATTCTACAAGCCCTTATTTTTTCTGTCCAACTAAGTGTAGCCGATCCATGTACACTTCTCAAATTTCTGAAACCTCAATTCACTAAGAGGGACAGAGAAGAAATTTAGAAGGTTGTTGTAACATATGAAGAGCATGATGTACGAAACATCAGCTAACAATATATTTACGTATTATCCTATTCGTTCTTCTGTCGCCAAAGAGATTCTTATAGGGGGACAAATCTGAAGAATAACCCATAAGATTGCTCCAGCATGTTTTTTCCCATTTAACCATGTTAAAATGAAAAAAATAATTAGAGATATGGCATGGAGAGAAGGCAGGGAGAATCAATGAAACCAAAACTTAACGATGTTGCACAATTAGCTGGAGTTTCACCGACTACGGTTTCTCGCGTACTTAATAATCGTGGCTATATCAGTCAAGAAACGAAGGATCAAGTTCATAAAGCGATGCAGGAACTGAATTATTTACCAAATGATGTGGCTCGGTCATTATTTAGTAAACGAACAAATCTGATTGGATTAATCATTCCAACTACAAGCAACCCATTTTTCGGAGAGCTGACTTTTCATATAGAGAATATTTGTGCGTCATTAGGCTATAAGTTATTGCTTTGTAACAGTTTGAATCAGTTGGATAAAGAAGAATCTTATGTGGATATGCTTATGCGAAATCAAGTTGACGGTATTATCGTTGGTACACACAACCGAGGTATCGTAAATTATGAACAGAAGAATATTGCCGTCATTGCGATCGATCGCTTCCTATCCGATTCAATCCCAGTTGTAGGATCGGATAATTATATGGGTGGAAAGCTGGCGTCAGAACTGCTTATTGAAAAGGGGTGCAAGCATATCTTACACATAAATGGCCCTGTTGAATTAGAGACACCGGCAAGCTTAAGAAGAAAAGCATATGAAGATGTGATGGAGCAGTATGGTCGAAAGGCAATTACCTATGAAGTACATGATCCCTTCCACCAACAGAATCACGATGAACCGATTAAACGCTTGCTCGATGAACATCCTGAAGTAGATGGATTGTTTGCGAGTAATGACTTGGTGGCTGCGTCTTTTATTGCTAAAGCAAGAAGAAGAGGAAAACGTGTTCCTGAAGATATTCGCGTAATTGGATATGACGGAACAGAAACAACCCGCAATCTTCTCCCTGAATTAACGACAATTCAGCAACCAATACAGGAGATCGCGAGATCTTCCATAGAGTTACTTATTAAAGAAATTGAAGGTGGATTCAGTGATGTCCCGCGAGAAACCTATCTACCAGTGAAACTGATTGAAGCTAGTACAGCTTAATACAATTTCCATAGTTCTCAGCATTGTGATATAAGGTGGAGCTATCCTTATTAGAGTAATTGAAATCAAAGAGGAGAGCTCTTTTTCTTTCGGAAATATGTCAAGCGGTTGACATATGAAAGCGGTTGACATATAATCGATCTGTAAATACGGAAGTGCTTTCATTTACATTAAATGTTCAACTTAGAGGAGCGTTCGATATGAGAAAGTCAAAGAGCATGTACTGGAAACTAAGTGCCTATTTCTTCTTTTTCTTCTTTACTTGGTCAGCAAGTTATTCATTGTTCTCCATCTGGCTAGGGCAAGAAATCAGTCTGAATGGTGCTGAAACAGGTGTTATCTTTACTGTAAACGCTATCTTTGCGCTATGTATGCAACCGCTTTATGGCTATATATCTGATAAAATCGGATTAAAGAAGCATATTTTATTTCTAATCAGTTCTTTGCTCTTATTTGTTGGTCCTTTCTATATCTTTATCTATGGGCCGTTACTTCAATACAATGTATTCCTCGGCGCCATTGTAGGTGGATTATACTTGGGTATTTCTTTTTTGGCAGGGATCGGAGCCATCGAATCTTATGTCGAGAAAGTCAGCCGAAAATATGACTTTGAATACGGAAAATCTCGTATGTGGGGCTCGCTAGGTTGGGCAGCAGCAACGTTTTTCGCTGGTCAGCTCTTTAATATCAACCCTAACATTAACTTCTGGATTGCATCCGTATCTGCTGTCATTCTGTTTATCACTATGATGACTATTAAAGTTGAAATGACAGATTCCGAGATGGAGCGAGCAGAATCCGTTAACTTTAAGCAAATCGGCCATTTGTTTGCAAATAAGCATTTGTGGTTCTTCATTTTATATGTTCTTGGTGTTACCTGTATTTACAATGTGTATGACCAGCAGTTCCCGAATTACTTTTCATCGACGTTCTCAACGGTTGCATTAGGCAATCAAGTTTACGGTTACTTAAATTCCCTACAAGTGTTCTTGGAAGCAGGCATGATGTTCCTAGCGCCTTTCATTGTCAACAAAATTGGAGCAAAAAAGGGTCTGATATTGGCAGGGTTTTTGATGGCGTTCCGGATCATGGGTTCAGGCTTAGTTATTGGACCTTATGGAATCTCAGCTATGAAATTGATTCACGCATTGGAACTGCCAATCATGCTGATTTCTGTATTTAAGTACTTGGCTGCAAATTTCGATACGCGTCTGTCTTCGATCTTGTATCTGGTGGGATACCAGTTTACGAGTCAGGTAGGAGCTTCGATCTTCTCGCCAATCGCCGGTATGTCTTATGACATTAGAGGCTTTGCAAATACGTACGTGATTATGGGTGTTTTCGTATTTGCCTTTACAACAATCTCAATCTTTACCTTAAAGAAAGAACCGAAAAGGCTGAATCCCAAGCCTAACAAGCATATTGAAACAGCATAGGAGGAAGAAAGATGAACACATATAATAACAATACGAAGCAAGCTGAGGAAGCATTGAAACAGGCAGAAGCGAAAATGAACAAGCGGTACCGATTAGGTTATCATATTATGGCACCAGCAAACTGGATTAACGACCCAAATGGATTAATTCAATTCAAAGGTGAATATCACGCCTTCTATCAGCATCATCCTTATGATGAGAACTGGGGCCCAATGCATTGGGGCCACGTGAAGAGTAAAGACCTTGTACATTGGGAGCATTGTCCGATTGCATTAACGCCTGGAGATGCGTGTGACCTTGATGGTTGCTTCTCAGGAAGCGCAGTAGATAATAACGGCGAACTGACATTGATCTATACTGGCCATCACTATATTGATCAACCAAACAATATCTTTTTCCAAAATCAAAATGTGGCAGTAAGCACAGATGGCATTCATTTTACAAAACTAAGGCAGAATCCTGTAATCGCTGAACCTCCGACAGATAGCTCGCAGCATTTCCGTGATCCGAAGGTATGGAAGCATGAGGATACATGGTACATGATCCTAGGTAACAGCTCGAAAGAAGATCTGCCGCGTGTTATTCTATATACATCTCCTGATCTTAGAACCTGGACCTATCATGGTGTGCTTCTGCAGGGAGATAAGAATATGGGCTTCATGTGGGAGTGCCCTGATTTCTTTGAACTGAACGGTAAGCATATATTTATGTTCTCCCCACAAGGTATTGATGCGCAAGGAGATAAGTACAATAACTTGTTCCAGACAGGATATTATGTTGGCGAATATAATTATGATAGTAATGAATATAAGCATGGAGAGTTCATCGAGTTGGATAATGGTCATGACTTCTATGCGGTTCAAACTTTTCTAGATGATCAAGGTCGCCGCATTGCGATTGGTTGGATGGATATGTGGGAAGCGGATATGCCGACGAAAGCAGACGGCTGGTGTGGAGCAATGACGATCCCACGTGTAATTACGTTGGGTGACAATAATAAAGTACTGATGACTCCAGTTGAAGAAATGAAGTTACTTCGTCAAAGTAAACATGTTTTGTATCAATATGGCGCTATTTCTGGAAGTTACTTGACGGAAGTTGAAGCGGATCTGCTTGAAGTGAAGGTCGTGTTCGACCTGACGAAGTCAAGTGCAGACCTGGTAGGCTTGAAGCTTCGCGGAACAGGTGAGGAGGAAACAGTTATCACTTATTCTATCCCGGGTCAGAAACTTATGCTTGATTGTTCTAAATCAGGCAAAAAGACGGATGGAGTACGTCAAACAGCCTTCAATGCTGAGGGACAGCTGACATTGCACGTATATCTGGATCGCTCATCCATTGAAATGTTTGCGAATGAAGGGCAAGCTACGATGACAAGTCGCATCTATCCGAGTGAGAAATTGCTAGGCATAGAAATCATAACAGAGGGTGGAGAGGCACTAGTAAATGGGCTGACATATTGGAAATTGAAAGATATATGGCAAGCTGAATAACTCAATGAAAAGGTTGCTTTCTGAGTCCTTGTAATGACTTAGAAAGCAACCTTTTCTTGTTGATCTATACTTAAAATTCTCCGTTTTGCATCCAAACGTACAGACCGTTAGATAAGATGAGTGGAAGAACAGACCCCGATGTACATTGACACAAAGTTCCCTGCTGTATAAAGGAAAGGGGGGTAAGATGTATCGCTTATTAATTGTGGATGATGAAATGTGTATCGCGGATGGAATAAAATCAAGTGTGCAGTGGGAGCGTGTCGACTTTGCGTTGATGCTGAAGCCGATCCTCAAAGATTAATTCCGATTGCGCCGTGCTGGAAGTGGAACGCCTCCATCTATTACGCACATTGTGAATATGCAAAAGAAAGCGCAGCAACAACAATTATTGATTTTCTACAACCTTGCGGGAAGATCCCGAAATACGAATAGGTGCGATTGAAGCACAGACATGAAATTCATATGCGAAGTCGGCAGCGTAGGCATATTTCCGGGACCAAAGTTGATACAGATTTTAGATCGTTCTAATGATGATTCATCACAAGCCTTGGTTTTTCAAGATGCATCATGCAATCTGACAATAGATGTTCATTAAAGTGGCGGCATCCTTTAGGAAGCATGAAAACGGTCAGGGAAAAAAGCGCTTCAAAAAATAATTGAAACGTTTCCAACTTAGTGCTATTATAATTTTCATAAGAGAGATGGGGGGGTTAAATGCCAAGTATTAGAGATGTAGCTAAGATAGCTGGTGTTGCTGTGGGAACGGTGTCCCGCGTTATTAATAACTCGGGCTCTGTAAAACCAGATACACGCAGGAAAGTGGAGAAAGCTATACAAGAACTGAATTATTTTCCTAATGAAGTCGCTCGAAATTTTAAAATGAGGAAATCCAAGATGGTAGCCTTGCTGCTTCCAAGTATCTGGCATCCTTTTTTTTCTGAACTGGCTTATTACATTGAGGATGAGTTGGATCGGGAAGGCTTTAAGCTCATGTTATGTAATAGCGGCGGCAAGCCCGAAAAGGAACTGTATTACCTGGATATGCTACGGCAAAACAAAGTGGCTGGTATTGTCGGCATTACTTACAATGATATAGAAAATAGCGTAAGCAATGACATTCCAATTCTAAGTATTGATAGGCACTTCAACAAAAAAATCACTTGTGTGACCTCAGATAATTATGAGGGAGGCCGTCTAGCTTTGAGGGAACTTGTTAAAGCAGGGGCCCAAAAACCGGCTTTTATGGGAAGCGTCACTTCCGTTTTTAGTGAAACCATGAATCGAAGAAAAGGTTTCATTGATGAGGCAAAAAAATTAGGTGTAGACTATGTTGTATACGAGAAACCAGATCCTATTGTGGACGACGAAGCCTATTTTGGCGAATTTCTATCTAAGCATCAGGATGTGGACGGCATTTTCGCTATTACCGATATGTTTGCCGCCAAATATATAGAAAGAGCAGGTAGGCAGGGGATTCGTATTCCAGAGGATGTAAAGGTCATCGGTTACGACGGCATTCAGGATCATCGTTATTTTCATCCGATATTGTCTACAATCAGGCAACCAGTGGAGGAGATGGCACGTCTGACAATCAGACTACTGTATCAAAAGATCGAAGGTGAAACTTTAGATCAGCAAGTGTATCGTCTCCCCGTTATCTTCAGGCAAGGCGAAACTACATGATTTTAATTGTAAAAATATTAGCTCGTAAAGTCGGATCACAGTCTGGATATGAAAACGTTTCCAATTTTCTTATAGAAAATTGGAAACGTTTCAACTGACAATCAGACTACTCTGTTAAAAGATCGAAGGAATAAGTTTGAATCAGCAAATGTATCGTCTCCCATTATCTTAGGCAAGTTGTTTTTGACTTTAGAAAAACTTCAGCTCATTTGGTGGATTTATGGTATGGATCACCGACTGACGTTTTTCTTATAATAAATTGGAAACGTTTCAAAAATGAAAATATCCTTTTACAAGAAAGGGAGTGTAGTGATGAATTCAAGAACTAGTGAGCTGGATCATTCCACAATCAAGCCAAATCGCAAAATATGGAACCAGATCAAACGTGACTATGAACTGTATCTGTTTTTGCTGCCAATCATTATTATTTATCTCGTATTTAAGTACTATCCAATGTATGGAATACAAATTGCTTTTAAGGATTTTTCACCAAGTCGGGGGATCTGGGGAAGCGAGTGGGTAGGCTTTAAGCACTTTATTGATTTTTTCGATTCCTATAACTTCTGGACGATTATGACGAATACACTTACACTCAGTGTCCTATCGCTTGTGTTTAGCTTCCCAGCTCCGATTATTATAGCGATTATGTTGAATCAGATGCTGGCCAAAAGATACAAGAAAATTGTACAAACTGTAATTTACGCACCACACTTTATTTCTACCGTAGTGCTCGTCGGTATGCTTAATGTTTTTCTGTCTCCAAACAGCGGAATCGTGAATCACATCATCACCTTGTTCGGAGGAGACCCCATTATGTTTTTGGCCGACGAAGGTTGGTTCCGTCCATTGTATATTTTATCAGGGGTTTGGCAAGAGACAGGTTTTGCTACCATCATTTACCTTGCTGCGCTGGCAGGGGTCAATCCAGAATTGCATGAAGCCGCGATAATGGATGGAGCAAGCAAATGGAAGCGCGTAATGCATGTGGATATTCCAAGTATTTTGCCGACGATCGTCATCTTATTGATTCTCGCACTCGGTAACATTATGGGCATCGGTTTTGAAAAGGCTTTCCTTATGCAGAACGATTTGAATTATGCCACTTCCAATATCATTCCGACCTATGTTTATGAAATCGGGATTCAAAAGGCACAATACAGCTTTTCTACGGCAATTGGTCTGTTTAATTCAGTTGTAAATATTATCCTGATAGTCACCGTCAACCGGATCGCCAAAAAGTTGACTGAAACCAGCCTGTGGTAAGGGGGAGTTCATTTTGAATCAATTATTAAAGAGAAAAAGCAAGGGAGACATGTGGTTTGACATCGTCAACTACGTCATGTTGACCATAGTGATGCTGCTTGTATTATTCCCGTTGTATTTTGTGTTGATTGCTTCACTCAGTGACCCCAATCTCATCTACTCAGGAGAAGTATGGTTTTTTCCAAAGGGTTTTACGCTGGATGGATACGGGCGGATATTCAGTGATTCATCTATATGGATTGGTTATGCCAACTCGATTTTATATGCGGGCCTAGGAACATTAATCGGAGTAGCCGTGACCGTATGTGCAGCTTACCCGTTAGCTCGTAAAGGACTGGCGGGAAAATCGGCGATTATGTGGTTTTTACTGATCTCCATGTTTTTTAGTGGAGGGCTGATCCCAACCTATTTGCTGATCAAAGATCTTCACATGCTGAATACGATCTGGGCACTTGTTATTCCTGGAGCAGGTGGTGTGTTCAATGTCATTATCGTAAGGACTTTTTTTCAGTCGACCATCCCGGATGAAATGTGGGAGGCAGCTTCGATTGATGGTTGTTCCAATACCAGATTTTTTTGGAGCATTGTATTGCCTTTGTCTAAGTCGGTTATAGCCGTAATGGTACTGTATCATGTTGTCGGCTTCTGGAATGGTTTCTTTGACGCTTTGATCTACTTGAACGACGAAAACAAGTATCCGTTGCAACTGGTTCTGCGCAACATTCTTGTCCAGAATCAGGCCAACTCGGGCATGATGATAGACGTGGAATCTTACGCAGCGAAGATGCGCGTTACAGAGCTTATCAAATATGGTGTCATCATGGTATCCAGTCTACCATTGCTGATTTTGTATCCTTTCCTGCAAAAATACTTTGTTAAAGGCGTGATGATCGGCTCGATCAAAGGCTAACATTGTCATGGTGCCTGAAAGGGGGAATGTGCAACAGAATTGATAGATCCAGCATTCAGACAAATATATAACAAGGCAAGGGAAGTTTTCAGCTTGTGGAATGACATAAAGGAGGTTATGTTCGATGAAATTATTCAAAAGTGCTGGAATTCTAATGCTGGCTGGAGTGTTTGCACTTAGCGGATGTTCGGGAGGCGGTGGCGAGTCAAAAAATCAGATAGTAAACCCGGATCAGGATGCGAATTTTAATAAAACCGGTCTTCCGATTGTTAAAGAAGCGGTGACATTAAAGATGGTATCCCCAAAAGCTGCTTTAGCGCCGGATTACTCGAAAATGGAAATTTTTAAGCGGCTGGAAAAACAAACAAACGTAAAGATTGATTGGGAAAACATTCCAGACACTGACTTTGCAGAGAAGAAAAATTTGTTGTTGGCCAGCGGAGATTTGCCAGACGCCTTTTACGGAGCCGGATTCACAGATTACGATCTAATCAATTACGGTAAAGACGGAACCATCATTCCGCTGGAGGATTTAATTGATAAATATGCGCCTAATTTGAAAGCGCTTCTCGATCGTCGGCCTGACATTAAATTAGCTATCACAGCGCCAGACGGGCACATCTATGGGCTGCCGTCGTGGGAAGAGAATAAGCTCGATACCAACCCCTTCTTTCACGTCATCAATAAAAATTGGCTCGATAAGCTGGGCCTGAAAGTCCCTCAGACGCTGGATGAATACACGCAGGCTTTGATTGCCTTTAAAACGAAGGACCCGAACGGCAATGGCAAGGCTGATGAAATCCCATTAAGCTTTATGCATATGCAATGGTGTAGTGACATTGCCGGCATATTCGGAGCTTTCGGTCTTCCGGATAATTTGGAACACCGGATCGTACGCGAAGGTAAAGTGATCTTTACCGCTTCGCAACCTCAATATAAGGAAACATTAAAATATATTCATGATAACTGGTATAAGCAGGGCCTGATTGACCCTGAATCGTTCACCCAGGACGCTGCTCAGTATTTAGCAAAAGGCAAAACACCAGATGAAACGCTTGGCTCCTACGTTTGGTGGGAAGTCGAAGAGGTTGTCGGACCAGAGCGTAGTAAGGATTATGCTCTGTTGCCCCCGCTTAAAGGCCCAAATGGAGATCAAATGATCGGCCGCAACAACGGCGGCGGTCCGGGACGAGGTGGCTTCGTGATTACAAAGGAGAACCGTTATCCGGCAATGACGATGCGTTGGATCGATCAACAGTATGACCCTTACATGGCGGCTCAAATTCACTGGGGTCCGTTGGATGTCGTATTCAAGAAGGACGAAAAAGGAAAATTGGTGAACCTGCCGCTTCCTGAGGGAGCCTCCGCAGGTGAATTCCGTCAAAAAGTGGCTCCAGGCACAGGAAATCCGGGCGTCATTACTTTCGATGACTTCGGAAAAGTTGTGGATATGGAACCCCGGGCTCAGAAGCGTGCTGATTATTTGAAGAAATATTACACTCCATATATGACAAAGGAAAACTATCCGAGTATCTTCTTTGAGCCGGATGAACTAGATAAAATCAATCGGATTGAGCCAGAACTTATTAAATATGTAAATACCCAAAGAGGCAAGTTCATCGTCGATGGCGGCGTAGATGAAAAGTGGGACAGCTATGTGAAGACACTAGAGAAGATGGGGCTGAACGAATTAATGGAGATCTATCAAAAAGGGCTGGACCGTTATAATGCAAATTTAATAAATAAATAATCAAAGGATAGGTGGGGAGAAACTGTGCTTGATGTAATAACCATTGGGGAAGTATTGATAGACTTTACTCCATCAGGTCGTACAGCGGGAGGCAACGAGCAGTTTGAATGCAATCCTGGAGGGGCTCCGGCTAACGTAGCAGCTGCTCTATCCCGTTTAGGAGCTAGAGCGACGTTGATTAGCAAAGTTGGGGATGATCGATTCGGTTCCTTGCTGCACGATACCTTGATGAACGGCGGCATCGACGTGTCTGCGCTTTCGTTTACAGATGAAGCCAATACAACGCTGGCATTTGTCCATCTGGATGACAACGGAGACCGATCGTTCAGCTTCTACCGGAAGCCAGGAGCGGATACATACTTGCGCACGCAGGATGTCCCGTTCGATAGGATTGAAAACTGCCATGCACTGCACTTTGGTTCTGTGTCGATGACCCATGAGCCGGTCCGTACGGCAACAAGAGCAGCAGTTGTGAAGGCTAAAGAGGCAGGAGTCCTGCTTTCATTCGATCCGAATATCCGGTTTGCTTTATGGGAGAGTAAAGAGGAGGCGAAACAGAATATCCTTTGGGGCATGAAGTATGCCGACATCCTGAAAATATCGGAAGATGAACTCTGCTTTATAACTGGTACAACTGATGTGGAAAAAGGCTCGTTAGAGCTGCAACAACAATTCGGCATCGCCTGGATCGTCGTAACTTTAGCGGAAAAAGGCTGCTATTACCGGTTGGCTGGTCATGACGGATATGTGCCGGGTTTTCAAGTGAAGGCCATCGATACGACGGGAGCCGGCGACGCTTTTCTGGGCTGCTTGTTATATAAGATACTGGAAGCCGGTATTTCTTTGAATCAGCTGACCAAACAGCAAATCATCAGCATGCTAACTTTTGCTAATTCCGGCGGTGCATTGGTAACCACACGGAAAGGAGCTCTTCAATCTATGCCGACGACAGATGAGATTAAACAGATGATTGAGACAAATAAACAGCACGATGACGATATATTAAGGCCGGGTTTTCATTTTTCACCTCACTCCCATTGGTTGAATGATCCGAACGGATTAGTCTATTACGAGGGAATCTATCATCTGTTTTATCAGCACCATCCTTATAGCAACCAATGGGGGCCAATGCACTGGGGGCATGCCGTAAGCCAAGACTTGGTTCATTGGGAGCATATGCCTATCGCTCTGTTCCCGGATGAGCACGGCGCTATTTTCTCCGGTTGCTGTGTGGTTGACTGGAATAATAGCAGCGGACTGTTCGATGGTTCCCATGGATTGATCGCGCTCTTCACTCATGCAGACATCTGTCCGGAGACCGGACAACCTCGTCAGCGGCAAAGCCTGGCTTACAGCAGCGATACAGGCCAAACTTGGCACAAATATGAGGGGAATCCAATACTCGATGAGCAAGATCTAGTTGACTTCCGGGACCCCAAGGTGTTCTGGCATTCGCAAAGTAAGCGGTGGATTATGGCTCTTGTCGGGGGAGATCACGTTCGGTTTTATCGTTCGGACAATCTGCGTGAATGGTCGTTGTCAGGCAAATTCGGAAAGAGTGAAGGCTCACATGACGGAGTTTGGGAATGCCCTGATCTCTTTGAATTGCCGGTTGATGACAGCGGGCGTTCCAAATGGGTACTTATCGTAAGCATCGGGGACAATCCCAACTGTCCAGAAGGATCGCGCACACAATACTTTATCGGAGAGTTCGACGGATATACGTTCATCAATGACAATCCGGCCAACCATATCCTGTGGCTGGATTATGGCCGGGACAATTATGCCGGGGTCACTTGGTCGGATATAGCTGAGCAAGACGGACGGCGCATGATCATCGGATGGATGAGCAACTGGAAATATGCCAACCAAACGCCTACCGGAGCCTGGAGGGGCGCAATGACTCTGCCTCGCGTCTTGTCATTGACCAGCCGAGACGAGGGCGTAGTTCTGACCCAAATGCCTGTTCGGGAAATAGAGCAGCTGCGGAAAGAAACGCTCTGCTGGAATGAGGTCAAGGTTACGCCGGCAGTGCCGTTTACGCAAAAAATGAATGATGTTCTGCTTGAGATTGAAGCGGATATCGACATTCGTTCCGGGGATGAGGTTCATATTAAAATGAAGTCTTCTGGGCAAAGTGAGACTATTATCGGATATGACCCTGTGCGCCAATGGCTATTCATCGACCGTTCGAAATCAGGCCTGACTGACTTCCACCCGTCGTTTGCGTGCAAGCACGGTGCTAGAATGGTTCCGGAGAATGGAAAGATCAAGCTGCATATCTGGCTGGATCGCAACGCGGTTGAAGTGTACGCGAATGAGGGTTTGGTTGCACTGACGGATCAAATATTCCCTGATGCTCCGATGGATCGTATTGAGATAAGTGTGAAATCAGGGGAAGTTGTACTGAACTCGTTTCATATGCATGCTCTTAACTCCATTCATATTCCCAATGGCCCAACGGAGCAGACATCAAGGAGGGTTGAAGTATGAGCCATGCAACCGATAATCGGGGATTGATCATGTATTGGGCGTTCAATGAAGGAACCGGTACAAGCGCTCTGGAGAGCGTATCCCAAGTCCAGGATAATATCCAGTACGTATTTAACCAAGCGGAGTTTACTAAACCTTGCCCTCCACGGTGGAGACAGGGAGTAATTGGAAATGGGCTTCTGTTCGATGGTTATTCGACTTACATTGCGCATTCGTTCGATGAGGGAAATCAGAACACCGAGCCAGAGTATCGATCAGCGCTAAGCATAGGAGTATGGGTAGCCCCACGCTCCTATGAATGGGGGGATGATGGCAAATTGTCCGCTATTGTGAACCGCTACAACCTGGATCGTAAGCAGGGTTATCTGCTCGGCATGTTCCGTCACGGTTCCTGGTCCTTCCAAGTCGGGCTGGAAGGAGGGGACTGGAAGGAACTTTGGTCGCCGGATGGCCATGAACTGCCCAAGAATGAATGGTCATACGTGAATGCAGTGTTCGATGGGAACCAAGGCGAAATCAAGCTGTATTTGAACGGCAGTGAAATTGCTTCGGCAGCCTTGCCTCGTGGTTCCCGCCTGGCTGAGGCGACGGATTCGGAACTTCTTATCGGCAAGAATAACCATAGCAGCCTGCTGGCGGAAGTGTTCAGCCTGCACATGTTTAGCGGTATCATTGATGAACTCAAGATTTATAATCGGGCGCTGAGTGCGGAAGAAGTGGCCGCTTCTTATCGGCATGTACTGGATACCTTTCACGAAGGAGTCCGGCCGCAATTAAACTATGACGAGATCAAGCTGGACCGGACGCCACTGCTGCTTGACCGGCACAGACCGCAATATCATGTTAGCCCGCCAGCCCATTGGATGAACGAACCCCATGCACCGATCTATTTTGACGGGCAATATCATTTGTTTTATCAGCATAACCCGCATGGGCCGTTCTTTCATCAGATCCATTGGGGACATTGGGTAAGTCAGGATTTGGTGCATTGGCGTGATCTACCCGTGGCCCTGGCGCCTGAAAAGGATCAGCTCGCACCGGACGGGATCTGGTCGGGAAGCGCAACCTATGATGCAGACGGCCTGCCTGTCTTGTTCTTTACGGCAGGTAATGACAGCGCTTCGCCGAATCAGAGCGTGGCGCTTGCCCGAAGCACCTATACCCTTGATGGAAACCCGGATCTGGTTCACTGGGTCAAACATCCGGAGCCGTTGATCGTGCAAAAGAAGGGAATGGGCGCATTTGGGGATTTCCGGGATCCGTTCGTATGGAAGGACGATGACGGCTGGTATGCTCTGGTCGGGTCCGGAATTGAAGGCGGAGCAGCACTGGCATTTGCGTCACAGGATATGCTGAATTGGACGTATAAGGGGCCATTTTTTAAAGCGGATATTCAGAAGTTTCCTTACCTTGGACCCATCTGGGAGCTCCCTGTGCTTCTTCCCCTTGGCAGTGACAAGCAGGGAGTGAACAAACATCTCCTGCTTGTAAGTCCTGTGGGAAAGGGAGCGGATGTCGAGGTGTTCTATTGGATCGGACAACTTGACAAGCAAAATCTTTTGTTCATCCCCGATCAAGAAGAGCCTCAATTAATTGACGTCGGGGATTTCCATTTTACCGGACCGAGCGGAATGGTTGATCCGAAGACCGGCAGAAATATCGTCTTTACGATAGCCCAAGGCGACCGGACGTCCGAGATGGAATATAAATCGGGCTGGGCTCATAACGGCGGCTTGCCGTTAAGCGTGTATTTGAGGGATGACGGACGTCTGGGAATAGAGCCGATTCAGGAGCTTCAATCGCTGCGTGGCGCCAAGCGGCTATCACTTCGGGACCAGTCATTGGCTGAAACTAATGTACAGCTCAGGGATGTTCATGGTGACATGCTTGAGATTCAATTGGAATTCGAGCCCGGCAGCGCCAAACAATTCGGAATCAAGGTCCGTTGTACGCCGGACGGAGAGGAAGAAACTCTGCTGTATTATGATTGGAATCAAGCGATGCTCATGGTCGACCGCTCGAAAACGACGCTGCATCCGGGAGAAAAGTGCGGAGGGGTTCAGGGCGGTAAGCTGGAGCTACTCGGGGAGAATCTGAAGCTTCACATTTATTTGGACCGCTCCATGGTTGAAACTTATGCAAACGGATTGAAAAGCCTGACAACCCGGGTGTACCCGAGCCGTATGGATGCTTTGGGACTCAAGATTTGGGGAGATGGAGAACCATTTGTTAAATCCCTGGAAATATGGGATATGCAGTCCATTTGGTAAGACGATTGCTTAGGCACCGATTACCAATAGGGCTAACCACCAGAAAGTTAAGTAACTTTGCTTTTCTCTAATTGGAAACGTTTCATTTATTTTCTCCTTTCTTCTTGACTTTCAGCTTTGTACTAGGAGAGCATTTCGAAATGAAGTATCGATGTTTGAAAGTGTAAGAAATTTCGAAGGAGGAGCTAGAATGAGAAAGGTGAAAACAGGGGAATATTGGATAGCAGGAATACTTATATGGGCTATGGTGCTCCAGCTTGTTGTTCCAGGAATCTCCGCAGTAGCCGAATCTAGAACTGATGCTGGGAACACGCTCATTCCTAAAAATGACGTGGACTCGTCGGTTACGGATGCGGTTTATCAAATCAAGGATCCGGGATTTGCAACCATCTCTAAGAATCACGCGGGATTGTCAGTTACGGATTCGGTCTATCAAATCCGGAATCCTGGATTTGAAACAGGAGATTTGACGGGATGGACTGTTGTCAAAGGCAAAGCGTTTGGTCCGAATAGCGTATCAAACGAAACAACTTGGTGGGCGGAAAAAATACCATATAACCAGGAAGGCGCTTATCATTTAAACGGCTGGAAGTATGACGAATCTGCGACAGGTGTACTTCGTTCCAGCACTTTCGAGCTGGGCGGCAGCGGCTGGATCAGCTTCAGGCTTGGCGGTGCGAAGAACCCAGACAAGGTATTTATAAATATTGTGGAAGTCGATACGGGACAAGTTATTGCCCGGTACGGAAATAGCGCATTCGCCGACATTGGCTTCCCGGATCCTGCGCAGGGCATGCGGCTTGCCAATATGGTGCAATACAAGGCGGATCTTTCCACACATTTGGGCAAGAAACTGTATGTGGAGGTCGTCGATAATGCAACCTCGGATTGGGGAATAATTTTTGCGGACGCATTCTCCCTGTACCATGAATCGGAGCCAACTGAAGGAATTGTTGCGACGGATATCAAGCCAGATTTCAAACGCTATGAAATCGATAATCCAAGCTTTGAAACCGGAAATCTCGATGGCTGGACGGTTGAGGGAGATGCTTTTGAAGTGACCGACGAAGCTCATGCGAGCAAAGAAGGGAACTTCTATGCCAAATCCTCCGTGCAAGGTAAGGGCTCCATCACCTCTAATACTTTCACGCTTCAGGGAACCGGAACAATTAACTTCACTATTTTGGATATCCTCAAACCGGAAAACGCCTATGTCGCACTTTACGATGCGAATAGCAACACATTGCTTATGAAAACCGGGGATGTCAGTGCGAACGAGAAAATCTCATGGAAAGCGCAGGAACACTACAACAAGAAGCTTTATGTAAAGGTCATCGATCATTCCAATGAAGCCAGCATTGCCGTTGATGGGTTCCAAGCAAGTGGTGTGGGTACCATTTTCTACTTAAACCTTGATGAAGGCGCAGGAAAGAAAGTGTTGGAGAATGTACGCAATCTTAAGCATAATCTGAACTATGTATTTAACAACGCCAGGTATATGGCATCGAAGGATCCAAGATGGACTCCGCGTGGAATAAAAGGCGGTGCCTTGTTGTTTGATGGATACTCGAATTATATTGAGGTCAATGCAAAGGATACTGTGCCTGTAAGCGACGCGTTAACCATCGAAGCTTGGGTTGCACCGCGGAGCTATGAATGGGGAGACGGAAACAAGCTATCTGCGATCGTAAACCAATCCGATCAGGATAAAGCGGAAGGCTTTTCTCTTGGAATGTATCGGCACGGTACATGGTCGATGCAGGTAGGCATTGGCGGCCAGTGGATTCAGGTATGGGTAAAGGATCACCCGTTGGAAAAATACAAGTGGAATTATGTGGCTGCTACTTTCAGTAAAGAAGATGGAAAGATTAAGTTATATCTAAACGGTGAGGAAGTGGCTTCACAAGCAACCCCCGTCAACGTTCCGATCACACCATCTACCGAAAGCCTGATCATCGGAAAAAATAATAAACCAGTAGAGTTGGCAGGGTTGTTCTCCTTCAATATGTTCAGCGGACTCATAGATGAAGTGAAGCTGCATAACAAAGCTCTTACGAACCAGGAGATACTTGCTGGATATGAGAGCGTGAAGGCGCTTCACGGGGGTTCGGTTCCGAAAATTCCGAATGCGGACATTGATGAGGAACCAAGTGTATTTGACGGAGATCAGCACCGTCCCCAGTACCACGCAATGCCTCCGCAAAACTGGATGAATGAAGCACATGCACCGATTTATTATAACGGCAAATACCATTTATTTTATCAACATAATCCGCAAGGTCCATACTGGCATCAAATCCACTGGGGGCATTGGGTGAGCGACGATATGGTGCACTGGGAAAATGTAAGGCCTGCTCTTGCGCCCGAAGCGGGCACCCTTGATCCGGACGGCACGTGGTCAGGCAGTGCAGCGTATGATCGAAACGGCAATCCCGTTCTGTTCAATACCGCCGGCAACGACTCCCTGTCGCCGAACCAAAGAACCGGGCTGGCAACTCCGGCGGATTTGTCCGATCCCTATTTGGAAAAATGGGTGAAATATCCTAAACCGGTAACGGAGCAGAACGGAAAAGGCATCCACAACGAGTTCCGCGATCCATTTGTATGGTACGACAAAGAGGTGGACAAGTGGTATCAATTGGTGACGTCTGGCCTTCCAGACTTCAGCAGCGGCACAGCTTTGGTGTATGTATCCGACGATATGTACAATTGGGAATATAAGGGGCCTTTATACGTTAGTGACAGAAGCCGTTATCCGGAGTTGGGTACGGTATGGGAGCTGCCAGTGTTATTGCCGTTAGGCACGGATAGTACGGGCAAGCAAAAATATATTTTCATGATTAATCCCCATGAAAAGCCGGAGCATGTTCCTCCAGCGAACGATGTGCAAAGAGATGTTGAGGTCTTTTACTGGATCGGGACCTGGGACCGGGATAACTTTAAATTTATTCCTGATCAGGAGGCACCCTCCAAAATGGATGTAGGTGACGGCTATTTAACCGCAGAGAGCGGTCTGGTCACACCTGACGGAAGAACAGTCGTATTCTCCATGGTGCAAAATGTAAGAACACCACAAGCTGAATATCAATCCGGATGGGCTCATAATTTATCTTTGCCAGTTTCCCTAAGCCTCGATAAGCATGATAAATTGCATATCGAACCGATTAAAGAACTGCAGAGCCTTCGAGGGAAAAAACGGGTTGATGCTTCGGACAAAAATTTGGAGAGTGCCAATCAATTGATCCAAAATGTCAAAGGCGACATGCTAGAGGTTGTGATGGAGATTGATCCGCGTGAGGCCCAGAAATTCGGTCTCAAGGTGCGGCGCTCGGAAAAAGGCCAGGAAGAGACGCTCATTTACTACGACAAGACGAACGGGACCTTCAATGTGAATCGAACCAAGAGCAGCATTGATCCGGACGTGCGTGTGGACGGCATTCAAGGAGGATATGTAGATCTTGACGGAGAGAACTTGAAACTCCATATCTTCCTCGATCGCTCGGTCATTGAAGCCTTTGCAAATTACAAGAAGAAGCTGACAACTCGTGTCTATGTAGGCAGATACGACTCCTTGGGCTTGCAGATCTGGGCCGATGGCGATATCACTGTCAAGTCTATGCAAGTATGGGATATGAATGCCTTAACGGGTAAACCGGCTGCTCCGGTCTATGTGCCCGATAACTGGGATAACTCCGTGTATAAGGATATTACAGAGCTGCCTAACCATGATTTTGCTACAGGCGACTTAACAGGATGGATTACGGAAGGAGACGCCTTCCAGAATGTCCATGTGACCAATACCCAGTTCTTCTGGGACACCATTTACTTCAACCCGTCGCATAAAATTCCGGGCGGCTACCATTTATGGGGCTTCAACGAGCAAGCCGGCGGCGACAGCTTGACAGGAGCGCTAAGATCTCAAAATTTCGTCCTTGGTGGGAACGGTAAGATCAACTTCCTTATCAGCGGCGGCCGGGATATAGACCGTCTGTATGTTGCGCTGGTTCGGGCGTCGGACGGCAAAGAGTTATTTAAAGAGACAGCGACCAATTATGAAGAATATCAACGGAAGATTTGGGATGCATCAAATTATATTGGAGAGGAGCTTTATATTAAGGTGGTGGATCAATCCAAAGGCGGATTTGGACATATTAACGTCGATGATTTCAACGTACCGGTTCAGATAAACAAGAAGATCAACAAATAACTGGTTAAAGGTACGTCAGATGGTCAAGGCTGTAGGTCGTACACCATAACTATCAGGCTTTCTTATGAAAGTGCCGTGGGTCGCTTAATTGATGAGGAATCGGATTAGATGAAGAGTAAAAGCAGATTGCTGCTTTTGGTCAAAGTATAGAATAAAAAAAGCACGTTTATGAGGCGACCGATCACCTGTATTCTTCAGGTGACCGGTCCCTAGTTTTTTCTGCAATCGTCTATTGTTGTAGAAGCGAAAATACTGCTTAATCATAGAATCTAGCATCTGATACTACTAACATCTGCGGCTTCTCCAGATAGATTTTCTCGGCTTTAAGATGCGAGAAGAAAAATTCTACACAGGCATTGTCGGAGCCAATACTACAACCATTTCTATAATAATTCGGGGGCAACGAACAGTTCCTCTCGTCTGCTAAACGGATCTTTTACCTGGTCTCGACTGATCTTTCCGATATGAAAAAATTTAGTGGCTACAGCATTATTATTGATTTTTGCTCGATTTCTAATTGGATATGCTTACTTTCCTGAGATTGAATGGGCGGTATGGGATGTCATTTATTTTGACAATGCCAAATCTCATTTTGCTTAAATGGGTGAGGGAACGCTTAAGTAATTTGATAGAATGAAAGAATTAGGATTGAATCAGTGGTTCGCATGAAGAAATATCGTTCCTATAATGGGACAGTAGGTAAGATTGCTCCTAACGTACTTGATCGTAATTTTCAAGCAGAAAAACCCAATGAAAAGTGGGCAACCGACATTACTGAATTTAAGTTGTTTGGAGAAAAGCTTTATTTATCATCTGTGTCAAAATTAAAGGGCATGAGTCCGGTGCAATACCGAGCGCACGCCCAACAGGTTGCTGAAATAATACATGTCTAACTTTAAGGGGTCACTCTACTGCTGGCTGCTTTTACTTTAGGTTGTTATTTTGAGGGGATGTTGACGCTGCTCCAAAATGCAGGATATTGTCGATAACTTTCGATGGCAGGTTAAGTAAGATTAAACCTCTGTCTTGAAATCCGGATAAATTCGGATATAGCTGCAGTTTCATAAGTATCTTTACGACGTATGAATAGAGTCGGAACTTTATAGAATTCTTCCGAGATTTCTTGAGATTGCAAATTATATTGAACCATGGCTCTCTCAATTACTGAGCGAGGTAAAAGGGAGACACCAAGACCGGCGTGGATACATCCGAGGATCCCCTCCAATGTTCCGAATTCCATGATCTTTGCGGGTATAATTCCTTTCAGATGTAACCAGTTCTCGAGTTTTTGACGATAAGAACAACCAGTACGGAAAACCAGTAAAGTCAGATTTCGTAATTGTTCGGGTTGACTGATTGAGGGAAACTGTTCTCCTGATATGAGTGCAAGTTCCTCAACCCCTACCTCAGTAATATCGAGCTCAGCATGATCAACTGGCGCAGCTACGAAAGCTCCGTCCAACTCATATTTCAAAACTAAATGGATAAGTTCTTCCGTCGTTCCAGTTTTTAATGCCAAATCCACCTCTGGATAAGATTTATGGTAATCGGTGAGAATAGATGGTAGCCGAATCGCAGCTGTGGTTTCAGGCGATCCGATCCGAAGCGGGCCTCTTGGGGTTGAGTTATCTGCCACGACTCGTTCCGCCTCTTGAGTAAGAAAGACAATTTTCTCAGCATAGGACTTGAGTGTCTCTCCGGATGTTGTGAGCCGAACCCCTTGCCGCCCACGACGAAATAACGCTGTTTTCAGTTTCTTTTCAAGCTGCTGGATACGGATGCTTATACTCGACTGAACATATTCCATTTTTTCGGCTGCTTTGGTAATGCTTCCTTCGTTCGCAACCGCCAGAAAAATCTGCAAGTCTCGGATGTCCACCGTCATTCCTCCATTTAATTATTGATTATTTTAATATTACCAATCGTATAAGTTCATTTTACACGATATTTGTGAGGAGTTACAATTAGTTTAGTAAGCGGCAGGTCTTATGAAGAAAACAGGAGGTTGTAGTATGACGACTTATCATTCATTAGAGATAGAAGGATTAAACGTATTTTATCGTGAGGCTGGTAATCCGAATAATCCAGTCATTTTATTGCTTCATGGCTTTCCATCCGCAAGTCATATGTTTAGAGAGCTAATACCTATTTTAGAAAAAGACTACTATTTAATTGCTCCTGATTATCCGGGGTTCGGGAATACCTCATCCCCTGACAGAGAAGAGTTCCAGTATACATTTGACCATATTACCGAAATTATCGAAACTTTCATCGATAAACTAGGGCTTGCTAAATATGCGTTATATGTCTTTGACTACGGAGCCCCTATTGGCTTTCGTATTGCCAAGCACCATCCAGAACGTGTAACAGCAATAATAAGCCAAAATGGCAACATTTATCGTGAAGGACTAGGAGAAAAATGGGCGGCACGAGAAGATTATTGGCGTTATCCTACACAAGAAAAAAGGGAAAGTTATAGGACAGCATTTGCGCCTAACACAATCAAGGGCCAATATGTTGATGGAACAAAGGAAAGCCAAGTTTCCCCAGATGGTTATACTCTTGATATTGCATATATGTCCCGGCCGGGAAATGATGAGAAACAATTGGATTTAATTTTTGATTACCAAAATAATGTGAAAATGTATCCGGAGTTTCAACAGTATCTCCGTGAATATCAGCCACCCTTGCTGGCAGTGTGGGGTGAAAATGATGTTTCCTTTATTCCGGCTGGTGCTGAAGCCTTTAAGAAAGATTTACCTAAAGCAGAGATTCATTTATTAGATACTGGGCACTTTGCATTGGAAACACATGCATATGAAATTGGAGAACTAATGTTGAATTTTTTGGGGAAATAATAGAATTTGACGAATCAAAAGTTGGTAAATACCGGATGGTGTCTGCCGTCATTTCTTTGTTTTAGGAATTGATTTTTTTAATGTTAACCAGGATTTATGTTCATATTAATTGATGTATTGAGAGGTAATTTGAATTTTAGAAGGGTGACAGGTCAGTCTCATGGAGAATTCAGGAGCTAACAATGCGAAATTGTTTAATTCCACAAAGACCATGATCGGTGGTTTAGTTATGCTCATTATTGCAATGGGAATCGGACGTTTTTCATATACTCCATACTTCCATTGATGTAATCACAAGCTCATCTATCCGCTACGGAATCCGGATATTTGGCAGGGTTACTTACGCCTGATCTTAGCATTTTCACTTGGAGGGGAACTTGGATCGGGCTTTTGATCATTAGTATCATCCTCATCATACCTGTTTGGTCATTTATCCACGATAAAGAGCCAAAACCTATAACTCAAAATGCTGCATCCCTGAGTTCATCAGCGGAAAATCCATCTATCTTCGGCTGGCTACTTGTTGCTTATGGACTTGCGGGGTTAGGTTATATAGTAAGCGCGACGTTTCTTATGGCGATGGTTAAGCAAATGCCTCATATGTCAATTTTTGCTGACTTTAGCTGGATTATCGTTGGGATAGCGGCGGTACCATCAACAGTGATCTGGTCCTGGTGGGCGAGTAAGTCGGTTACATCAAACCATTGATTATTGCGCTTATCCTGCAAGCTGCTGGGGTCATACTACCTGTATGGCTTCCCAATATATTCGGCGTGACGTTAGGATCTGTCCTTTTTGGTGGCACGTTTATGGGTATTTCCATGCTCGCTCTCGCCGCAGCACGTATGTCTAGACCATTCAGTGGTAATAGAGCAATTGCTTTGATGACAGGATTTTATGGTATAGGTCAAATACTCGGTCCAATCGGAGCCGGAATCGTGTTGGAAATGGCGCATAGCTACAACCTATCATTACTTCTTGCCGCTTTGGTACTTGTTACTGCTGCTATTATATTGCTATCCGTTATAGTCATTTCAAGTCAAAAAGGAGTGGTAGGAAATGAAAACCATGCTCGCATTCATCCTGATCAAGAGCTTAGTTAGATCCTGGGCAGTTTGCATTGGAATCAGATACAAATGGAATTGGTGAATTGATTCCTTTAATTGGAGGAATGAAAAATGCAAATAGGTTTTTTTGATTCTGGTATTGGAGGCATTACTGTATTGCATGATACATTAAAAGTTTTACCTAATGAAGATTATATGTATTACGCAGATACATTAAATGTTCCATATGGGAACAAAACAAAAGATGACATTAAAAAGTATGTTTTAGATGCTATAGAATTTATTAGCCAGCAAAAAGTAAAAGCGATAGTAATTGCTTGTAATACTGCCACAAGCGCAGCAATCGAAGAAATAAGGGCAAAATCCAGTATTCCAATCATTGGTATGGAGCCTGCTGTAAAACCAGCTGTTAAAACAAAAAAAAATATAGATAAACGAATTTTGGTAACTGCTACTGCTTTGACTCTAAGGGAAGAAAGACTTCAAAATCTTATTACTAAATTAGATAACGAACATGTTGTTGATTTATTACCTCTTCCGAAATTAGTTCAGTTTGCAGAAAGTTTTGAGTTTAACGAGCAAATAGTGCTGCCTTATCTTCAAGAACAATTATCTATATATGATTTAAGTAAGTATGAAACCATTGTTTTAGGATGTACTCACTTTTCTTACTATAAAAATATATTTAGAACACTATATTCATCGGATGTTAATATCATTGATGGAAATAATGGAACTGCAAAAAATTTAAAAAAAGTATTGGAAGAAATGAATTCTTTAAATGAAGGCAACGGCAATATTTCATTCTATTGTTCAGGGGTCAAAGTCGAGGATAAGGCTAAATTAAAAGATTTTAATAACCTGTTCAAAAGGTTGGATGCTATTAACGAATATAATTAAAAAATCTGAGATTTTACAATAAAAGGAGGTTTTTAAAGGTGTTTGAGACTGATTTGACGCGTGCTCTTAAAATTCGATACCCGATTTTTCAAGCGCCGATGGCTGGTGGCGTTTCGACACCCGAATTAGTAGCGGCAGTTTCAAATGCCGGTGGGCTAGGTAACCTGGGGGGCGGATACTTAACGCCGGAGCAACTCCGTAGCGAGATCCAAAAGATCAAGCAACGAACGGACCAGCCTTTCGGAGTAAACTTGTTTGTGCCTGAGCAATCAGAAGAGTCGGAAGAAGCCATTTACCGGATGACAGATTATCTGAATAAATACCGCATCAAACTTGGCACTGCTCAAAATCCAGCGATTATGAAGTTTTCAGAATCATTTGAGGAGCAGGTACAGGTACTGTTGGAGGAGCGTGTCCCCGTATTTAGTTTCACTTTTGGCATACCATCTCAAGACGTGATCCAAACCATGAAACAGCATGGGATATTCGTTATTGGAACTGCAACAACTGTGGATGAAGCCAAGCAATTGGAAGCAGCTGGTGCAGATGCAATTGTGGCTCAGGGGAGCGAAGCAGGCGGGCATAGGGGGACCTTCATGAAAGACCCTTCCCATGCTTTGATAGGCACCATGGCTATTGTTCCGCAGATCGTTGACCATGTGTCGATCCCGGTCATCGCAGCAGGGGGAATCATGGATGGGCGGGGACTTGCAGCAAGCCTTGCATTAGGAGCCGCTGCAGTACAGATGGGCACTGCGTTTCTAGCCTGCCCCGAGAGCGGCGCCCACGAAACGTACAAACAGAAAATCCTCTCGACAAATGAGGACTCCACTGAAATTACGCGTGCATACTCCGGAAAAGCTTCAAGAGGCATTCAAACAAAATTTATGATTGACATGCATCGGTATCCAGGAACAATCCTAACTTACCCCATTCAAAACGCGATGACCCAGGACATTCGTCAGGCGGCTGCAAAAGCGAACAACCCCGAGTATATGTCACTTTGGGCGGGCCAGGGTCTTCGGTTAGCAGGCGACCAATCTGCCGCTTCTATTGTAAAACAAACTATTGATCAAGCCATTGTACTTGTCCGGAAATTTTCTTTTATTAGAATGGTTGATGATAAATAGGGAAAAATAATTTTTATTAAAGGGAGGAAGTTAAAATGCCATTACTTCGTTTTGATCTTATTAAAGGACGAGATAAAGCAAGCCTGAAAAAACTTTTGGATGTTGCCCACCAAGTTGTTGTGGAAGCTTTTGATGTTCCTGAGCGAGATCGTTATCAAATCGTTCACGAACACCCGGCGGACCATATGATTATTGAGGATACTGGGCTAGGATTTAACCGTACCGACAGTCTAGTTATTCTCTCGATAATAAGCAAAGCCCGTCCAAAAGAGAAGAAACAAAAGCTCTATTCCTTACTGGCTGAAAGGTTAGAAGCTGAATGCGGCATCGCACCAACCGATTTAATGGTATCTATTGTTGAAAATAATGATGATGATTGGAGTTTTGGACTGGGGGAGGCACAATTTTTGACCGGTAAGTTAAGCTGATTCAACGCTAGCCGTTTCGATCTCAATCGGTAATATAACCAATATTAATCGCCCTTAAATTGGCCTGGTAGGCTAGTTGAAGGGCGATTTCCATGAGTCTTGGTATTGAGATGATAAAATAGGCTTATGGATGTTCAAAAATTACAATTACATACAAAGGGTAGCATCTAAATTTGAGTTTCGATTCTTACTGATGCCGGATATCATCAGAATCTCTTCAGAACCTTCTACGGCTAGATGGAGAACGCGAAACAGACGTTCATTCTGAGTAAGATAAGCATAGTTACCTATTGAGCCTAAAAATAAGGTATCTTGTTGCGGCTTACAATACAGCATCTCTTCCTCATTGACCGAGTATAGGCAAAAGTATCTTGAATTTTGGGGACAAAAGGCTATAATCATAATTTTCCGATAGTAGAGATCTGAATTATCTGGTCTCTAACCATCGGAGGTGTTTTTTTGCATATGGCAAATCCCTTTGTGCTCAATTTTCATTTATAACTGCAAATTGGAAATCTATCGTGTTATTCAGTAGAGCTAACGGTGCACCGCCAATGGTTTAACGGGCAGGGCAAGCAAACAATATGTTTATCCAATCATTCTGATGTGTAACAACCCAATTCATAGTAAGTATTATTGTTGAAATCAAAGCTTTTAATCACGTCAAGACCAAGCTTTTTGGTATGGGCAGCGTATGATCTGTGATTGATGTGGTTTATAAAAGTTATCAATATCGGATATTTTTTACTCATTTGCATTCTGGAAAAATCAAAAACCTTTCGGAGTACTTCCGTACCCCTGTAATCCATATCAATGCAAATTGGCCCATACTGATAAGTGTTTTCTGTAGAAAGCGTAATTCCCTTATATTCTGTATCTTTCAAATCGTCAATCATATATTGAAAAAGAGGCCACTTAGCCCAATACTTCCACGAGGCAGCCATTGCATAAGCAACAATCTTCTTGCCATGACATGCAATTGTAATTCCATTTTCCTTTTCAATTAATTCCTTAAACTGTTCTTCTGTAAATAAGGTTGTAACGAAGCCATCGGGTTTGTCTTTTTCACTAATGGTTGTAATGTGATATTTTTTTTGTAATTTCACTATAGCAGATATATCATCAACAGTAGCATTTCTATAAATCATTGTTATCCTCCTACATGAAATGAGCTAAAAAACTTATACCTCAGCATACATCATATTTGAAACCATTTTAAATGACAATTATTGAATTGTTTATGGGTACAGCGCCTACACATTTGGTTTGCAGTTATTTCATTCATTCCAGTCGATTGCTATCCGCTTCCCGGAACCTTGAAATCAAGGCAGACGTAATTTTTACTAAAGTTATATGAGTGTTTTGGACATTATAAAATATATTTTATCACCCCCGGATTTCTTCCCGTAACGGATCGATATCTTCTGTAATTGCAATATTCGTAATGTCCGCTTGTGTCAATTGAAACAGGAAAGGGAGGCATTTTTTCAGAACCGCTTTTTGTATCATATTCAGTGCAGGCAGGTAGAGATTAAAGAAAATTTCAAAATTTTTTAGATGCAACGCCATATCCGACATCCCATGACCTTCATCCTTGTAAAGCGGGTGTTCTTCGCCATCTTCATCGCGTAGAGGGGGGCGAATCTCCATGGGGTTCATTCTGCCATTGAAGTCGCCCCCCGCATTGATCCAGTCCCCATTCAGGTTCATACACAGTTCCCGATATTCGGTTTCAGGATCGACAAAGATAATCTTAATCAGGATTTCTATACAGATAAGTCGCTGAAATCGCGGCTTTTTTTGTTTTAACGATGCAAGTTCTTGTCCCGAGCTAATGACCTGCGCCATTTTGTTTATTGCAGCACCTGTAGGACGCAAAGGTAAGAATAGACGTTTAACACAACGTTCTATCGAAAAACTTGTTGAGAAATATGCAACAGCATTCGGAAAGCCAGCTTTGACGGTTCATTCTTTGAGGCATTCATTTGCAACGCGTTATCACATAGAGAATAATGATGTTCCAAAATTAAAGAATCAATTAGGACATTCTTCAATACAAACTACAATGATTTATACGCACTTAACAGATGATCAAATGAAGGACGCTGTAAATAATATGGATAAATGATTGAGAAAAAACAGAATTGTGACACAAAGTTTAACCTGTAAAGATAAATAGACACAAACATCAGCTCTTTAAGAGACAACGATGATATACACACATTTAACTGATGACGATCTGAAGACAGCGGTCAATAAAATGGATTTAAATTTTTTCATGCAATAACTTTAAGTTCAATTGTTAACTCAACAACATTTAATGAAGATAAAGTTATTGCATTGGGATAGGAGAAATGATTTATGCTATAACTATAAATTCACTAATGCAATAAAGTTAACTTCAACGGACATCAACGGACAACAAGCTGCTGTCGGATGATAAAAACATTATCTCATTAATTGCTGCGGAAATCGCGGCTTTTTTATTTTATGAGATAAAGTTCTTGTCAAAACCAAATGACAAGAACTTTATCACATCACCGATTTTGACAAGAATATTATCCCATTCCCAACAAAACAATTCGGGTTATTGTACCATTTCACGATAGGAGCTACCCTTGAGTCACGGGCTTGATCGTTCACAGCCGAAAGTGGAAGATCTATAATCTTAGGATCATCATCGGAAGTATTGAGAAGCACATAGACGAATTGAAGACTTTATACATTTTTACAATAAGATACGTGCCTGTTATCTTCTGTCGCAATTTCAAATCGGGAGACAAGAACATGGTCCCATTGAAAGTCACTATTATAGCGGCTTTTTTGTTTTATCGGTACAGGTTCTTGTCCCGATTGCCGTAATGAACACAAACATGATCCAATTAACAATTAGACATTTATCTATACAGTTGTAAAATAGCAAATGTCGTTATGCTTACCTCAGAAATTTCAGAGTAAGACTTTAAATTTCATCAGTGGGGAGACGATTGCCCCTGATCCGCCCCAAATGCTCTTCTACTGCCATCTGCAGGAGCGCTAGAAGCTTTACTACAAAACCGCAGTGAAAGAAACAGACCACTTCAGATTGAAGTAAAAGTAATTTAAGTAATTTAGTTTAAGAAAAAGGAATGCTTAAAGTCGATCTGAAAAATGCCTGTTAGTGGTCGTGGAGCACTTAGTGATTTTAATGCACCTTCATATCTATTCTCTATATTAACTGACCCTCGCATCAAAAACATCGAATAAGATTGATCAAGGAGTGGATTTTGAATAATGATGTCTTTAACCCACAGTAACAACCATCATAAGATTCCAAGTGGTTTTTCGAGCACATTTTAACAACCTGCGAAAATGATCGTCAATCGAATTGATGTAATTTGACATAGGCTTAACAATTAATAAAATTCTTGGTTTCGAGGGGGGATTGGAGAAATGTAGCTGTAGTTCAGCAAACCTGGAGCTGTCATATATACGAGTGAGACAAAATGGAATCAACCCGGGCAATACCAAATCTGCGCTGCTAAGTGTCATTTCCTCCGTTGTGGCAGATGTGGGTTCCTCTCCATAGGACGTCATGTACCAGGATTCATCCTCTCTCACGTCTACATGTTGCAGCTCAGCCTCATCTACCGTTGTACCCATACCGGAGTTGATACGATTGAATTCATTGGAATAGATGGATTTTAACCTGAAAAATATCGAGGGAAAATCATTTTTTCATCACTATATTGTACAACCGGTTGTCTATAAAGTGGGATGTAAACGAATACAACAATTGAATTCATCATGTTATTATGAATCCACAGCAAGAAAGAAGTTAATCCTGCTGAGTAAAAGGAAATATAAAACAATTTGCAAGGAGGATTTTTTCAACCCTAGCTTCGAAAACTAACATACCAGGAGGAATTAACATGTCAAATTCAAAAATTAAAATCGCCGTAGCTTGTGGAAGTGGAGTAGCAACTTCTACTATCGCAGCAGATGGAGTGAAAGAGGTATTAAAAGAAGCAGGAATTGAACATTACGATATCATTAAAACGAGTATGACGGAATTACCGAATATTATTGACAACGTCGATATTGTTCTGACAACTAATAATTTTAAAACCGATGAAAAGCCATATATGAACATCATGGGATTTGTAACAGGGCTTAATGAAGAAAAATTGAAAAATCAATTGGCTGAAAAACTGCTGGATTTAAAAAATAGTTAAGGTGGTAGATCATAATGGATACTGTGCATAATATTATTAAATCTATTACTGATATGGGAGCAACAGCTATTTTACCAATAATAATCACTGTATTAGGTCTAGTTTTTCGAATGAAAGTTGGAAACGCTATCAAATCCGGTCTTTTAGTTGGGGTAGGCTTCTTAGGTTTAACATTAGTTGTTGGCTTGCTCAATTCCTCCCTAAAACCGGCAGTTGATTATTATGCAAAAATCGGTTCTGGATTTACAATTGCAGATATTGGATGGCCAGCTGTAGGGGCGGCATCTTGGGTGCCTCCTTTTGCAGCATTAGCAATCCCTCTTGGTTTAATTATTAATCTAGTATTAGTTCGACTTAGATGGACAAAAACGTTAAATGTGGATATATGGAATTACATGCATTTTCTAATCCCAGGAGCTTTGGCTTACTTTCTTTTTGACAGTTTCTGGTTAGGGTTGGTAGTAACATTGGTGATGTCTGTTATTGCTCTATTTGTTGGTGATTTAATTGCTTCAAAATGGCAAGAATACTTTGGTTTAGAAGGTACAACCTGCACAACTATTATTTATTCAGCTTGGGGTTATCCGATTGCCTGGCTGGTAAATAGAATCATTGATTTCATTCCTGGTTTAAATAAATTAGAGTTTTCTCTGAGTAAAATTAATAAAAAAATAGGCGTTCTCGGGGACCCAGTTATTATTGGATTTATTGTTGGGTTAGTTTTAGGGGCAATTACTAAAAGACCTGTTACAGAGATAGTGACTATGGCCACAGGGATAGCTGGAGTTATGGTATTAATGCCTAAAGTTGTTGGAGTGATGATGGACGGGCTATCCCCAATTGGGAAATCGGCAAAAGACTTTATGATTAAACGCATGGGGAATAACTCCAATCTAAATGTGGGGATGGATATTGCGCTAGGCTTAGGCGATCCGACTACTATTACAACTACAGTCGTTTCTATTCCAATTGTTATGTTATTGGCACTCATTTTACCTGGAGTTCAGTTTTTTCCAATAGGATTGTTAATGTCTGTTACCTATATTTCTGTAATGTGTACGTTAACAAGTAAAGGAAATCTATTCCGTTCTATTGTGTCGACAGTAGTATTTTGTATTATCACATTTTATTTGGCAGGATTTGTTGCACCAGGTGCAACACAGATGCTTAACAGCGCAGGTGTCGAGTTAAAAGGTTTAGGGACAGATGTTACTTTTTCTGAGATATGGAACTTATTAATTTATTGGGCAAGCACTTTAGTTAAATAAAGACTAGAGAAGAGGAAAAATAATGAATCTGATTTTACCTTCAATATTTGCAGCTGATTTAATGAACTTAAAAAGTGAATGCGATGTTTTATATGAAGAAGGATTTCAAGTACTTCATGTAGATATGATGGACGGAAACTTCGTCCCTCATATCGCATTTGGACCAGAACAAATTAAAAATATAAAAAAACAAGTGAATATGAAATTAGATGTTCACATGATGGTATCAGCCCCAGAGCAGCATATAGCGAGTGTGTTGGACACTGGAGCAGAAATGATATCAGTTCACTATGAATCAACTCCTCATATTCGTTTTGTCATTGATCAGATTAAGCAACATGGAAGGAAAGCAGGGATCGTCATTAATCCTGGGACGGACACCTTTTTATTGAAACCTTTTCTAAACATCATTGACTATATTCTAGTTATGTCGATCAATCCAGGAAGACCTAATCAAGTTTTTATGGAAGAAACGATTGATAGAATAAGAGAACTGAAAGTAATGATAGGTCAACGAGATATTCAGATCGAAGTTGATGGTGGAGTCGATGAGAGTATAGCTAGTCAATGTATCGAAGCTGGAGCATCTTTGGTTGTCATCGGATCATATTTATTTTCGAATAACAAAGCACATGTGAAGAATTTGAAAAGTCTAGAACATAGAGAGAGAAAGGATGAGAGAAAATGAAATCATTAAAACTGTATGGTGCCAGAGACATACGTTTTGGAGGAGCGGAAAAACCTCAAATACTGGATGGAAAAGATGTCATTGTAAAAATCAAAGCATGTGGCATTTGTGGATCTGATATCTCTCGATATAAAAAATTGGGTGCAGTCACGCCTGGTCAGGTATGGGGACATGAATTTGCAGGTGTTGTAGAACAAGTTGGCGATCAAGTAACAGATCTAAAAGTTGGAGACCATGTTGCTGGATGTCCAGCACTAATTGAAGAAGATGATTATTATTATCGAGCAGGTCAACCAGCTAGAGCGAATTCATTGCATGCAATAGGTGCTAAGGAACCTGGTGGATTCGCCGAATACATTAAACTCCCAGAGAAGAATTTAGTTAAAGTACCTGATGATTTGGATTTCGAATCAGCTTCAATGGTAGAACCTTCTACTGTAGTTTTACATGGGTATTATCGAACCAATCTATCGGTGGGCGACGATGTGGTCATTGTTGGAGCAGGGGGAACCATTGGGTTGTTTGCTGTTCAATGGGCAAAAATATTTGGCGCGAAAAAAGTAATTGCGGTTGATATTGATGATGAAAAACTTCAAATTGCGAAGGAATTAGGCGCCGATTATACGATAAATTCTCTGAATGAAGATGTTCTGACAAAGGTCGCTGAATATACGGATGGCATGAATGCAGATATTGTAGTTGAAGCAGCTGGAACGCCACATACAGCAGCAACTGTGTTTGGTTACTGCAAAAAAGGCGGCGGAGTTGTGTTCCTAGGTATCCCTTATGCAGACGTTGCGGTGGAAAGATTTTATTTTGAAAAAATCCTAAGAAGTGAGTTAACCGTGTGGGGATCATGGAGTTGTGTATCCGCACCATTCCCAGGTAAGGAATGGGCAACGACTGTTCACTTTATGCACAATAACAGATTAAATACTAAAAAAATGATTACACATCGTATACCGCTTGAAGAAGGTTCAGAAATGTTTGAACGATTAATGGAAAGAAAAGAACTTATCGGCAAGGTAATCATGTATCCAGAAAGCTGAAGGTGACTTATGGACAAATTAATTAAACAAATGGAAGTCATTATGAAAGAATTAGAAAGAAGTATTTCCTTAATGAATGTTGGTGAAAGTGAACAAATTCTGCAGGCCTTGTATAATACAAAGCGGATTTTCCTTGCTGGTTCAGGGAGATCAGGTTTAGCGATCCGTGCTTTCGCTAATCGACTGTTGCACTTAGGTAAAACGGTTTATATTGTTGGTGATATTACTACTCCAAGCATTCAAGCAGAGGATATTTTATTTATTGGTTCTGGTTCAGGAGAAACCGCTGGTCTAATAGTAAATGCAAAAAAAGCAAAGCAATCAGGAGCAAAGGTAATTCTTAATACAACGAATTCGCAGTCGACTTTGGGGAAACTAGCTGATTACATGCTTTTAATTAATGTTGACAATAAAGAAACGGATACTGATTTAATGGAATCTTCTATTCAACCAATGGGATCGGCATTTGAGCAATTAAGTCTTCTCTTGTATGATGCGATTGTTTTGGAATGGGTAGCTACTTTTAATGAAACCTATGATGACATGAAATTAAGACATGCTAATTTGGAATAAACGTTTGATTTGGAGGCAGAACAAAATTTCAATTCTTCACAGAGCGCCTCCAAGAGCAAAGATTAAATTGAGTAATTTGAATACGACCTAAACTTGAAGCCTCTTATAAAATCCTCTGGAGCTGTCAATATTATTATTAACAAGGAAGGAGGAGAGAGAGCCATGCAGCTTGATGATAGAAGCAGCAGCTTGCTGCAAGAATTGTTATCAAATCCAAGTGTGAAGAGTAAGAACTTGGAACATAAGTATGGTTTAAGCCGCAGACAAATCAGTTACAGCCTTGAAAAAATCAATGACTGGTTAGAGGGCCAACGCCTACCAAAAATTGAACGGAATAAACAGGGTGTTTTTATTGTTGATGCTACTCTCTTCTCTGCTGTGCCTAATGAAGTAAACAAGCCTTCGACAAAAAAGTATATTTTTTCTGAAGCAGAGCGAGTAGAACTTATTATTCTGATCCTACTGAGTCGTAGTGAAGAATTATCTTTATTTCATTTTACCAGTTCCATTTACGTAAGCAAGAATACCATACTAAATGATCTAAAAGCAGCACAAGAATTAGTCGAACCTTATGATCTTAGTATCCGTTATTCCCGGTTATCTGGTTACTCAATTGAGGGTGTTGAATTTCAAAAAAGAAAGTTATTGATTGATGTCGTTAACAAAATTCATCACATGTACAATGGGGAAAAATGGGTTCAACAGTTAGCAGAGATCACTGAAAAAGAAGTGCAACAGATTCATGAACGTCTTGAAAAGATTGAAAGCCATCTGAGCTTAAAATTTACAGATGATAAGATGAAAACTTTGCCGCATATCCTACTGATCTTGCTGCGAAGAATCAAACTTGGGAAAACAATAAATTCCTTTCATATTAGCTATGAAGAATTATCGGATACCAAGGAGTACCAAGCGGTTCAAGAACTACTATCGGATTTGGAGCATATACCGACCGAGGAAAGATTATTCATCACACTGCAAATTCTTACGACGAATATTTCCTCATCTGAGCTCCTTGGGGAAGACATTGTATTAGATTTAAATCAGGCATTGAAAAAGATGCTGGAGCGATTCGAGAAAATGTCCTGCATCCTCTTACAAGACAAAAAGCAGTTGTTGCATATGATCATGCTGCATATAAAACCTGCATATTATCGCATTAAATACAAACTTACTATTACTAATCCACTACAAGAAACAATTAATAGTGAATTCATAGAACTGCACCACCTTGTAAAAAAGTCAGCAAAACCTTTAGCTGATTACATTGGCTGTGATATTCCAGATAGTGAATGCACTTATTTAACGATGCTGATAGGCGGTTGGTTAACAAAGCAAGGAGACAGCATTCTGAGTAAAACAAAAGCAGTAGTCGTTTGCGCTAACGGAGTATCCGTTTCTAAGCTTTTACTAATTACTTTGAATGATTTATTTCCTGAGTTCATTTTTCTGGATTCCTTATCTGTGAGAGAATTCAAGATGTATGATTTGGAATATGACATTGTTTTTTCTTCCGTATATCTGCAAACGAACAAACGACTATTTATAGTCAAGCCAATATTACAAAAGGAAGAAAAGATCTCTCTACGAAAACAAGTGATGGAATTATTGCATGGATTCACTCCATCTGAATTAAGTTTGAAAAATATTCTGGAGATCGTTGAGAAATATGCAACCGTTCAGAACAGGCAACTTCTTGCAAAGGAATTACAACAATACTTTACAAGCCATCACTCGTTGTCTTTCAAATCACAACCCGAATTACAAAAGACAAATTTGCATGATCTGATAATGCCGGAGAATATTACATTGCTTCCTTCAGTATCATCTTGGGAAGAGGCTATACGATTAGGGGCGCTACCGCTGGTGCTTCAAGGGAGTATCCAACCTTCTTATGTAGAAGCTATGATCCAACATTACGATGTGGAAGATCCGTATATCATTATTAGTCCAAATGTGGCAATTCCTCATGATAGTCCCGAAAGTGGCGTAAACGAAGTAGCTATGAGCTTGCTCCGCTTAGAGCAAGGCGTTGAATTTGCAAGAAATAGGCCGATAAACATCGTTATTATCATAGCCGCTGTTGATAAACAACAGCACTTAAGGGCATTAGTTCAGTTAATGAAACTTGTTGAAAGTAAAGATGATTGTGAAGCTATCATTCAAGCCCAAAGTGCAATGGATATCCATAGTATCATCAAAAAATATGGTGCGGATTAATAAAAAGATATCTATGTTTTCTGATTTTTATAAAAGGGAGTAATTATTATGAGCGCAAAAACGATAAATGGACTCGTGTTTGATCAGGATTTAATTCAACTGCACGCACATTACGATTCGAGGGAAGAGCTTATTAAAAGCTTTGGTAAAAAGATAGAAGAGAAAAATTATGCCAAAAAAGGATATACAGAATCATTGCTTCAACGTGAAATCGAATATCCGACCGGAATTAACATGGGGACAATTGGTATAGCAATTCCACATACAAATAAAGAATTCGTTAACGAAACTGCTATTGCCGTTGCAGTTTTAGATAATAGCATAGAGTTCGAGGATATGGGGGGATCTGATGAAACTGTCAACGCAGAAATCGTGATGGTACTTGTAGTGAAAAATCCTAAGATGCACATCTCATTTTTAAAGAACTTAACAAGTTTGTTTCAAGAAGAAAAATTCGTTAAACGTTTTCAAAATGCAACTAATCCTGCCGAGATCGAGGCAATACTCTTGAAGTTGCTTTAATAGAGACACATAAAATAATGTTGTAAAATTAATTAAATTTGTTGATGGGATCGGATATGAAATTGCAACATTTAACAATGATGGAAAACTGGATTACAGCCAAATACAGATTATCATCTCAAAGTAGAAGCGCAAGGCAATACACTAAGGTTTATTTGAACAATAAATTAGTTATCGACACAAAAGATCAAACTTATAAAGAAGGAAACTTTGGTCTCAATGTTTGGGATACAACGGCTTTTTTAATGATGTTAAAGTGAAACTAAAACATAAAGATGAATGATTAAGAAAAGTTAAATAATGATATTTGTATCTCTATGGATTTAGTTTGTGTCGCCGCACAGCGACACAAACTTTTTTTAATTATATTGAACAAACCAAACATAACTAAATGATGGGGGCATTATCAATGAATAAGGATGATGAGAAATTACTGCAATATTATCTGGAACTCAAAGATCCGAATGCGGGGGAATGGAACTCCTCTCCACAGTGCCTTCACACACAGTTGGTGACAAGAGATTACGTAAAGAAGACATTCGATATTTTTGATGAAATCCAAGTATGTAATGTTGGTATCGGAACTGGAGATTGGGACGATTACCTTGGATATTGGCTTAAGGGAAGAGGTGGTTTAACCAGCATTGATATTGACGAAAGTATTTGCGAGATATTTGAGTATAGACAACAGAGGGAGCGGCATCCCAATCCATCAAAGGTTTTATGCAGGAGCATATTCGATTCCGATTTGCCTCAAGAAGCCTTTGATATTGTAACCCTAATTGGGTCCGCCATTAATGAAACAGGGGACTTCAAAAAATGCTTAGATTTGTGTTTTATTTTAATCAAGCATGGGGGATATTTGATGTTTATGGCAAGTTTAAAATATACACCCGTTGAAATGTTAGAGGAATACATAAGTAATACTAAATATCATATTGTGCAAAAAAATGTATACGAAGTGTTCCCTGAATATCCGTTTTTCATCAGCAAAATCAGAAAATAATCAGGCTAAGTGTAAATTGACTTACTGCAACCACTCTAATTGTATAGGCTTGGTTGCACAATCTTTGGTACTTCGCGAATAATTTTTCTTTCATTTGCGATATAAAAGTTTTCATTTGTAAAGTGATTATATATATATTCTTACCTTCATTCAGTCATTTTCATCGACCTATCAATTATAAGGACGCGATGCTCTCGCTTCATTTTATTAATCGAGAGCAACAGGATGCGCATCATAAATAATAAGTTTAAATTTTCACCAAGCTTTCCGTCATTCATTAGAAGGTGCCCTGATCAGTAGCATCTTTCCAATGAATGACGGACCTCATCGCTCCAACTTTAGTGCACACGATGGCGCCGACTTTATTGGCAAGTGTCACAAATTCCTGCTGCTGCTTCGCATTGGAGGTAAATGCCTTAGGCTGACTCAGCTGGCTGATTTGCTCCGACGAAGGCATCTCCGGCACCAGTAGAGTCGATCGATTTGACAGCAATACTGCCGATTAACGAATGGGAGGCACCACTTGAGATGAGAGTTCCTTCTTTCCCCAAGGTAACTGCCACCGTCTTGGCTCCCAACCCATGCAAAAGATCCAATGAAGCTTCGCGGTTGCTCACTGGAATCGAACGCAAGTATCGGACAATCCTGCAATAGGTTAACCGAGTGGGAACAAGTTATCAATTCATCCAAGGATGGATTACCAAAGTTAGAGACGTGAGCCGTGGATAATGTGCTGAATCAAATCAGCTTTGAATGATTGGGTATGCATCTAATGGAATGCCACTAGAAAAGTTGTATCGTTGAAAGTTCTTTACCTCGGTTGGTGACGGTAAAGAACTTGCCAACGAGATCTGAAGGGGTTACCTATAAGAGCGATACCTTGCCCCGCTCCGATGCAGTTCGGCATATTTCTGCGTGTTTGTCCCATATAATTTCCACCTTAGGCTTAGATTTTGTTCAATCAAGAATGAGGGTTGACACCTATATCGGGAACAAATATAATAAGGCTAATCAAAACATATGAACAGTTGATCATATGTTTATATCAATTCAATTCGTTTCTTTCAAACTGTATAGAGAGGGAATGAAAAGTCGATCGAAACAGTGGAAAGGTATTATGACAAACCATTCAATTAGTATAAGGAGAGGATAACGGTGTCCGTAAACAATCATGGTCATGACCATGGACATAACCATAAGCATGTACATACCAACAATAAAAAAGTACTCCTGATTTCATTCATCATTATTACGGTGTATATGATTATCGAAGCGGTTGGAGGTGTGATTACCAACAGTTTGGCTCTGCTTTCCGATGCGGGTCATATGTTGTCCGATTCCATCGCTTTAGGGGTGGCTTTGCTTGCATTCACATTTGGCTCCAAAGCTGTAAACACAGGGAAAACATACGGCTACAGGAGATTTGAAATTTTAGCTGCAGCCCTTAACGGTGTTACGTTGATCGGCATTTCACTTTACATTTTTTACGAGGCGATTGAGCGGTTTATGAATCCTCCGGAAGTAGCCACCCTTGGCATGTTGATTATCAGTACCATCGGATTGCTTATAAATCTGTTGGTTGCGTGGATTATGATGCGTGGAAGTGACACCAAGGAAAACCTGAATATGCGCAGTGCCTATTTGCACGTACTCAGTGATATGCTGGGGTCAGTTGGCGCCATTGCCGCAGCTCTTATGATGATGTTTTTTGGCTTGGGCTGGGCAGATCCGCTTGCTAGTGTCGTTGTCGCGGGACTTGTTTTACGTAGCGGTTACTTTGTCACAAAATCGTCCTTGCATGTTTTGATGGAAGGGACGCCCGAAAATGTTGATATGAACGAAATTGTCAATTCGATCCGAAGGGTAGATGGTGTTAAGGGAGTCCATGATGTACACATTTGGTCCATTACAAGTAGCATGAACGCTCTTACTGCTCATGTTGTCGTTAACGGAGAAAAATCGATCTATGAAACCGAAGTGATTCTAAAAAAAATCAAACACATGCTGGAACACAAAGAAATCTGGCACGTGACCTTACAAGTTATGTCCGAACGGCATGCTCACGATAGCTCGATTTTATGTACCGTCAAAGCCGATGTGACGGATGCGCATGCTCATCATCACCATTGATGGACAAGGAATCGTCAACATCAACCGCTGTAGACGAAATGAATTTATTCCCCCACAAGCGGCCTCTCCACTCCATAGTGTGATGAGGCTGTTCTGCTACTTATGGAAACAAAGTCAATCAAATCAAGATGACTTGTATAATGAGTTTTTAATAAAGGTGTCTGGCCTACATTCAAGTTCGGAATTAATTCTTATTAAAATAGTATCTCAGTGTAATAGAAAAAGTACTTTTATCTAACTGGAATGTTATAAAAACTAAGTCTCAAAGGATGTTATAACCCATACTACTGCGAGTATTACGGCAGGCCAGTAAACAAGCCGGAGCTGCTGTTTCGCTTGCTGTTTTTGCAGATCCTATACAATCTCTTGGATAACCGAATGATTTAGGAAGCCAAAGTGAATCTGGCTTACAAGTGGTTCATCGGATTAATCCGAAGGATCCGCTGACAGATCGAGTTTGACCTTAGAGATACGTTCAAGAAATGGATCAAGCGCAGGCCGATCATTGAACACAAAAACGTGGAGGTGAAGAGATTCGGTATGGATACAGCCCCAGGTACTAGGGTCTCTTTCGTATGTGATTACAATCCTACCTCACCAAGTTCGTTGTAAACGCGAAACGGAGGTGAAGCTAATAGAGTAAAAGCAGCCCATCTTCGGGTAGAGGATGGGCTACTTTTTTCGTCTCATTGTATCCATTTTTCCTGTCTGAGCTTTCATAACTATATAAGCGAGGGTTTGCAGGAATCTCCTAATTCGGGCTGTTTTTACGTTATTGATGGTAGGTGAAATGGTGAACCGTTTTTGGGGGAGTGTTGCCCTCATTCAAATCTCTTTCTGCTATTTGGAAGCTACATCCATCGATACTCAGGAAAAGTTTGTCTTTAGCTTTCGGGGATATTTAGATAATTAACAAGCCTGTTTTTTATTGTATTTGTTAAGCTGGGATGAAAAAGTGTCCATCAGTTTTTCATATACGGGTATAATGATGACGAAAATGAAAAGGGAGGAGATTAAGATTAATTATAAAGATATATAATTTACATATTCAGCTTCTTGATATATATGAGAGGAACCAACAGGATCGCCATCCTTATCAAAAGGATATTAATTTTTATAAACGACAGCTTAACTTTTTTTGTGAAAATATTGTACAAAAGATTTTTGTTTTAAACCAACTAATAAAAATTTATGAGAAGAATAGAGAGCCTAAAATTAAGTGGTGCTCAGAGACTTATTATTCAAAACAACATGAGGATATTGAAAAAGTAACAGATTGAAAGATGATAAGACCAGTGGGTGGTTTCATTTCAGCGTAATTGAAATAAGATTTTATATGAATAAATAGACATGCCAAAGAGAAATATTCAAGAAAAGCAAAATCACAGATGAGTTCCCAGTTTGGGATTTGATTCTGTGATTTTTCTTATTTCACGAGCGGAAAAATGTTTGAATTGGAGGCTATTACAAAGAAAATATAACGAAAATTACCGCTAGAAGCAGGCTAAATTGCTGCTCAAGAGCCTGTTTCTACAAGTAGTCACCATAGTTTAGACCTGCAGGAGAAGTTAACCTCGTATGCAAAAGATTAAATCAGATCTACAACAATACAGAAACAACCTCTCGCAAGTATTGCTAAGTAAAAAGGGACGAAGCGGGCTATCGTAAAGCTTAGCAATAAATCCAATTACTAACTCGGGTATCGTTTCTTTGTCCTCTGAGAAATGAATACGAACCCATTTCTCAGAATGCAGGCGAAAATTAGGGAGTTTGATCACTTCATCTGGATCCTAAAATTCCAGTCTGGGTATACCAGATGAACCAAAGCCAGTAGCTCCGTTTTCCTTGGCTGTGGAATAGGGCGGTTATTATCTTTTTTTTCCATATGGGCTTTATTTAATCTTGGCAGCAATATGGTGTGGATTACTTGAGTTTGAAGACACGCCCTAGTTAATTAAAATCTTAAATAAGTTGAATCTTTAGCCGTTGATCTAAATCAAAAGGTCTTCGGATTTTTGGTTTGGTTTAAGAACAAAATAGACTTAGTAGTTTAAACGGGAAAGTAATACAGGTGCTGTAAATTGAACTTAAGTTCTATTCTGAGATATAAAGATTAGATATAAAAACGTTGACTAAATTCAATTTCAAAAGTATAATTCAATTAATCGATTGAATAATTGATAAATTAATTGAGGAGGATTCTATTTATGGGAGCAGTATCTTTAACAAAACAGAATTTTGAATCGAACATTAAAACCGGAGTGACACTAGTCGATTTTTGGGCACCGTGGTGTCCACCTTGTCAAGTGCAACTTCCAATCGTGAACGAGCTAGCTGATGATTTAGCCGGACAAGCAACAATAGCCAAAGTCAACGTTGATGAGGAAATCGAATTGGCTTCACAATTTGGAGTTAGAAGTATTCCAACGCTACTCTTATTTAAAGATGGTAAACTGGCTGAAACAATGGTGGGGATCGAGCAAAAGCAAGCTCTTAGAGAAAAAATTCTAGGATTGCTTAATTAACAGAGTATTCAACAAATCCATTTTTGTAATAATCATTGAAATACATGTGAAGAGAGCGACGGATTTGGATTTTTCTGAACCGTCGTTTTTTTCAATTTATTAAGTGAATTTTTGAGTTAGAATCAAAATGAACGGAAAGTAAATGTTGGATTGCTATTTTATACTTGGACATACTAGTGAGTAATTCGAATGCAGGAAGGCATAACCCGAAAATCCAAGGTATTGCAACAAAGAGGAGGTTCCAAATGGAAAGTAGATGTCCTGAATCGGATATTAAAGAACGTTTATATCAGCAATTTGCTCGAATTGGGAAATGTTTATCCAGTGACAAAAGACTTGAGATTATGGATCTCTTATCAAACGGACCAAAATCTGTTGAAAGTTTGGCTACACAAACTGGTATGAGTGTTGCGAATGTATCCCGTCACTTACAAATTTTGCTGGAAGCGAAATTGGTTAGATTTCAAAAGAAAGGTACTTTCGTCATATATAATATTAGTGATTCATCTGTAACTCATTTTTTGTCCTCTTTATGGAATTTGTGTGAGGACAGACTCTCTGACATAAAACAGATTAAAGATGAGTTGAAAAGGCAATATGTAGGTGTTCAAAGTATCACAAAAAATGACCTCTTGGCAAAAATGAAGCAGGATAACATGGTTCTCATAGATCTTCGACCAGTTGAGGAGTATAACACATCTCATATCCCAGGTGCTATATCTGTACCTTTAGAGCAGTTGGAAGAATACCTAAAAACATTAAATAAAGCTGATGTAGAACTTGCTGCATACTGTCGTGGCCCTTATTGTTCTCTTGCATCTCAAGCTGTTGATTATATTCAAAAACAGGGCTTCACAGCGTATCGAATAGAAGAAGGAGCCCGAGAGTGGAATGCTTACGATGGAGAATGAGGAACGAAATTTTAATAATAGATGCAATTGGAAAATATAATACTTTTAACATTTAAAGTTCGATTTAGAGAGTTGAGCATACTGAAAATTAATCATTAAATTCAACTGTTCAATTGATTTTATGGAATCCCTGAAAAATAGTTTTTTTTGTTAAATTTACTGGCTAATTCAACATTTCTGCTTCTTTCGCGGTGTAAGATGTTATCTTTAAAATCAAACCCAATCCAGGTGCCTGATCATATTAAATGGCTTGACATAAGAGATAATTCCGATTTTGAAAAGGAGCAAGTTCCAGAATCCATCAATATCTCTAGGGCGATTGTCTTTTGTTTGGAGAAAAGATAAGTCTCCCACAGATAGATAGTGTAATTATATTGACCGATCAATATTTTAAAGGAAAAAAAGCGGTACGTATTTTACGAAAATAGGGATTTCATGATTTGTATTTATTAGTAGGTCCAGTTCCTCAATTAAATGAATGGAGTTAGAAAAGTAAATTAGAACAATATTGCATTGAATATTATTGGATCTGTAGCTATTCAGTTCCGAATAACATACAGTAAGGCGGGAGATTAATGATAAATGTCCAAGAAATAACTTCAGTGAATGAAATAGATTCGTTTATTCAAGATAACCGATTAAGTATGCTATATGTATCTCAAGAGGATTGTAATGTATGTCATGCAATTTATCCCAAACTAAAAGAATTACTCAACAACTATCCAGAAATAAAACTTGCGCATATAGATGCTAGTCAGGTAGAGGCGGTTGCAGGCAAATTATTGATTTTTACAGTTCCCACGATCATCTTATTTTTTGATCAAAAGGAATATCTTCGTGAAGGACGGTTTGTTCAGTTTGAACAATTAGAAGCACGATTAGAACAGTTGTACAATGCGGTATAAATTATAAGGCAATATCAACATGAAAATAAAACTATTTAATACGATGGAGAAAGAATGGAGAATCCCGTGATTATTATTGGTGTTGGTTTAAGTGACCTGCGAGCTGTCAATTTACTTACGGAACAAAGAATCTGATGCCCATCAGCAAAAAAAGTAAGGACTATTTTTTATAAAGATTGTTCTGCGGATGCCGATACGGCTATATCCAAAGAGCGTATTTCACTTCAAAATTTTTCACATTAAGCACCTATACCTGTATCTGGAATGGAACATCCAAAAACTAACAAGAAGTTACAACGAATCTATTCATCCGTAATGAAAATAATTAATTCAAATATACAATTAATTAATTGAATGTTTGACCCGTTTAAATTATACTAATGGAATATCACTATTTTAAAACTAAGGAGGTTTATTCATGAAGAAAATGAAAGCCATGCAAATTCCAGCTGCAGGAGAAAAAATGCAGTTAGTTGAGGTACCGGTTCCGCAGCCGGCAGAAGGGCAAGTATTGCTCCGCGTTGAAGCTTGCGGCGTATGTAATGGAGATTCAATGGCCATGGGCGGTGCGGCGTCAGCATATCCCCGCATTCCTGGACATGAAGTGATAGGAATCGTTGATGAGCTTGGATCAGGCTCGTCAAAATGGAAAATTGGAGAACGTGTCGGCATTGGATGGCATGGGGGACATAGCCATGTGACCGGATTAACAATGGACGGTGGATATGCTGAATACATGGTTGCTTATGAGGATAGTTTGTCCAGTATTCCAAATGAAATTTCGGCAATGGAAGCTGCTCCACTAATGTGTGCTGGAGAAACGACCTTTAGTGCCATCAAAAATAGTAAAGCTCGCCCTGGTGATCTGGTAGCGATTCAGGGGATTGGTGGACTGGGACATCTTGCCGTTCAGTTTGCAAGCAAAGCCGGATATCGCACCGTGGCTATTTCACGAGGAAATGATAAAGAAGCTCTCGTACGTGAACTTGGAGCCCATCACTACATTGATTCGGCCAAAGAAGATCCGGCTGAGGCATTACAAGCATTAGGCGGTGCTAAAGTCATCCTGGCAACTGCACCTAACGCGAAGGCCGTTTCCTCTCTGATCAACGGGTTGGGTCAAGACAGCGAGCTCCTCATTGTGGCAACCTCCACTGATCCACTAGAATTGTCAGCGATGGACTTTTTGAAAGGATCTAACACGGTCAAAGGTACGTTAACAGGCGGAGCGGAAGAAATCCAAGCGACGATTAATTTCAGTGTGCTGACGGATATTCGCCCCATGATTGAGTCATATCCATTAGATCGTGCTAGCGAAGCATACGATAAAATGATGTCAGCATCGACTCGATTCCGTGCTGTCCTGAATATTTCCGAGTGATAATATAATTCTATAGGTGGGTAGCCTACGACTCACGGGTTAATAGAACCACTTGTTCAATTTGGACAAGTGGTTTTTTTAATGTACTGTAGGATTTACCATACGCCTGTAATACTAAAGATACTGCGTTATGTCGAACTTCGCTCAACTAACTTGTATGTTAAAGTGTTTAGCCTGTTTTTGGTGTTATTCAACTTATTTTGCAAAACAAGAAATGCATTCTCAGCTTGCTGGTCGATAGGATAGTCAATCGTTGTCAAATCGAGCAAGTGAGCCACCTCTGTATTATCGAAGCCCATAATCCCCAAATCTCCCGGAATGGAAAATCCCAATCGACGCAGGGCTGTCATAAGACCAGCTGCCACTTCATCATTGGCACAAAAAATAGCATCAGGTCGGTCTTCCTGCGATACCCACCATTTAGCAAGCTCCTCCCCATCACGAACTAAAGTTTTATCTTCGAAATGAGGAAATGGATACGCCATGAGATTGTGTTTCTTAACGAATTCTGTATGGGCACGAATGCGTTCCTTTGTATTCAGTCCTTTGGACATCGGATATATGCTAAGTATTTTTCGGTAACCTTTGGAATGAAGATATTCAAGACCTGTCGAATAGGCATGAAATTGATCCATATAGACAGAAGGAAGATTCTCGTTTTGAAGACGTTGCCATATAACAATGGGGCCATACCGGACATAGGATTCAATGACATCCCATTCATTGGACCGTATCAAACACACGATAGCATCTAATTGCTTCCGTTTTAGCATTTCCAGGGCGATAAGCTCCTTTTCAGGTTCTCCATTCGTGATAAAAAGAGTGACGATAAATCCGTTTTTCTCAGCAAAAAGAGTGAATGCACGAACAAAATTAATAATAATGGGACTAAAGGAGATCGTCATTATTCCAATCTGACGAGTTTTACCTTTTTTTAGAGAGATCGCATTAGCATTGGGGACATAATCAAGCTCCTCGATAATTTCTAAAACTTTTTGTCTGGTTAAATCACTTACGTAGCCGTGTTTATTAATTACTCGTGATACAGTTGCTGTGGATACTCCCGCTAAGCGAGCAATTTCTTGAATATTCGCCACTTCTAACCACCTCTTAAGAGAAATCATATCATGTTTCCTAAGTTTGTCTTAACTAAAAAGGACTTCAGAGCCTAATAATATTGGCCTTGAAGTCTTTTAGTTAAGAATTGGAGAAATTCATTGTTCTTCGTCTGTTCTTAGAAGTCAGCTTAGTGTAACTGAAAATGTTCTTGCCACTCATTTAAGCCCTCTTCCATGCGAAAAGCCGTAAAGCCTTCAGATTGTAATTTCTGGGTCGCCAAAGCTGAGTAGACACACAGTGGGCCTCTGCAATATGCGATGATTTCTGTGTTTTTCGGTATCTCTCTTATTAATGCATCTAACTCTTCCATCGGCACCGAAATTGCTCCCGCAATATGATCCATATCATACTCTTCTTTAGGACGTAAATCGACCAAAATTATTGAATCATTATTAATCTTCTCCCTAACTTCATCCATCGTAAGCGTTTGAACGTTATCAAGATTATTTAGGAAATCATCTTTCATTCTACTAATGTCAGGGAGCTGTTTTTCACTGATTCGCCATAAAGAGGAAAGAAATTCGATGATTTCTGGATCAGCCAAGGAATAGATCACATATACTCCTTTTTTTGTGAATTTAACCAGTTTTGCATCGAGCAGAACTTGAAGGTGGCGGGAAACATTCGCAATATTCATGTCTGTGCAGGTAGCTATTTTTTCTACGGTTCTAGAACCATTGGATAGCACATTTAAGATCTCAAGACGCTTATCACTGGATAAACATTTTCCGATTCTAGCCAATTGTTTATAGAGATCTTCCTTAAAAATTTTCGCAGAGTTCAGCATATCTTCCATTATTCTCAACCTCTATTCTTGTCGTATTATAAAACGGGAATCCCCAATTTCAATTCATGCATAGCAGAAGCCTTAGAACACACCTTAAACTATAATCCTTAAATGAAGAATCATAATGAGGAAATTAGATACTAAAAATTTGACTCTACTCACGAAATCGAGCTCTTGGTCATTCAATTGAATATTAAAATTTTAACATGAACATCCCGAGTGGAGTCAAGTCAAAAGGATATACTTTAATAAAATTTATAAGAATACCCTATTTAGAAAGTTAAAAAGAAAGCCTTTCTATTTCATGTATCTCATAAACGCATAGACGACCAAGGCTATAACATATAAGTTTGGGCTAAGCAATTCGTTCCAATCTATTGATAGAGGACCAAAGCACATCTTAGTTGATCTCCATCCGAATGGATTATGATTAAAGGCGCCAAACTTGCCTTCCACAACCACCAACACGTCTTGAACCATCAATTCCGCTGTGCGACTCTGGGGATTTCGACTCCACTCTAGGGGCGTGAGCTGTAGGGTACTGCGAAAGCAGTTCTTCATGAGGAATTTGCTCAATCAGGTCGAGACGATCAGACAAGATTATTTTCTTTTATGACCAAGGCCCGCGGTATCGCCGCGGTGACTGGCAAGCTGCTGCTCGATGACTATTGGGCGTGCAGAACAGCGTCCCGGTAGATCGAATCTGTATATAAAAGAAAATCTTAAATTCTGGATTACATATCTAACATACAACGCATATGAAACATAAACTCTCATAAAAAAGGTTGACACTGCCATTGCGCTCTGTCAGCTTTTTTCATAATGCAAAGATTAGTCAAACATCCGCCCCCAAATATATGTCTACAATGTGTGTCTCATTTGTAGTCATTTTCTATCCGTGTATTGACGAACAGATTTCCTAATGCTATAATTCAATTAATCAATTGAATATTAAAAAAGTCTGTTATAAACAACTGTAAGAACAATCATTTTTGGAGGGATCAATATGTATAAATCTGTAATTGTCGGAACTGGTCCAGCAGGACTGACCGCAGCGATCTACCTGGCTCGTGCTAATATGAATCCGCTCGTCATTGAAGGACTTGAACCAGGAGGACAGCTTACAACAACAACTGAAATCGAGAATTATCCTGGATTTCCAGAAGGCATCATGGGCCCTGAATTAATGGATAATATGCGTAAACAAGCGGAACGCTTCGGGGCTACATTTCTTAATGGTTGGGTAAAGACGGTAGATTTGGAAAAACGACCGTTTAAACTGGAAGTGGAGGGCAAAGGTGAAATCATAACTGAAACTCTGATCATTTCCACCGGTGCCAGTGCGAAATATTTAGGAATACCAGGCGAAACAGAAAATGTAGGCCGGGGCGTGAGTACTTGTGCCACTTGTGATGGGTTTTTCTTTCGAAATAAGGAACTCATTGTAGTGGGTGGAGGCGATACTGCATTGGAAGAAGCAAACTTTCTAACACGATTCGCTTCCAAAGTTACTGTGGTGCATCGTCGAGAAGAACTGAGAGCCTCAAAAATTATGCAAGATCGCGCTCGTTCAAACCCTAAAATTGAGTGGGCTTTAAGCAGGACCCCGCTTGAAGTTGTTGCGGAAGAGCGTGGAGTGACAGGATTGAAAGTCCTGAACAATGTCTCAGGCAAAGAGGAAATCCTACATGCACATGGTGTATTTGTAGCCATCGGCCATCACCCGAATACGGACTTTTTAAATGGTCAAATTGAAACGGATAAGAACGGCTACATCATTACAGTACCCGGCACATCAATGACAAATATTTCAGGTGTGTTTGCTTGTGGAGATGTACAGGATACTCGTTATCGTCAAGCTATTACAGCAGCAGGAACTGGAGCCATGGCGGCTATGGATAGCGAAAAGTTTATCGATTCTTTGGAGAATAATTAAAAACGTGTTAACCGAATAGATCCTTGTGAAATTCTCGAAATCGAAAGATTTTAGTGACAAGTACAAGTGTTAAAATATGGAAAGAGGAGCATATTAAAATGCCGAATCAAAAAGTGAACATGAATACGGTTTGGTTCAAAGACGCGAAAGGTTTTGGTCGTATGAAAGGCGACAATTTACAAACCCAAATTGCTATCCCTGTTATGAAAGGCGGAAGTGGAGAAGGTGCTAATCCACAACAACTCCTGATGTCCTCTGCCATTGCTTGTTATGCTCTGACACTGGCGTACATGCTCGATCGCAAGAAACTACCTGTTGCCGGGTTCTTTATGGACACAGAAGGGGACATAGCTAGAGGGGACCAACTGAGCATTACACATCGTCCGCATGTTGTTTTATCCTCGAGTGCATCAAAGGAAGATATCACTGTGGTCGAAGCATTATTCTTACAAGCAGAAGAAAAATGCCACATTGGTCAGCTGCTTGTCAAAGCAGGTGTGCCGGTAGGTACCGAAGGTAAGGTATCGATTGATGCTGGAGATGATCTGACAAGTAACTATATTGAACAACATCAAATTGAATGGTAAACCATCCATTAAAAAAGGAGAAATTAAAATGAAAAAAGTTACCTCTAAATCAGAATTTGATACAGCTATCCGTTCCCCCAAAATTACAGTTGCTGTTTTTAAAGCAGACTGGTGCCCGGACTGCAAATTTATTGATCCATTCATGCCTGAAGTTGAAGAAAAATTTGCGAATGATCTGGATCTCATTGAGGTGGATGTAGATCATGTAGGCACTGTAAGTGAAGAACAAAATATTATGGGTATTCCAAGCTTTGTAGCCTATGTCGACGGTAAAGAGCTTACTCGTTATGTCAACAAGCTTCGTAAATCACGCGAAGAGATTGAACATTTTCTGCAAAGTGCTGTTGAGGTATATAACAAACGTTCATAAGGGATTTTTCGCTATTTCGTATCAATATAGAAACTACTCGAAGAAGCCGCGTTTACCTCAAAAAGCAATTTGGCATAAAGAACGGTATGACACCAACTTAGAAGGCCTCATTAAAAAATATGAACAAACGATCTCTAACTACATGGATAAACGTACAAATGGAAAAGAAACAAGAGGTTGGAGTCAAGAAGTATCCTTCTTCTATAACCACATTTTTTTTATTATCCTGAAGTGAGAAGAATGTTGCAGCAGCAAGGATTTAATTTCAAGTAATTTCATTGATGGAAGCCCAAATTACATGAAAATCAATCTCTTAGGTTAAACAAGCCCTAAGCTGAAGATGGAGCCGATTTGGATATCTGCTCTAATGGAGGAGAGCTGTCCTATTTAACAGGCTTCTGTGGTGGTGTAGCCATAACTTGGTTCTCAGTTCATTTTATAAACGTTAGAACGAGAGTCTTTTTATATGCACTGTTAGGGATTAGATAAGTTGATTTAATTATTGCTAATATACGAGCGTCTACGTTATAAAATGACAATAATAAAACTTGGAGGTTTTTTTGTGAATAATTCTCAATCTGTTGAAGCTCTTTTTAAACCATTCGAAATGGGAAATCTCAAACTATCTAATCGTATTATATTGGCACCTATGACTCGAAATTTTTCTCCAAATGGAGTGCCGGGGGAGGATGTCGCTGCGTATTATCGTCGAAGAGCTGAAAATGGTGTTGGACTTATTGTGACAGAGGGTACGTTTATCAACCATCCTGATGTTGCATCCGAGGTGCCAGCATGGCAGGAGGACGTACCACACTTATACGGAGAAGAGGCGCTAAACGGTTGGTCAAAAGTAGTTGATGGAGTACACGAGGCCGGTGGGAAAATTTTCTCTCAAATGTGGCATATGGGTGCACGAGGCAACGTTAATAATTACTCAAAACAAGAAATTTCGGAATTGGTTGAAGCTTTCGTACAGGCAGCAGTCAATGCTAAAAAAGTTGGTTTTGATGGCATCGAGATTATGGCAGCCCATGGATTTTTAATCGATCAGTTCTTCTGGGAAAAAACAAACTCGCGTAACGATGAATACGGTGGCGACATTGTCAAACGTGCACGCTTTGCTAGTGAGGTTATCGCAGCTTGCCGACGTGCTGTTGGACCAGAATTTCCAATCGTGTTGCGAATCTCACAGTGGAAATATGATGCCTATACAGCAAAATTAGTTGAAACTCCAGAACAACTAAAACGTTTCTTAACACCATTAGTTGATGCAGGCGTTGACATCTTTCATGCCTCTCTTCGTCGCTTTTGGGAACCAGCTTTTGAAGGATCTGACTTGAATCTCTCAGGATGGATAAAAAAACTGACAGGGAAACCAACAATTACAGTTGGATCTGTCGGTCTTGACGCTGATTTTTTGGATTTCTTTGCTACCGGGGAAGAGGCTAATGGCAAAGCCAACAAGATGGGCGATTTAATCGAGAGATTGGAACGTGAAGAATTCGATTTGGTCGCAGTCGGGCGCGCATTATTGGCTGACTCTGACTGGGTAAACAAAATCCGCGATGGACGAACAGAAGAATTACTTCCGTTTACGCGTGAGGCAATCGAAACATTGTATTAAACGGGAGTATGAAAATTAACGAAGAACCTATATCGATTTGAAATGCACCCCCTAGAATATATTAGATAAACCCTGGGTTTAACCAATGTATTCTATGGGTTCATTTTTTATAGCTATTCGCATGCATATTTTGGAAGGTTGGATATAAAAGATTCATTAAATATCTGGATATTCATGGCTTCCAAGGTGTCCTCCTGTTCGCATAAAAAGGACTTGACTTAAATGCCTACACATTCTATAATTCAATTAATCAATTGAATAATGTTTTCTTGTTTCGACTAAAAGGAGGCATTTAATGAGAGAAACTTGTTGATTCAATCGTAGGATCTATGAAAAAGCGTAAGTAAGGAAAAAATTCTGAGCGTGATGAATAAAAGCTCAGCGTACACTCAAATTTCTAATGAATAGAGGGGTTTTCTATGAGTCATCAAGACAGTTTATTTAAAAAATCGAATTTTAAACGTATTGGAGAATTTAACTCGGTTTCTCCAGAGATATTCAAGGCGTTTGTAGCCTTTGAAAAGTTAGCATTGGCTGAAGGTAAACTTACAGCAAAATACAAGGAACTAATTGCAATTGCTATAGCCCACACCACGGGTTGCCCTTATTGCATTGAGGTTCATGTAAAACAAGCTAAGAAACATGGTGTTTCAAAAGAGGAAATGGCAGAAGCTATAATGGTTGCCACCGCGCTCAAGGCAGGTTCGGCGATGGCTCATGGCGTTAATGCTTTAAATGCGTATGATGGTACCGATGACGACGAGTTATACCGTGCATCTTATATTAATAGACTGCGGGAGTTTACCCAATTAAGTGATTCGTTTAAATCCTTTGCTTCTTTTGATCAGCAAGCGTTGAAAGCCAGCATACTCAGTACCAAGGAAAAAGAATTGATTGCGGTTGCGGTTGCCCATACCACTGGGTGTCCATATTGCATTGATATTCATACGAAAGCAGCTAAAAAAGCCGGAGCAAACAAAGAAGAACTGGCTGAATCGATTATGGTAGCTACTGCTTTAAAAGCTGGTTCCGCTCTTGCTCATGGAGTAAATGCACTGGTTGCATTTGACGAATAACTAAAACTGAGAAGGGGTAGAAACATGAAAATTGAAATCTGGTCTGACATTGCATGTCCATTCTGCTATATTGGTAAACAAAATCTGGAGCGAGCCTTAGATGGATTACCGTATAAAGATGAAATAAGTATTGAATACAAAAGCTTTGAGCTTGATCCGGGAGCTTCTTCGTATGATGGAACAAGTTTTGTAGAAAAATTAACCCCTAAATTTGGCGGAAGAGAACAAGCAAAAGAATTTCTTAGCCACTTAACTCAACAAGCCAAGAACGTGGGATTATCCTTTCAATTAGATAGTCTTAAACCCACCAATACACTGGATGCTCATCGTTTATTAAAATGGGCAAAAACGAATGGCAAAGAAACAACGTTGAATGAAAAATTACTTATTGCACATTTCACTGAATCAAGGGATGTAGGAGATTATGATACACTGGCCGATATTGCAGAAGCGGTTGGATTAAACAGAAAAGAAGCCCTCGGAGTATTAAAAAATAAGGATCTTTATAAAGATCAAGTACGAAAAGATCAAGATGAAGCTCGTAGAGTTGGGATTAGCGGGGTACCGTTCTTTATATTCAACCAAAAATATGCAGTTTCAGGGGCACAGCCGACAGAATCTTTTTCTCAAGTGTTGGAGAAAGTTTGGGAAGAAGAGCATCCGGCAGCTAAGTTTGAAATTCTTTCTGATGAAACCTCTAGTGAAGGACTATGTACTGATGAAGGGTGTGCGATCCCGCCTAAAAAGTCATAAAGGACAAGCCAGGATTCAATTAAATTGGTCTATGAAAAATATAAAATAGAGGAGTCCTAAATATGAGTAAAATGAACGGTGTAGATGTGAATATGCTCGGAAGCTTGGCAGAAAAATATAAGGAAAATCCTGAGGATGCGATTACAAGTTTTGCTTCTACAGTAAAATGGAAAGATGGGTTTTACTCGGAGGCCGAGGTTGGGGACTATAAGCCGGTACCCATTGATGAACCAGAGTGGCTATCTGGAACTGGAAAAGGGCCTAATCCCGTTGAGCTTTTGTTAAGTGCACTTGGCGCTTGTGTAGGTGTTGGATTCATTGCAACAGCTAGTGGTATGGGGATTAAAGTAAATTCGTTGGACGTTGATGTTACTGGCGAAATAGATCTGAACGTTTTCTTTGGCTTAAAAGAGGGGAATTCTGGCTTTGATGAAATAAACGTTCGTTTCAATGTGGACAGTGACGCAGATGAAACGCAGGTTGAAGAATTGGTTGCACAAGCCATAAAACTATCACCTGTGAGAAACACCATTGAAAGAAACGTTAAAGTGAATTCGACGTATACACTTAACAATTAAAACGTAAGCGTCAAACCTAGTACACCTGTAAACCCAACACCAGTCATGAGATCATAGGCATATCTTAACGATTTGCCAGATGACCAGAGCAGAACGACACCAGCAGCAATGGACGGAGCGCATCACGGACTATGAGCCAGTGGCCTCACTGTATGAAAAACGTGAAGATCACGAAACTGTGTACTAATTCAAAAGATTCGTGCTATTAAGAATATAAAGGCTTCATAGACTTGGTAATCTATTTTTCATTCACTTAAGGAGTGATACAATGGCACATTACGCAGCAATCTTGCACATAGTTGACCCGGTAAAAAGACAAGAGTTACATCCTAAGCACCTGGAATTTTTGAACAAAATGAAGGAACAGGGGAAAATTTATGCCATGGGACCTTTTGTTGATGGGGCCGGCGGTCTAGTCATTTACGTTGCAGATTCATTGGAAGAGGCACAGGCGATGGTTGAAAAAGACCCGTATGTGTCGGAAAAAGCGCTTCGCTTGGAACTTCATGAGTGGAAAATGGTATAAATGAACATACATTTCTCTTTTAGGTTTCGTTAAAAAGCCATCAACGCTACTACAATATCAAGAGGCCCCCAGTATAGGGAGCCTCTTTTTTTGGTGCACCTCACAGTCGCATCATTAGGTGGTTCAAATCCACCGGGTACTTTACCCTTTAAAGTGCCGTAGCCGAAGCAGACATCCGGCAATCCAAGGTTTCGGATGGGCAGGGTGGAGAAAGTTTGGGAAGAAGAGCATCCGGCACCTAAGTTTGAAATTCTTTCTAATGAAACATCTAGTGAAGGACTATGTACTGATGAAGGGTGTGCGATCCCGTCTAAAAAGTCATAAAGGACAAGCGAGGATTCAATTAAATTGGTCTATGAAAAATATAAAATAGAGGAGTCCTAAATATGAGTAAAATGAACGGTGTAGATGTGAATATGCTCGGAAGCTTGGCAGAAAAATATAAGGAAAATCCTGAGGATGCGATTACAAGTTTTGCTTCTACAGTAAAATGGAAAGATGGGTTTTACTCGGAGGCCGAGGTTGGGGACTATAAGCCGGTATCCATTGATGAACCAGAGTGGCTATCCGGAACTGGAAAAGGGCCTAATCCCGTTGAGCTTTTGTTAAGTGCACTTGGCGCTTGTGTAGGTGTTGGATTCATTGCAACAGCTAGTGGTATGGGGATTAAAGTAAATTCGTTGGACGTTGATGTTACTGGCGAAATAGATCTGAACGTTTTCTTTGGCTTAAAAGAGGGGAATTCTGGCTTTGATGAAATAAATGTTCGTTTCAATGTGGACAGTGACACCGATGAAGCGCAGGTTGAAAAGTTGATTGCAAAAGCCATAGAAATATCACCTGTGAGAAACACCATTGAAAGAAACGTTAAAGTGAATTCGACGTATACACTTAACAATTAAAACCATGAATACTTGATTGTTTTACTAGAAGCGTAGACATTATGCGAGGAACACATAGCATAATGTCTACTTTTTTTATAATATTAGGATCAGGGTGCTTTCGTTTTCCCTTGTGGCTAAGGACATGTGTGCTCCCTTTTGCCAAACGTCCTACATACGTCAGTAGTTAGTATTTTTAAAACAGCCGACAGGCCGATGTACGAACTATTCTACAGTGGGAGTGGAGAAAACAGATTTGCTGCTCCAGCAGCCGACTTGAGTTATAAGTAGAACAGTAAAGATGGGATAGGTCGTCTACACATTTTGCTTCATTCCCTTCTTTCTGATCACGAACACGATGGAAAGAAGTACCGGAACCAGAAAAAACAAAATGATTCCCATGTATTCGACCGCACCGCTCAGGCTAAACACGTCCATCATACGAACAGGAGTCATTGTGGAGATAAAGATAATCGGAATTAAGCCAAAAATTGCTAACGATATTCAAGACCGAATACCTGTGAGACCCCTAAGGATGCATTGAAGAAAAAACTACAGAAATTACAAAACATTTGCAGCATCCAGATCACCAGCAGCGGAAACTCCAGACGTTCAAAAAGAAATCGGGGATTTCAAAAGTGCGTATTAAATTAATGGTGGGCCAAGTACTTGTCACAGTGGAGTCCATCGATAACCCACCGATCACGGAATCGAAATGCTTGTGGTTAGAACATGGCCAGATTTATTATTAGAACGAGGAATGGGAAAGGAACTTACCGGTGAAATCATATGTGCCTTTTACCTATAAAATGATGGTCCCCTACTTGCTGCTAGTGTTGCTTACGGACGTGTTGATCGGCTATATTTCGTATTCGATGCTTGTTCATTCGCGGACGGAGATGGCTGAGACGAATATTCGGACTGGTATGGAGCAGACAAGGAACAATATTCTTTATCAGATGGACGAAATTCAGCGCATGTCCGATTCGCTGTTCGGCAGCCTAGCGTTCCAGCACGCCATTCAGAAGAAGGGAGATCCACTGGACATTTACTGGACGATGCTGGACGAGATCATCCCGCAGATGACAGCGCCGCTGCAGCTATCTGGGAACGATATTCGCCTTATGCTTTATACACTGAACAGCGATTTGAACATTGTGAGTGGCGATAACCTCGCGGAGCCGATCGCGCAAAACGATTATTATATCCTGCCGTTCGATGAGATTTCCCATTCCGAGTGGTTTCGTTCGCTTCAAGCCACGGAACGGGACAACATCTGGCTGCAAATCGATACTGACAGTAAACTTGGTAATATATCACATTTTCGCCGTTTGGTATCGTATGCTGATTATAAGACCGAAATTGGCTATGTGCGTATCACTATGTCACTCGAAGACCTGTTGGGCGATTTCGTGGCCTTTCCGCTCGAAGAAGGGATTACGCTACGTCTGGTCGACCGTTCCACTGGCATATCGCTTTACCATCGAGGAAAGGCCGAACAGAACGCCTCGCGCGAAGCGTATCTAAGCCTCCTGGAAGAGATCCCGGGTACTGATTTCGTAATCGAGACGCTGGTGCCCAATTCGTACTTGTCAAAGGATGCGGGTAGGTTACAGCGAATCATCATCACCGTATGTGCCATTAGCTTTGTTGTCATGGCCTTCATTGGCTATATCGTCGCCCGCCTTTCCGGGCGTAGGATGTCGAGGATCGTCAACCTTGTTCGTTCGTTCCAGGAAGGGAATTTTCTAAAGCGGATACAATTCTCCGGCAATGACGAGTTTGTACAAATCGCCGATGCGTTCAACGTGATGGCCAGTAGTATCCAAAAATTGATCGATAGCGTCTATATTGAAGGCATCCAAAAGAAACAAGCTGAGCTGGAGGCCTTGCAAGCACAGATCAATCCTCATTTCCTCTATAACACGCTGTCGACGATTGGAAGCTTGGCGAATCTCGGAGAGACGGACAAGGTGACGGAGATGGTGCAAGGGCTCTCCCGTTTTTACCGTCTCACCCTCAACCAAGGCCGTGTCTGCATTGAGCTGGAGAAAGAGCTGGAACAAGTGACGACCTATCTTGCGATCCAAAGGGTAAAATATGCGGACACGTTTACGGTGCATGTCGATGTCGAGCCCGATATTCTGCAGGTGCCGGTCATCAAGCTGATTCTGCAACCCTTCGTAGAGAACGTCTTTAAGCACGCTTGGTTCGGAGATTCTATCGCGATCCTGATTAAGGCGTGTCGTATTGGCGATCTTATCGAGCTTAAGGTCATCGACAACGGCATTGGCATGAAACCCCATACGGTGGAGCGATTGCTAAACAACTCGAGGCAAGAGGGCGGTTACGGTGTCAAAAACGTCGACGAGCGCATCAAACTGTTATATGGAGATCCTTACGGCGTCCAGATCGCAAGTATTTATGGAGGAGGAACGACGGTTCGTATTCTACTCCCGGCTGGGCATCAGGATGGGCAGGGCGGCGAACCACGGCAGTAACCGTGAATTTGTATCCGTTTTCATTGAAGACCGCCATGTTGTCCTTCGGGGGGAAAAGGTATGATACATTCAGGCATAGTGCAAATGAGTGAAATGATCGGAGGCATGTACATGAGTGTTAATCTGTTGCTAGTTGATGATGAAGTGGTCGACCTCAAATGGCTGCGCCGACGCGTCCTCGAGAGTGGGCTGAATGTCCGCGTGGCGGGCACGGCCCATAGTGGTTTTCAGGCATTGAAGCTCATGAAATCCGAACCGATCGACTTGATCTTATCGGACATTCGAATGCCGATCATGACGGGAACCGAATTCGCCCGGAAGGCGAAGACGATCCATCCGAAGGTTAAGATCGTATTTATTAGCGGCCACGAGGATTTCGGCTACGCCAAGGAAGCGATCGAGATCAATGCTTCAGGGTATTTGCTGAAGCCGGTCGAAGACCAAGAATTATTTCGCATACTGACGGAGCAGGTCGCGAAAATTGAGCAAGAACTGGAGCAGGATCGTTCCTTTACGGAAACCCTGTCGCTCGTGAACGAAGAGCTACTCCTACGGTGGTTTGAGGAACGAACGCCCGCGCCGGCCACATCGCACGTTAGTGGCGTGCTCGCGCATTATTTGGAGAAGGGGACGTCCGTGGCGCTCGTGGAAATTGACGACTTAGAATGGAAGATGCGCAACTTTCCGCCGGAAGAGCAACGCGCAGAGATTCGAAAGATCAGCCGGACGATCAAGACATTTGCAGCGGACATCAGGTTCGGTACCGTCATCGAGGGGCAGGGAAACCGATTCGTGATTCTTGCAGCCGTGCCGGAGTCTAGGTTCAATAGCTTGCTTAAGGAGCTTGTCGAACATGTGAATCGAAGCACTTCTCGCACGGTCACGATCGGCGTCGGTCGTTACGCATCCAACGAGACGGAACTCCACGAGTCTTTTCGACAGGCGCTGGCGGCGCTTGGCGCCAAATGGCTGCTCGGCAAAAATCGAATCATTCAAGGAGTGATCGATGCGCATCCTCAAAATACGCCGGGCAAGTGCATGGAAGAGAAGGTCAATCGAATGCTCGAAGCGATCTTGGACTACGACCTGGTCACAATTGACGACTGTTTGATGGAGTTGCTTCAACAGGATGTGACACTGACTGGCAAGGAAGGCGTGTACGCGCTTATCATACGTATGACGTCCAAGCTGCATGCCGATCTTCAGCAGCGAAAAGAAAATTTATACGAGCTGCTGGAATGGGAATCGCGCCAACCAGACGTACTATTTCAATTCGAGACGGTGCATGACATTCTGTCTTGGCTTCGCAGGGGATTCTTCGAGCTGTCTGAGATGCTGTACATCAAGGGACAAAGGCAGATGCGCAAACTAATTGAAGAAATCATGCGATACGTGGAGAATAATCTGGAGAAGAAAATTACGCTTAAGGAAGTCGCGGCGCATTTAGATTTTACTGCGAACTATTTGGGCCAGTTATTCAAAGAGGAGACGGGCACACATTTCAGCGATTACTTGATCGGCCTAAAGACGGATCGTGTGTGCGAGCTGCTCAAAGACCCGACGAAGAAAATTTATGAAATCGCTGATCAGATGGGCTATAAGAATATAATTTATTTCAACCGGAATTTCAAGCAAGTAATGGGCATGACGCCAGGCGAATACCGCAAGAAACACAAAATTTGATAGCTATATGTGTGATTGAGGTCCCGGTCGAATCATGACCGAGGGTCTTTTTTTTCTACGCCTAATCAATGAACTCACTGACCTTATTTTAAATGTTTATTAGATAATTTTGCTTCTTATAAAATCTCTGTCGTTTGGTTCCATCCGCCTTGTTAATCAATGGGGCAGTGTAGTTTTTATGGAGGTAAACGGCACGGTTCGACAGATCGGTGAAAAAGTATAGTTTTTTGTTGCTTGGCTAAATTTTCAAGGCCTATAACGCTCGCCTATAATGGGGACAAAGAGGAGAGAGGAGAGGGAGCATATGAACCTGCATGGATTTTGGAGCGATGTCAGGAAGTATAAAACCCTGCTACTGATGCTCACGCCAGGCGTACTTTTTATTTTTCTGTTCGCCTACGTGCCTATGGCGGGAATCGTATTGGCGTTCAAGCAATTCAACTTCGACGGCGGTGTATTCGGGAGCCCCTGGAATGGTCTCGATAATTTCCGGTTTCTTTTCGAGTCAGGTGACGCCTGGCGCGTAACACGCAACACCGCGCTTTACAATATCGCGTTCATTGTCGTGAACAACGTAGTGCAAATCTTTGCCGCGATCCTGCTGTTCGAGGTGGGGGGGAAGTGGTTTCGAAAGTTGACTCAAACGGTGTTTTTCCTGCCTTACTTCATCTCGTGGGTTGTCGTCGGCGCCATTGCATTCAACTTATTTAGCTACGACTTCGGGTTTATTAACGCGATGTTGACGAAGCTGGGCATGGAGCCGATCGACATTTACAATACCCCCGCGTATTGGCCGTTCATTCTGGTCATCGTATCCACATGGAAGGCGTTCGGTTACGGGACGATCATGTATCTGGCTACCATCACGAGCATCGATACCGAGATGTACGAGGCGGCGGAAATCGATGGAGCCAACGTATTCCAGAGAATCCTTAAAATCACTGTACCAAACCTGTATCCAACAATGATTATCCTGGTGTTGCTGGCGATCGGCAATATTTTTCGTGGGGATTTCGGGATGTTCTACAACATGATCGGCAACAACGGTCTCTTATTCTCAAATACGGATGTCATCGATACGTTTGTCTTCCGCCTGCTGATGAGCTCAAATGAGATCGGCATGTCGGCCGCAGCGGGCTTCTACCAATCGTTGCTTGGCTTCGTGACCATCATGATTGCCAACTACGCGGTTCGCAAATACGATAAAGACCGTGCATTATTCTAAGAGAAGGAGGGAATGCCCATGTCTACGATAAATACGAGCCCAGTCGCCCAAGCGGTAGGCAGAAAACGCGTGTCTGCCGATCGTGTATTGCTCAATATTATCGGCTACGTCTCGCTTACTATTCTGGCTTTATTCTGCATCTTGCCTTTTATTTTGATCGTGTCCTCCTCGTTGACAGAGGAGAAGAGTATTATTGAGAATGGCTTTCAGTTGTTCCCGACGGTCTTCTCGATCGAAGCGTATAGTATTCTGTTCAAATATCCCTCGCAGATGATCCAGGCTTACGCCGTCACGATCGGGGTGACCGCCATCGGGACGCTGGTCGGGCTGTTTTTGACCGCAATGACGGCCTATGTTCTGGCTAGGAAGGATTTCAAATGGCGAGGAACCTTCTCGTTCTACTTCTTCTTTACGACACTGTTCAACGGTGGGCTTGTCCCCTGGTATTTGCTCGTCGTTGAATACTTGCACCTAAAGGATACTTTTCTGGTATTGATTCTTCCCTTATTGATGAATGTGTTCTACATCATTGTCATGAAGACGTTCATGGGCAATATCCCGGAAGCGATTACAGAATCCGCTAAAATCGACGGAGCAGGCGATTTCAGGATCTTTATCGAGCTGATCATCCCTTTGTCGAAGCCGGCACTGGCGACCATAGGATTGTTCATCGCGCTTGGTTACTGGAACGATTGGTATAACCCGCTGCTCTTTATCTCGCAAGAGAATTTGATGCCGCTGCAGTACTATCTTTATCGCATGCTTGGGAATATGGACGGCATGCGCAAGGCGATGATGGAATCGGGGGCGGTTGTCAATTTAAATATCCCGACCGAAAGCTTGAAGATGGCGATGACGATTGTAGCGACAGGACCCATCCTAATCGCGTATCCGTTCATTCAGCGCTTTTTCGTCAAAGGCTTGACTGTCGGTTCAGTGAAAGGATGATCTCAGGGTAACTTGGTTATCGATAGCATGTCCGTTCACATCAACGCCATTATCTGAATTAGGGGGAGTATGGATCATGAAACATAAGAAGAGGAATGCCATGTTGCTTCTTGTCATCGTGTTGTTGCTTAGTACGCTAATTAGCGCATGCGGTGGAAAAAATGGAAATTCAGGGGAGGGGAACGGTACAGACGGCGCGAACGACGGCACGGTTAAACTGAAAATGCTGCTGCTGGGCGCCAAGCCGGCGGATTACGACGAAGTGTTCGGTGAGGTGAACAAACTGCTGAAGAAGAAGATCAACACGACAGTCGATGTCGAATTCCTCGACTGGTCCGATTGGTCGCAGAAATATCCACTCAGGTTCGCAGCGAAAGATGATTTCGACTTAGTGTACACGGCGAACTGGGCATTCTATTCCAATCAGGCGCTAAATGGTGGCTTCTACGAACTGACCGACGAACTGCTGAAGTCCTATGCACCTATGACATGGAAAGCGATGCCGAAGCTCTCTTGGGACCAGGCGAAGATTAAGGGCAAGCTGTACATGGTGCCGAACAACAACCAAGAAATTATGGACAAAGTTCTGCTGATTCGTGAGGACTTACGCAAGAAGTACAATCTTGAGCCAGTCACCAGTCCCGAGACGTTTGCCGCCTACGCGAAGACGATTTCGAAGAACGAAAAAGGGATGAGCGGCTTCGCCGCAGCGGCAGGCGGAGGGTATAAATGGAACGAGCTGGATAATGTGCTGCTCGAGCAGTATAACGAATGGAAACTCGTAGATCCGAACATGCCGTTCGCTTATAAGCTCGACGATGCAACAGGTAAAGTTTTTAACGTTTATGATACGCCGGAATTCAAAAAATTGCTCATTTATTATAAAGACTTGGCCGATAACGGTGGTTGGTCCAAGAACGTTGTCAACAGCAAGAACGATGTTTGGCAGGAAATGAAGGCTGGCAAGGCCGCATCGTACAAACGTAATCTCGGATCTGTGGGCTTCGATTTGGCCGAGGCTCGTCGTACGCTTCCTGATGCCGACATGGCTATCGCCGACCTCACCCCGAATCAGAAGAAGACGGCTTCCATCTCGACGCAGAATGGCATGGCGGTTCATGCGACGACCAAGCATGTAGAGCGTTCCCTAATGGTGATCGACCTATTGCAGAACGACAAGCAAATTCATGATTTAACGATGTACGGCATCGCAGGCAAGCACTACGAGCCGGTCGGCGACGACAAGTTTAAACCAGGCGCGAGCCAAGCGAATTTCACCGGTTTCTCCTACTGGGGGTGGAATTCGGCACTCAATCGGACGGATGCTTCCTACCCTCAGGAAGCGACGAATATGGAAGCTGACTGGAAGAAGAAAGTTTATCACTATCCGCTTGAGACGTTCGTGTTCGACGACCAGAAGGTAAAGAATGAAATGGCTAGCATCGGCAACGTGATGTTACGATACGGCGTTCCGTTAGAGTACGGCCTGGTTCCGGATTTGGAGAAGGGTCAAGCCGAATTGATCAAACAACTTAAAGTTGCAGGCATCGACAAAGTGCAAGCGGAACTGCAAAGCCAGATCGACGCCTTCTTAGCAGGGAAATAATGTAAAGGGGGAGTCATTCCCTCTTTCTTTTTTCAACGAAAGGCGGGTACAGCAATGGCAACTTTCGAATTTTTAAAAGGGATAGATATCTCGTTTGCGGACGAAATCGAAGCGGCAGGAGGTACGTTTTACGAAGACTAGGTGCAGGACGACATGCTGCGATTAAAGCGGAGCGTGTGAGTTGATCAGGTTGCGAATTTGGAACTACCCGAATCGGCGGATTCTGAAATCCAAGTGGACGATCCAGTTGGCGTGGAACGGGATGTGATCCATAGAGGTTTGTGAAAGCGCTTCAATCCAGATGTGTTGATGCAAATAAAACAAGGAGGTAGTACAATGATAAATAGAATAATTGCTATGATTCTTACGTTTGCAATGATTATATCCACGACAGCCTTTATCTTACCGATAAAGGTAAGCGCTTCATCTATCCCTGGCTTGTTCGCCAAAGGCGCAGATATCAGCTGGCTGCCACAATTAGAGGCCCTGGGTTATAAATTCTATAATGATAATGGGGAAGAGCAAGATCTTCTTCAGATTTTAAAGGATCACGGAATTGATTCCATAAGAATACGGGCTTTTGTTGATCCGTCTGATGATCCTTCCAATGGTCATTGCAGTACAGAAGAAGTAGTTGCATTAGCATCTCGTGTAAGCGCCTTCGGATTTAGGGTTATGATTGATTTACACTACAGTGATACTTGGGCTGACCCGGGAAAACAGATAACACCTAAAGCATGGGCCAACGATAATTTAGATCAATTAAAAGTACATGTATCGGAATACACTTCTGAGGTGATGAATGCTCTAAAAGTAGCAGGCGTAGCACCAGAGTGGGTACAAATCGGGAATGAAATTAATAATGGAATGATGCATCCCTTGGGGGAGTATAGCAATACGTCCAACCTCGTTCAACTGATTCAAGCCGGATCGAGGGCAGCCAAAGCGGTTTTTCCTGGGATTAAGGTTATCATCCATAGAGCAAGCGGAGCAGAAAATGGCGTTGAACCGTTTTATGCCGGTCTGGTTGCAGCCGGTCTTAAAGATAGCGATTATGATATCATTGGCTTATCTTATTATCCGGATTCGGTCTTTACTTCCTCAATTAATGAATTAACTGAAAACATGAATAAACTCGCAGAAAAATATAGGAAGGAAGTCATGATTGTTGAAGTCGGGGGGGAAGTTGCCAAGGATGCTGATAGTGTTTATAACATGCTTGTAAATGTTCAAAATAAATTACATGCAGCTCCGAACGATTTGGGAACGGGTGTATTTTATTGGGCACCTGAGGGGAATTATTTTGGGTATCCTAAATCTGCATGGGACCCGGACGGTACGCCCTCATTGGCATTAGATGCATTTATTGACGGTGCTGTTGAAAATAATCGGTATCCTGTGCAATCTTTAGCTCTGGATAAGCACACGGAATCGATTGAAGTAGGTGCTACTAGTAAGCTAAATGCTATCATCAATCCTGCTAATGCAACCTATAAAGGAATTACTTTTACGAGCTCAAATCCTGATATTGTAAGGGTACATCCGTATAATGGGACTATTTCCGGACTTGCTGTTGGGACAGCAACCATATCGGTGGTTTCATATGATGGGGGTTTTACTGACTCTTCCAAAGTTACTGTGGTGCCAAGCACAAGTATGATTCAAAATCCTGGCTTTGAGATGGGATTAAAACCGTGGAAGGTTACTGGGGATACAGACGCGGTTAGTACAGATATTGACGTACACTCCGGCACATTAGCATTACACTATTGGAGATCAACAGCCACAGAATTCAAAGTTTCCCAAACTATCACAGGGATTAAAAATGGCACCTATCAATTATCTGCTTGGGTCTACGGCGGAGGAGAAGAAGAGATATCTGAGATTTTTGCTGGAGGCAAGAGGAATATTTTCACAAATACCGGACAATGGTCTAATCCAACAATAGATAATATTGTAGTTACAAATGGAACTCTGACTATTGGCGCCCATCTAAAATTTCCCGGCGGGCAGTGGGGCAACATTGATGACTTCAAACTTATTAAGAAAGCCGATGCTGTAAAGTAACAAGATCTTTGGATCTAAGCTAAAGACATCGAAATTAAGTTATTGGAAAAGCGGGTCCCCATTCCTTGGAATGGGGACCCGTTTCTTTCGTTTTGACTCATACTATTCGAAAGGGACTTTTTACGAGCAAGAGGCACAAGATTTGAATAGCTGCATGTGTGAGCGAGACCCTAGTTGAATCATGAACGGGGTTCTCTGTTTTTTGCTCTGAGGGAAAATACATGGTTCGACAGATCGGTGAAAAAGTATGGGTTATTGTTGCTAGGCTAAATTCTCGAGACCCATTACGCTATCCTATAATGGATACATAGCGGAGAGAGGAGAGGGAGAGCATGAACCTACACAGATTTGGAGTGAGGAAGAATGAAACCCTGCTTCTAATGCTCACGCTGAGCCTATCGTGATCGGGTATCAGATGTTTCTGCTGGGTTTTCCGTCGATATCATCCTGCCGCATTTCAATCATGCTGGATGAGTTACCGAATACAATAAAATCGTATCGACGGCAGAGGCTTACGACATGGCGCTAGCTCACCGCAGTCACTCCATACCGATCGCTTTGACTGCTTGCCTGCAAGTAGATCAATAGGCATTCATTATAACAAAGCAAGTATCGATTACAAGGACGAAGCGTGGACGAGTGGTGAGCGTAAAGGACGAAAGGGCGTGGATGATTATGGTTAAGATCGAGACGTATTGGGAGGACTTGGGTGTAAGGCAAATCAATCGCGAGGAATCCAGGGCGTATTTTATTCCATATGGGGATACGCGGCGGGCGATGGAGGGGAAGCGAGGGCGATCTCCCTTTTACCAAACGCTGAATGGCAGCTGGAAATTCCGCTATTATGCCAGTGTACAGGGGGTTGAAAACGGGTTTTATGAGGAAAGGGCAGATGTCGGCGGATGGGACGATCTTCTTGTACCTTCCTGCTGGCAAGTGAACGGATACGACCAGCTGCATTATACGAACATCCACTATCCTTTTCCGTATAATCCGCCGTATGTGCCGGACGACAATCCGGCAGGGGTCTATGTCAGGGACTTCAATGTGCCGGTTAGCTGGGAGAAGAAGAAGCCGTTCATCGTGTTCGAGGGCGTGAACTCATGTTTTTACCTATGGGTCAACGGCCGGTTTGTCGGCTACAGTCAAGGAAGCCGGATGCCAGCGGAGTTCGATCTGACGGGCGTCTTGCGAACGGGATCGAACCGGGTTACTGTCATGGTCTTAAAATGGTGTGATGGTTCGTATATAGAGGATCAGGACGTTTGGCGATTTTCGGGTATTTTCCGGGACGTCTATTTGCTCGCACGCGATTCGCATTACATTCGGGATGTCTACAACAAGCAAGAGTTGGCGAGTGATTTCAGCTGGGCCGTGCTGCGCTGCGAAATCGAGGCGATTGGCTCTGTTGGCGTAAAAGCGGAACTACTTGACACGGACGGTAAGCAGGTCGGCTTCCAATCGGCGGCGATCGACGGGAAGGGTATACTAGCGTTCCATGTCGAAGCGCCGGTGCTGTGGAACGCGGAGTGTCCTTATTTGTACCAGTTACTCGTATACTCCGGACAAGAAGTCCTCCGATTCCAGGTAGGCTTCCGCAAAATCGAAATCAAGGACGGCGTCTTTCGAATTAATGGACAGGCCGTTAAGCTAAAAGGGGTCAATCGGCATGACTCTCATCCCGAGCTGGGACAGACCATTCCCGTTCCCCACATGGTTCAAGACCTTGTCTTAATGAAGCGGTATAACATCAACACGATTCGGTCTTCACATTATCCCAACGACTCGAAATTTTTGGAGCTTTGCGACGAATACGGATTTTACGTCATCGACGAGGCGGACTTGGAATGCCATGGAGTGCTGCCCGCGACGGGAACCTACCATGCCCTGACGAAGAATCCAGCCTGGCGGGACAGCTTTGTCGAACGCGCGGAACGGATGATCGAACGGGATAAAAACCATCCGTCCGTCATCATTTGGTCGATGGGGAATGAATCTGGTTTCGACGCCAATCATATCGCGATGGCGGAGTGGGCGAAAGTGCGCGATCCATCCCGTCCGATTCACTACGAAGGCGCCGCACCACGCCATCAAGGCAGCACCGAAACGAGGTGTTTGGACATGGATAGCCATATGTACGAATCGATCGAGTATATTGAGAATTATGCGAAGGACGAAACGGCTACGATGCCGCTCTTCTTATGCGAGTACAGCCATGCGATGGGCAATGGCCCCGGGGATTTGAAGGATTACTGGGACGTCATATATAAATACCCGAAGCTGATGGGCGGCTGCGTCTGGGAATGGTGCGATCACGGGATTTTGACGCGGACGGAGGACGGCACACCTTTCTTCGGCTACGGAGGCGACTTCGGGGATCGGCCAAATGACGGAAATTTCTGCATTGACGGACTCGTGTCGCCGGACCGCGTTCCGCATACCGGTCTGCTCGAGCTGAAGCAAGTCATCGCTCCAATTCGCGTGGAAGCAAAGGCGCTTGAGGAAGGAAAGGTCGATGTCACGAATCTATACGACTTCATCGACTTGTCCCACGTCATCTTCCATTGGAAGGTCGAGAAGGACGGCCAAGTCGCGGGACAAGGCCTGCTCGAAGGGCTGTCGACGCCGCCGCACGCAACGGAAACGATATCGATCCCGGTATGCTGGCCTAAGGAGTCGGAGAGCCGTTATTTCCTGACGATCTCATACCGATTGAACCGCGAGACGTCATGGGGCGACTTGGGGCACGAAATTGCGTTTGAGCAATTCGAGCTACCCGTCATCCGAAAGAAAGTAGACGTCGTTGCCGTTGACCGGCCCAGCATCTTGGCGCGGGAGGAGGATGGGATGCTGACGATCAAAGGCTTCGATTTCGTCCATCACTTCGATTTATGCAAGGGAGCATTCACGGCGATTTCCCGGCACGGCGTGTCGCTTATCCAAGAACCGGTTGTCTTCTCCGTATGGCGTGCGCCAACCGATAACGACCGCTTTGTGAAAGAAAAGTGGCTTGAGGCCGGATTTAATCGGGCGGTCACGAAGGTGTATCGCGTGGATTGGAAGCAGGAGGAAGTCGGTTCGGTCACCATTCAAGTCTCTTTCTCATTGGGCGGCCATAGCGTACCGACCATTCTCTCAGGAAACGCCGAATGGACAGTATTGGCGACGGGGGAAATCGCGCTGTGCGTAAAAGCGAACGTGAAGGAGGACCTGTTGTATTTGCCTCGCTTCGGGCTTCAACTCACGATGCCTGCCGGCATGGAGGAAGTAGAATACTTCGGACTCGGCCCGCACGAGAGCTATATGGACAAACGTCGAAGCGTAAAGAAAGGGCATTACCTGACGACAGTCGATGAGATGTTTGTTCCTTACATTAAACCGCAAGAAAATGGCTCACGATTCGGAACAGAATGGGTCACTGTATCCAATTCACTAGGCATGGGCCTTCGTTTCAAAGGGGATGAGGCCTTCTCGTTCAATGCGGGGCATTACGGCATGGACGATCTTGCGGCTGCGGGGCACCTCTATGAGCTTACCAAGCGCAAGGAAACGTTTATCCATCTTGATTACAAGATGAGTGGGATTGGATCGAACTCTTGCGGTCCGGAGCTGCTCCAGCCATATCGTCTGGATGAAAAGGAAATTGAATTTGGTTTGTGCATCATTCCGGAGTTTAAAGCAGATGAGTAGCTATTCCTGCCCAGCAGCACAAATACGATAAGTTCAAACGGATTCGTTTGATTCCAAGATCTAGCTGCATTTTTGCAGGTAGATGCCCGATTTTGTCCATAGTTCACCATTACACGAGGAGAGATAGACACTATGAAGAACACGCAAGTATTCCCACCCGTCAGCGACAAGCTTCCCGTCATGATGCACGGCGCTGATTACAATCCAGATCAATGGCTTCGTTATCCGGAGGTGCTCGAAGAAGATATCCGTCTGATGAAGCTTTCCGGCTGCAACGTCATGTCGATCGGCATATTCGCATGGGCCGCGCTCGAACCGACGGAAGGCACGTTTACCTTCGATTGGCTGGACCAGATGCTCGAGCGCTTTGAAGCGAACGGTATTTATGCTTGGCTGGCGACGCCGAGCGGCGCACGTCCGGCTTGGATGTCGGAGAAGTATCCTGAGGTTCGGCGGGTCGAAGCGAATCGCATCCGCAACCTGCACGGCATGCGTCACAATCACTGCTATACATCACCGGTTTACCGCGAGAAGACTTCCATCATCAACCGGAAGCTGGCGGAGCGTTACGGCGACCATCCGGCGGTCGTAGGATGGCATATTTCCAACGAATTCGGCGGTGATTGTCATTGCGACTATTGCCAAGACGCCTTCCGGGAGTGGTTGAAAAATAAATACGGCACGCTTGAGGCGTTAAACCATGCGTGGTGGTCGACGTTCTGGGCGCATACGTACCTCGATTGGGGGCAGATCGAATCCCCTGCTCCGCACGGCGAATCCGCGGTACACGGCCAGAATCTCGACTGGCGCCGCTTCGTGACGGACCAAACGATCGATTTCTGCCGGTACGAGATCGAAGCAATACGGAAAGCAGGGTCAGCGTTGCCGGTCACGACAAACATGCATATGTTCGAGGGTTTGGACTACCGTAAATTCGGAGATTTGCTCGACATCATTTCTTGGGACGCTTACCCGACGTGGCATGAGCATCAAGACGACGCCAAACTGGGAGCATTCGTCGCGTTCTATCACGACCTGTTTCGTTCTATCAAGGGGCGACCGTTTCTGCTGATGGAAAGCACGCCGAGCCTGACCAACTGGCAGCCGGTCAGCAAGCTAAAGCAGCCGGGCATGCACAAACTGTCCTCGTTGCAAGCCGTGGCGCATGGCTCGGATTCCGTCCAATACTTCCAATGGCGCAAAAGCCGCGGCTCCAGCGAGAAATTCCACGGCGCGGTTGTGGACCATGTCGGTCACGAGCATACGCGCGTCTTCCGCGATGTCACGGAGCTTAGCCAGACGCTGGCGGGATTGATCGAGGTCGTTGGGACTTCGACGCCCGCGCAAGCGGCAATCCTGTTCGATTGGGATAACCGTTGGGCAATCAAGGATGCACAAGGGCCGCGCAACATGGGTCTCCATTACGAAGAGACCGCGTACGCTCAGCACCGCGCGCTGTGGTCGCACGGCGTGCCAACCGACGTCATCGGCTCCGAGGACGACTTCGCGCCGTACAAGCTGATCGTCGCGCCCATGCTATATTTGTGCCGGGAGGAAACCGGAAAGAAGCTAGAACTTTTCGTCGAGAACGGGGGGACGCTGGTCGCGACGTACTGGTCCGGCATCGTCGACGAACATGATCTTTGCCACCTAGGGGGGTTCCCGGGACCGCTACGTATCACGCTAGGCATTTGGGCGGAGGAGATCGAGGGCTTGTACGACGATGATCGCAACGGCGTCGTATTGGCGACAGATAATCCGCTCGGCCTGGCTGGAACATTTGAATCGCATGAACTTTGCGAGCTGATCCATACGGAGGGTGCGGAAGTGCTTGGCGTCTACACGGACAGTTTCTATGCAGGCCGTCCCGCGCTGACGGTGAATCGACTGGGCAAAGGGCGCGCCTATTACATGGCGACCCGGCTCAAGGACGATTTCCTGAACGCTTTCTATAACCTATTGGCTAAAGAGGCCGGCCTGGAGCGGGTAATCGATACAAAGCTTCCTCATGGCGTTACGGCGCAGGCGCGGACGAACGGAACGGCCGACTTCGTGTTTATCCAGAATTTCGGAGGCACGCCGCAGCGCGTCAAATTGGACGGCCAGTCCTACACGGATATGGAAACAGGCGATGCCGCGGGCGATGCCGTCGAGCTCGGTGTAAACGGCATTCGCTTGTTGAAACGACAAGCGAAATCCTGGTAATAAGGGGAGGCAACTAGTATGACGCAAATGATCAAGGTAAAGAACATCGACAGGTGGAATCTATCCTTTCACCCTTAGGCTCGGCGTACAGATCCGGCAGGTCGACGCATCGGCTTTACGAACTATTATGTGGAAATGGAGGGCAAATGTGTCTTGTTAGTAAAGATGGTGACTGCATAGGGTAAAAGAATACAATCTGAAGCCCCGATTGAAATCAATCGGGGCTTCAGATTGTCGATGAGCATTTCAAATAGTAAAAATTTGGTTCTCCAATCAGCTTCTGCAGGAAGATGCTTTGCCTTAAAACCCGAACATTAAAAAGATGGCCAACATACTGGCTACAACTATATAAAGAAATAGGTAAGGCAGGAAGTTTTATTACAAGATTTCCACCAGGCTCGTGGCCCACTACAACTTCTAGAGCTATCGACATGATCAGGTGTTAACGTTGTGGCGGGGAGGAAATTGTGATGATGGATGCCACGATTGTGCGAGTTCATCAGCATGGATTAGGCACTAAAAGGGGGAAAACAAACAAGCGATCGGACGTTCCCGTGGAAGATGCGTTAGGCAACCCATTTCGCTTTGAATTGACCGGAGACGAGGCGCATGATTCCATCTATGGATACGAAATGCTTAAAGCCATGAACTGACCATGAAACAAGTCTAGCCAACCGGGCTTACGATACGAATGCATTCCGGGCTTTTTTTGGAAGAACAACAGGCCATTCCCGTGATTCCGGGTAAGAAAAACCGCCGAGTACCATCGAAATATGAATATGATCGGGATATCACAAAGAACGTCACTTGGTAGAATGTTTCTTCAATAAGGTAAGAACTACCATCGACTGGCGACTCGCTATGATAAATTAGTAGGTATCTCACTTCATATTACAATGAATAAACAACAGTTTATATAGAAAAAGTACTTATATGTGCAGAGAGGAGTAAAAATCGTTTGAGTTAATGAATTAGAAGGAGAAGGGTAATCTGTGTAGCGAATGCGAATAGCAGACAAAGGGAGTAAAAAAGTCGAGCAAGAATTCCATTTATCCTTGTGCTCGACTTTTTTAGGGCCTTTCTAAAAGCGTATTACGATATTAATTGGTGCGCCGAACCATTAATTCCGCATGAATTACTTCTTCGACAGGCGCGATGTGCTGCCCGTCAGACTCAATGGATCCTATCATCAACTTTGAAGCGGCCTCAGCCAGTTCGTTGATAGGATGCCGGATAGTAGCTTTATTACAGGTATGCCAATCGGCTTTATGAGTATCATGGGTATCATTTCACTTGCCGGTATCGTCGTGCGTAATGGTATTGTATTGATCGAGTTTATTGAAGATGCACGCCCTTGAAGTCTTTATTATTACGTAAAATAAAAATTTGACGAATAATTATTGAGAGATTATAATTACATAAGGAGGTTAGTATACATATGGATAAGCAAATGAAATTACACTATATGAACCGCGTTGATGAGAAACTGTCTGAACTACCTTGGTTCGTTACGGAATTTATAGATAGTAAAAAACGCAAGCTTTCACCTACAACACTTCTTAATTATTGTCACGATTATATTATATTTTTTGATTGGTTAGTTACAGAAAACTTTACCGCAGACAGCCGCAAAAACATTAATTTAGTCACTTTAGAGAAACTAACCATTCGTGAAGTGGAAAATTTCTTATCATTTTTGGAGTATCAACTTGGCAATACTAAGCTAACCATTAACCGTAAATTGTCATCACTAAAATCCTTATTTGATTACTTACAGAACAAGGCTGAAACAAGTGACCTAAAGCCATATATCCAGCGCAATGTTATGGCCAAAATGGATTTAAATGTGGTTAAAGAAAGCCAAGAAACCATTGCCAATCGTATTGATGGGAAAATTCTCAGAGAAGACGATTTTGAATCGTTTAGGCTATTTGTAGCCCATGATTACGGAGAAATCAATAAAGAGAATAAACGTATTTTCAATTTCCATCAATTTAACCGTGAACGAGATACAGCCATTGTTTCCCTCATTTTAGGATCAGGTCTTAGGCTCTCTGAGGTAGCAGGCATTAACATTGAAGATCTGGATATGACTAAAGCTTTAGTGAGGGTTATACGCAAAGGTAATAAAGAACAATATGTGTATTTCAGCAAGCAAGCTCTACTGGATTTAGAAAATTATCTGCAGATCAGAGAATCTAGATATATCCCAGAAAAAAACGAACCCTTTTTGTTTATTGCAGCTCCCATAGGTCGTAAAGGAAAAAGCAGACGCTTAACTCAGCGATCCATAGAGAAACTGATCGAAAAATATGCTACAGCTTTTGGAAAACCAGCTTTAACCGTGCATTCTCTGAGACATTCATTTGCAACGCGTTATCACTTAGAGAATAATGATGTACCCAGATTAAAAAATCAGTTAGGACATTCTTCAATACAAACGACAATGATCTATACACATTTAACTGATGAAGAAATGCGAAACGCGGTTAATAATATGGATAAGTGATGTAAACCTTGATAGAGAACAAAAGTAATTTATAACTACTTGTAATAATAATTTTGTTCTGAAAATGTGACAACAAGTTTATACCTTTCAAGAAGAATGATACCAAAAATATGGAGTTCAAAAATATTATTAGGCTTGTTCCAACAAAAGTCATATAAGAAAAGGGGTAAACTTGTTGTCACTGGACAGGACAACTGTCGGGTGATAAAAACAATATCTCATTAATTGCTGCGAAAATCGCGGCTTTTTTATTTTATGGGATAAAGTTCTTGTCAAAACCAAATGACAAGAACTTTATCCCATTTCCGATTTTGACAAGAATATTATCTCATTTCCGACGAACCAATCATCGAAAGTCTCTATTTTAGCAGCTTTTTTGTTTTATCGGTACAAGTTAGTGTCCGGAGTCGACAACAAAAACTTGTACCGGTTGCTGAAAGGACAAGAACATAGTGTCATTATTGATTTGGTATTTACCTAAACAGCTTAATTCGGCTTATGTGTAAGAAAAGTGGACGTATCGGCAGTTATTAATAAGTTGCTTTTCCAACAACTGCCTTAGCAGTATCATAAAGATTATCATAATGCAGAAGTTCAATCTTTTGTTCCGTTTTGGTACGACGCTTAGTTCGGTAAGTTTTTTCGTTAAAGTCTGCCCGACGGCCTGCAACAACGACGAAATGCATTCTCGTCCTGTCGGGTACCATAAATTCTAAAGGTAATTGTTGTGCCGCGTTCTTGTACTTTAGAATAGCTTCTTGAAAAGATGTATAGTACGATTCGAGCCAATCAGACCAGTCTTTTACTTGACGAATACCCTTTCTGAAAGCATCGCCTAAATCACCGTCACTCAAAGTGATTTTCCCGTACCGTGCTTCTAACTCAACAAAGACGAATTCATAACCGCCTGAATTTTTACCGATTATCAAGAAATCAACTTGGATAGTTGTACCTAACTTAAGCTCTGGAAAGATGAAGGCATCGTGATGACCAAAGTTATAATTTTGTAAAATGGAGGCGATTATGAAATAGGATTTATTCTCTCGAATCCAATTTAAAACTGTTCGCTCAGGCGTTCCATGACTATCTAACATTTCAGCATATTTTTCGCATAAGTAGTTAAGCTCCGACTCGTTTTTCAATTCTTCAATGTCTAGGTAGTTATTTGGAAAAAGGCTCATGAAATGGCGTGCAGCTTTCGGGTACTCTCTGAACAAACTTTTGCGTATCCACTTCCCCCCCAACTTCCCAACCTTCTCCGCTTCCTTTTTCTCATCCCACAGCTTCAATTCTTCATCGGTAAGGTAAGTATAGTCTCGTTCGTATATTTTCATATGTGGTCCTCTTTTTCGATAGTATTAAACATACCTAATTTTAGCATAAGAGCTTTAATTATCATTATATAATCAGCAAGAATTACTGGAGCTAATAGTGTTTGGTTGCTCTCAATACCACGTAAACTAAATTGTTGACCGTTCCCAATAAAACCGGGTAAAGGTTGATAGTTATTTCTGTTGAAAAACAAAGTAAGTATTAAAATCCGTCACTACCAAAAGAATGTTCTCTTCGTGGAACATAGTTCTCGAAGTGTTGAATTTTCAATGGTAATATATAGATTGAGTACAAGTCATAAGCACAAGAAGTCTATACATGTGTATACAAAACGGGGGATAAGTATGCTTGAAATAACAGGTGATGAAATCGCTCAACTTAATGATACCGACCTAAGATCCTTGGTAGGCCTTCTTTGTGAAGCAGAACTGACATCTGCACAAATCACGACAGCAGGAGTGACTTGGGGAGGTAATCAAAATGCTAAAGATGGCGGAATAGATGTGCGTGTTGAAGTGAAATCAATAATGGATAATGATGGTTTCATCCCGAGATCAAACACGGCATTTCAAGTGAAGAAACCTGATATGCCTCGGAGCAACATTTTGGATGAAATGCGGCCAAAAGGAATACTAAGAGAAGTAATAAGAGATTTAGCCGATAATAAGGGAGCTTACATTATTATAAGTAGTCAGGGATCTACTTCGGATTCTGCATTAAGTAGCAGAAAATTAGCCATGCAAGATGCTATTTCAGATTATGCCAACGCTTCACAATTAAAAGTTGACTTTTATGATCGTGAGCGTATTGCCAGTTGGGTAAGAAGCCATCCTTCTATGATTTTATGGGTTAGAGACAAAATTGGACAACCTCTACAAGGATGGCGATCATTTGATAACTGGGCAGACCATTCTGAGAGTGATGATGGAGGATATCTATTGGATGGAACCTCTCGTTTGTCTAACTCATCAAGTATTGCTGCAAAAGGAATGGATTTGTTACAAGGTATTCAGGAACTAAGAACAATTTTAAAGCGTCCTGGTAGTTCTGTTCGGCTAATTGGATTGTCAGGTGTGGGGAAAACACGCCTAGTTCAAGCTTTATTTGATGATCAAGTTGGTGAGAAAGCTCTAAACAAATCACTAGCTTTTTATACAGATCTTGGAGATGCCCCACTTCCTGACCCTAAATCCTTTACTGCAAGACTTAAATCGCTTGGAAAACGGGGAATCTTGATAGTCGATAATTGTCCTCCTGATCTACATAATCAACTAACTAAATTAAACTCAAACAATAGTCTCATTAGTTTAATTACAGTTGAATACGATGTTAGAGAGGATCAGCCCGAACAAACAACTGTTTTCCGGTTAGAACCTTCTTCAATAGAGCTATTAGAAAAAGTAATTTGTAAGAAATTCACGCATATAAACAGTGTAACCTCAAGAAAAATAGCAGAAATGTCTGGTGGGAACGCACGTGTTGCTGTTGCCATAGCAAGAACAATAAAGATGGGAGAAAACATATCCCACCTAAGGGATTCTGAATTATTTAATAGATTATTTCATCAACGACATGATTCAGACTCAAAGTTACTTAAAGCTGCCGAAATCTGTTCACTCGTCTATTCATTTAATATTGAGACGGAAGCAACAAGAAATATTGAAATGACCATTCTTGCTGAATTAGCAGGAATGAGTGTCTTGGAACTGTATCAAAATGTTGCCGAATTAAAGAGGAGAGATCTCGTACAGCAGCGGAGCACGTGGAGAGCTGTATTACCACATGCTATAGCAAATAGGTTAGCACAGAGCTCATTAGAGAATTTTCCACTCCCGTTACTAAGAGATGTTTTTGAAAAGCGTGCTAATAAGAGGTTATTAATATCATTTTCCAGAAGGCTTGGTTATCTTCATCACAATCAAACTGCTCGAAAAGTTGCTCAAGAATGGCTCTCAGATGGGGGACCGTTGGAGGATTTTCGCAAACTCGATAATGCTGCTGTGACTATGCTTGGTAATGTTGCACCACTTCACCCCGAATTAGTCCTAGCACATATGGAGGAAATTTTAGATCAAGATCGAGACTCAACTTTCTTTTCCCGTCATAATGAAAATTTTAGTTACTTTACAAGTTTGTTAAAGTCTTTAGCATATGATGTTGAGTTTTTTGATAGATCTGTTCAATTATTATTTCATTTTGCTTTAACAGAAGATGTTAACGAGAACAAAAACTCGATACGCAGTACATTAAAATCATTATTTTACATTTATCTTTCTGGAACACACGCTACTGTAGATCAAAGATTAAAAATCATTTCTAATCTAATTGAGTCAGATTCAGAGCAAAAAAATGCATTAGGACTTTCCCTTTTAGATGCAGCACTAGAAGCTTGGCATTTTACATCTATTAATAGCTTTGATTTTGGAGCTCACGTCCGAGACTATGGGTACCATCCAACATCTAATGATGAAATCAGATCTTGGTATGAAACATTCATTCAATATGCTGTGTCAATAGTTTTATCAGAAAAAATAATATCTACTGAGATAAAGGCAATCCTCTGTAGAAAATTCAGGGGGATATGGACTAGAGCAAAAGTTTACAATGCGTTAGAATCCGCTGTGAGAGAAATTTCGGCTAAAAATCCATGGTATGGGGCTTGGTATGCTGTTAAAAACACTATAGGGTTTGATTCTGACAAAATGTCAAAAGAAGCTGTATTTCGACTTGAATCATTAGCTACATTACTGGGACCCCAAAATTTATATGATGAAGTAATGCTGCTAACATTGCCCGATCACGGAAGTCTTCTTAACATAGTAGAAGCAAAAGATACTGAAGAGGCATTGACTAAGATTAGAGATTTATCGCAAGATTTTGGCTATAAAATTAGTTCTCAAGAAGATACCTTGAATGCCTTGTTGATACATCTCATGAGTACTAATGGAAGAAATGTATTTCAATTAGGACAAGGCCTGGCCAAAGGGACTAATGATCCCAAAAAACTATGGGCTACAATGGTTGAAAAACTAAGTACGATCGAACACAATAAACGTAATTATCAACTGCTACAAGGCTTTCTGGATTATCTTACTTCAACTGATAACAGCAGCACTAAAGAACTACTAGATGAAGCAATAGATCACGAGATACTTTCGGAAGTTTTCCCAATTCTTCAGATTGTGATAATTGACATAGATGGAATTGAACGTATAAAAAGATCCCTCCAGCTAGGGAAAGCACCAATTTACTTATACGGGAATCTAGCTTACACACACACATCTGAACTAAATAACGAAGACTTATTCTGCGAGTTAATTCGACTAATTAGCTCTAAACAGAATGGATTGGCCGTTGCTATAGATATCTTTAATATGAAATTTCACCAAAACAATAATGAATTGAGTCCAAGAATACTCACTTTGGGCCAAGAATTAGTTTTAGGTTACGATTTTTCTCAAGAAACTAATAGCGATTCATATCAAATATCAGAAATAGTTAAATCATGCTTTCAAAACAAAGATGCTGCTGATAAAGCAAAACATCTAGCTGTAAAACTCTATACTGCCATTGCAGATAATCGTGTTTTTCACACCAACTTTGATTATATTTATAAATCTCTAGTTGAGGCCCATCCGTTTGTATTTTTGGATGTATTTATAGGAGATCATAACGAATTAGATTACTACATCGAACAGATATTCAGTGGACAATTGATGGTGAGTCCATTGAGAAGCATCCCCCATGAAACATTTATTGAATGGTGTAACATCAAAGGAAAAGCACATTATCCTTTAATAGCATCGGCTATTGAACCGTACATGCATGTAGCCGATCAATTGCAATGGACACCCGTAGCAATATTCCTGATCAATCATTATTCTGATCCTTCAGTTATTTTAGAAGAATTTATGCATGTCTTTCATCCAAATCAATGGGAAGGATCACTAGCAGATAAAATGGTAAAACGCCTTCCACTGTTAGAAAGCCTTATGATTCACGAAAATCCAGTTGTCTCACAGTGGGCCAAAAATAAAGAACCGATTTTGAAGAAAGAAATTATCAGAGTCCATGAATGGGAACAATCACGAGAACAGAATCAGAATGAGCGTTTTGAGTAATGATGGAGATATTCGCTATGTTCACAATTTCTTACCATCAAAAAAACTTAGAGCCTACTGATTTAAATAGCTTATAGATTCTGCAGAGGCGTCGCCAGATTGGCGACTTCTTTGTTGTAAACTACCAGTTTCTATATGTAAAAATTTTTAATTGAAAATATATTACTCATATAAAAGAATTGATATGTATGAAAGATAAGCAACTGAGCAATCCATTTGCATCCGGGAGCGGCGGTGTACACTTTGAAGCTCATATCCAAGCTTCTTTTGTTACATTGATGCTTACAGGTGGATTTGCGCCTTGTTTATCGCGATGGCCTGTGGTCGAATTAAAGCTTCAAGGGAAAATCGATGGGTTTAATACCGATGGCTTAATTGTTTTTGTTGAGGAACCTGTTTCGAAGAGAAAAGCTAAAATGCTTACACAAATTAAGCATAACAGGTTAGCTTACTTGGTATATAAGAAACACTTGAATGTCTAAATAGTTCTTTTAAATCATCCGGAATCTTTTTAGTGATAATTGTTCCAGCATTTTGATTCCATGTTTATACAATATCGACAATACGAGGCCAAACCCAATGCGGATATTGTTGATCAAACTATGAAATATGTGAATGCAAAAGCGGTAACACAACATTTCATTAATTGCTGCGAAAATCGCGGCTCTTTTATTTTGGGATAAAGTTCTTGTCAAAACCAAATGACAAGAACTTTATCTCATTATCGATTTTGATAAGAATATTATCCCATTCCCAACAAAGCAATTCGGGTTATTGAACCATTTCACGATAGGAGCAACCCTTAAATAACGGGCTTGATCGTTCACAGTTGAAAGTGGAAGATCTATAATCTAGGATCATCATCGGAAGTATTGAGAAGCGCATAGACGAATTGAAGATTTTATACATTTTACAATAAGAAACGTGCCTGTTGTCTTCTGTCGCAAACCTATAAATCGGGAGACAAGAACATAGTTCCATTGAAAGTCGATAATATAGTGCCTTTTTTGCTTTAACGGTACAAGTTCTTGTCCCGACTCGAGGAGAAGAACTTGATCCCATTGCCGATTTGATACTCATCTAATAAGATTCAAAGGATTTCGAAAGATTCTGGTTCTTATAACTCTTTTCTCTTTTTCTTCGTAGTCTTGGATGGTGGCCGCAGGATAGGCTGGAGGTGCTGCGGAAGCAGTAACACGAGGCTTTGCGCGCCGGCTGCCCGCGACGCAGTTGCGGTTCTCCTGGTGCCGAACCGAGAAGGAGAGGCTCAGTCGCTCATCTGAAGGTTGTCATTTTAAATTTCCAAAAAAATATATCGCATTAGATGACAGTTAATTATTTGTGGATGTAAAATATAACCGACAGGTAATAGGAGTTTACAGTATTTATATCAAGGCTTAAGGTTTAGGTGCTGGTTCCAATCATCAGTTTTTTTATTTCCAGAAAACAACGCTTAGCTGGCTAGGTAAAAAGATTATTTGATGGGACAATACGTGGATGATGCCGAGGACAAGAACATTGTCCCATTAAAATTCGCTATTTTGGTCATAACCTTGTGAAGTAGACAACCCCTAAAAAACAACCCTATGCTGCGACCGTTTCCCATTTCTGAAAGCGCCAATGGTTGTAAATCTAATCGTAATTTTGGATATCCTGCTATAGCTCCAATAATGTTTGAGGTTTAGTTAAATAGATCTTTTCGGTTTTGAGATGCGAAAAGAACGACTCAATACAAGCGTTGTCAAAGCAGTTTCCAATTCGGAATGGCTGATAATAACCCTAAACTTCGTGAGTTTGTGATAAAACGGTTTCGAGGTGTATTGAAATTCTTGGAGATGGCAGGGGATTTGTGGAAAATATTGAATATTAAAATTAACAAGCGCAATTTGATGAAAACTGTTTTGCGACTTATACTTACGTTAAGATTGATAAGTTATAAAACAAAGTATTCTGTGAGGACAAATTAATATGAAGGATAAACAACTCAGTAATCCGATTTCTACGGGAGGCGGGGGAGGACATTTTGAGGCCCACGTTCAAGCTTCTTTTGTCATCTTAATGCTTACAGGAGGAGTTGCACCTTGTTTGCCTCCTTGGCCTATTACTGAAATAAAACTACAAGGAAGAGTTGATGGGTTTAATACTGATGACTTTATTGTATTAATAGAAGAGCCTGCTTCAAAGAGAAAGCGAAAGTTACTTGGTCAGATCAAGCATAGGATTAAAATCACTCAAGGAGATGAAATATTCTCGGAAGTCATTCGAGCAGCGTGGAGTGATTTTAATAATCCTAAAATTTTTAATAAAGAAAAAGACATTATTGCACTAATCACGGGTCCACTGAATGCAACAGATTTTCATAATGTACAGTGGCTATTGAACCAGGCACGGCATACGAAAGATGTGGAGGAATTTGAGAGGCAGGTAACTCAAGCCAATTTCAGCCCTTCTAAAAGTGAAGAAAAGTTGAACGTGATAAAGTATCATTTGAAGCTAGCCAATAATAATCAAGAGGTGTCTGGCAAAGAACTTTATTCTTTCTTAAATCATTTTTATTTATTAGGGTATGATCTTGGAGAAGAGGAAGGAGAAATGGGAAGTAAATAATGTAAATCTCGAAACCCCTTATCTTATCTATGGATAGGGGGTGAATTATTGTTGTCAGAATGCAACGTATTGTGTAGAATTAAAGAAAATTATGGAAACATAATTGAGGTGGGGGTGGTCCCTCTATACTCAACTTATACAGAGGAATGAATAAAAATGCTTGGGAGAGGGGGGGAGTGTGTGTATAAAGAGCTTCTGAGCATAGCACAGCTAATGGGGGAAACAATGCGATTGGTTGGGTATGCCCGATACTACAAATCCCTTAACATTGATGGTTTACATTACATACATCAAGTAGAAGGTACCCAAGTGATCGCTATTGTTAAACCAAATCATAGTACTCATCATGAAGCTACAACATTTTTAATGAATCTATTATTAACGGAAAAGCTAAAAATGAATACGGTTACATGGCATGCCCAGAATCTGAAAAAGTTCTTGGATTACATGATGTTCTGGAGGCTAGAGGAAGATTTTGAACATATCCATAATATCGAAGTAAAAGCAGGTGGACCGTATCCTATTGAAGTAATATTACTGGGATTTGCGGATTACCTTCGATGTATTCCAAAAGGTTACAAGCCATTTGAAGATTTAAAGGTGGCGACTCACGGGATTCATTGGTCTATGTTAAAGAATATCCCCCTTAACAAACATGCAATGGCAGAAGGGAAGCTATCAACCGTAATTCGAAGCAGTCATAACGATTTAAAGAAAACCAACTGGTGTGAGTACCCGTCTGGTGCACTTGCTCCGATCATCTATACTGCATGTGCATATCTGAAGTTCTTGCGTGATAGAACAACAAGATTTAAATACCTGCCATTAGAGCAGGTTCCGAGAAAAGAAATAAGAGATAATCATTCATTAATAGCGGGTACTGCGGGTAGTAGGGTGCGGATAGTGTTTGATGTGGAAAATATTGCTCGAGATTCCGGTACTGCAGGACCTGGAGGAGGGAAGAGCAGGCAAGCCTCTCCCATTAACCACGACAAGGTCTTTAGTGAGACCGAAGCAGACATGTTCTTTGAATTGATCGATCCGTATGAAAATGCTTTGGATCTTCTTCTCTTTGCGATATTGCGTTACTTTGGATTACGCCCTGGTGAAGCAGCTGAGATTCGAATTGAGCCGTCAACAATTCCTTCCAACTTAAACGTGTATCATACAGCAAGAGAGGAATTAACCGAGTCTCTTTCCGGGAACTTGCAGTTTGTAAAAGAACGCGGGTTGCGGGGGAATTGGGTCATTGATACGGGATGGAAAACGAAGGCTTCCTGCAGGGACGTGGCGTTGATAACTCACAAAACAATTGATCCATTTAGCAGGAAAAATATCCGATTTCCAACACAAGAGGAGTTCACTGATCTTCTGTATTGGGCACTTCTTCAGCGGCGGGAACTTTTGTCTTATTACACAAGTGAAGATCATGGCTATCTATTTGTATCAGAGTCAAACAATTCAAAAGGGAAGCCATTAAGTAAGAAAGGCGTTTACAGTAAGTATAATAATTTGGCTGATGACTTATTTCAACGAACTGGGGGAAGCGTAGACCTACGTTCCTACTATCCACACACCTTCCGACACTTATTCGCGACATCACTTCTCCTAAGATATCGCAGACCAATCGAAGAGATCAGCAAGTGGTTGGGGCATTCTTCTGTCGTGATTACGCGCGATACATATATTCATTGGATACCTGAGTCAAATAATGACACAGAAAAAGGTAAAGTAGATCATTTAGGGAGGGTATTTATGCGACAGGCGGAGATCTCAGAGGGAATCCACGCGCATGAGGAGGACTCGGAATGACACTAGAATGGACTCCATTATCGGAATTTCGCAAATTTTTAAAAAACACGCTGCGTTTGAATCATGTGAATCAAGTATTTTCTTCTATAAAAAATCCCGTCCTTCAATTATTTACTACATTTCCGGCCCCGGATAACTGGTTAGCTGTACCGCCTGAAGAGAGACCAACCTTTCGGCATCGCGACAGTCGAGACCTATGGTATGTCATTTTCTGGGCTTGGCATACAGGTTTTTGCAAGGGAAATGATGTAGTAGCACAATATCGTCGAAACGACTTGGTTTGTTACCTGTCAACCAGAGGTCGTGTTAATCTGTCGGATTTCCCCGTCAAAATGGGCCTCCTCAAAAATTCAGAAGCAGAACACATCCGCAAAAAAGACTCAAACCGTATAGGTTTGTTCAACAAACTATCTATACACCTTCTAGGTGTTATGAAACCGCTGGGCGATTTCACGGAAGAAGATATAGCGTTAGCGGATGTAATGCGTCCGAACGACAAACGTTATAACGCCAAGTGTTTAAAGGACATTCTTTTTGAGCTTGGATATTCGGATGAACCAGGAAGACGTAGGCAAAGAATACTGTTTGACGATTGCTGTGAGCATCCAAAGTGGGGGGATATCGCACGTGAGTTTCGCGAGCATTTAAAACGAAGTAATTCGCTAGACTATTATATTCGTAAAGCGGGCAGTGCTTTGCATAAATTTTTCAAATGGCTTGACCAGCACGGGGAGTCGGATGCTTCATCTCTCGAGTATGAAGATTTTCTCGATTTGTTTGATTACATTTCAAAGAATAACGATGGAGAGGAGTTTTCAGCTAAGTATACCGGGAACAATCTTCTACACATAAAGTTATTCTTTGATTGGGGGAAAGGTTCTCATACATTTTTTCCAACATACGTTGACTGGCCCAGTGATTTATATTCTGGAATTCATCGTGAGGCCCAAGAAGAAACATATTCCGGTGATGGCCTCGCTTTTGATGACCCAAACTTCCCGATGCTCATGAAGGAAGCAATTGAAAATTATCATCCCGAAGATGATGTTGAAGTTTTATGTTGCGCTTTTTGGTTAATTATTGCCTCATCACCGGTGCGTAAAACGTATCTGCTCAATCTTCAGGCTGAAGAATGTATGCTGCCATTGCCTAATGCTCCATCAGCGGTAGGATTATACAGCCCATATTCAGGTATTGAGAAAGCTAAACATCGTAACGGCCAATTTCCTATAATTGATTCTGCAGGTCTTAGAGCGGTCGAATTTTTACAGAAAAGATCGAGCGATAAAGCCTTCCGACCGATACGGAACGAAAGAGCGGATGCATCGTATGTGCATCTTTTTCAATTGGAGAAATATCCCTGGATTTTGAATGAAAGACAAATATATAGGTTTTTTGATAAGATAGCAGAATTTATTGGACATGGAGATAAAAAAAGGGAAGGCTCATGGTTACAGACACTATCTCATAACTCACATTGCAATCGAAACCGGGAACAGTGAGTTAGCACGACTTGCTGCAGGTCATGAAAATCAAACCATGCTGAATCGATACTTACGAAGTAATCTCTCCCGTCAAGCATTGTTATTTGCTACTATTAAGAAATATCAGGATGGTGAGATTGCGGGACGGTTTATTTGGCGAATCTTCGAAGCACTTGCCAGCGAACAAACTGAGCCTGACGAATTGATAAAAGCTTTGGGATCTGAAGAGCTATCTTTAGATGAATTCTTTGCAAAATTCGGGCTTCCAGCTCCTACAGGTGTAGGAAGATGTTTAATACAGGGGGCTTGCCTTTTTGAGGCAAAGTGTTTTTCCTGTCATCATTTCGCCATACGAAAAAGTGAAGCAGCACAGGCATTTCATACTTTGGCCAGATTAACCAAGGACATGTGGAACATGATGCGAGGCAGTCGGGATTTTACAACCAAAAACGCCAAGGCGGCCGGATTAGCTACGCAAATAGCGTTGCTTGGGGACATGATTCGGCATTTCGGCTATAGTGACGAACAGATTCAAATAGAGGTTATCAGTCGACTAGTCTGAGCTTAGATTGGAAAGAGGTGAAATCGTGTCGCAAATATTAGCTTGGCAATCCCTGAGATTTGGACCCATTACTGTAAGGCGAAAGGGACAATTCGAGAGTAGAGAGCATCTGACAAGATCGGAGTATGAACAATACAGATCGGCAGAGACTTGGGGACGGGTTGAACCTATTTTATCAAGCTCCTTAACGGAAATGGTACAACCCACAATATTTTTCAAGTTACCCGGCACCCAAAGAGATTACGTATTACTGCTTGCCTTTTTACAACGGATCAGTTTGCCTTTAGAGATCGTATTTCCAACCAAGACCGAATTCAATAAATTTCCTTTTCCCGAGTTACCGAATTTTGAGTACTTTGATGCGCTTTACGATAAATACTATCCGGTATTGTATCCGATGGATAGCGAAAAACAACTACAAAAGGCAAAGAAAAGGATTCCTTTGCTTCGAACTGTAGTTTGCTTATGGTTCGCAGGTTACGCCCTTAAGGAAGGGTTAGAGGGTAATCATATTATTACTTCCTCTGTATTAGCAAAAGCAAGTAAGATCGCTAAATATCATAAAAGTAGTTTAACCCTCCTAGGTAAGATGTTAGCTAAAGAAACAGATTCCTTGATTGAAAATAAACCGGTCATACCTTGCGATGAAGCGGAAAGAAGTCTCTGGATAGCCGCGGGAATATATCCAACCCAAACGCCGTTTGAGGAGAGTCTCTATACCTTTGCATTTTCTTACTTGAGGCAACGTGTGAATGATTCAATAACTGATGATTATTACGACGATGAAGGAAATTTACTTTTCAGATACGGTAAAAAAACTATCAGCATAAATTATTGGAAAGCGATAGTCAAGTACATCCGGTATTTTGCAATCAAATGTCGATCAAAAGGTCTTACTGACATAAGCGAGAATTCAATATCAGAAGTATACACAGAGATTTTTGGCCAGATGAAGGGACAAGAAGATAAGACGTTTTTCCGAGTGGCGCTTCGACATTGGCTTAGGTGGCTTATAAGAACTACAAATGCTTCATACAACATAGAACGGATTATGCCAAGACCTAGACGTGTTATGTCAAAAGATCATGGACGAGTATTTAGTATGTCCAAAGCTTATATTCTTGTGCAGACCTTAATGAACGATCAAACTCCTTTAATTAACGAGAACATTCTGATGGACTTTCGTCATAGGCGGGCTTGCCTGTTGATGTTATCAACTGCAGCAAGGCCTCATGAAATAGTTAATTTGCTTCAGAATGCTTTATTTATAGATTCGCAGGATAATTCCTGGATTCGTTTTCACAAAACCAAGACCATTCGCAATCAACCCGATCGAAACGGCTATGAATGGGTTCATCACGCTCTAGTGAAGAACGATGCTGCAAGATGGTTTAACGAATTGATTCATTTTGCCCCATCAGAACCTATATTTTTTCCAAGAGAGTGGGGTGGGGATGGCCTTACGGAACTTCGTTTACTGGCTTCAAAACATAATGATGGCCCTATACGAACTAGCGGACTGTATAATTTTTTAACTCGCATTCAATCGAAGTTATGGCCTGAACTTAGGAAGCCATATTTCACACCCCATAATCTAAGAGCGCTCCATCTTACTTATCGGCGTATCTTAGGAGACAATGATGAGCTACTAGAGAGGCAGGCCGGACATAGTCAAATGACCAAATGTTTAATATTTTAAACTTCAGGTCAAATCCAAAGGGTGAGGAGAACATATAGAATGGAAAAATTATTGGATCCGCAAAAAACAGCGTTAGTTGTCATTGATTTGCAAAAATGGCTTGGTAATCAATACGCCCCTTATTCCGCCGAGCAGGTAGTATCTAACGCTGCCGCCTTGGCAGATGCTTTCCGTGAGCAAGGCTCAATGGTTGCCCTGGTCCGGGTATCTAGCAAAGATCTGAAGGATATCCCGAGACCGAAGTTGGATTCGCCTGCACCACCACTGAATCTGCCTGAAGGATGGGATCAAATCGTCCCGGAAATGCGGGTCGCCGAAACAGACCACATCATTACTAAAAAGCAATGGGGAGCTTTTTACGGAACGGAGCTCGACCTGCAGTTGCGTCGCCGGGGAATCGACACCATCGTCTTATGCGGCATCGCTACCGGGCTTGGCGTGGATACGACCGCGCGGGAAGCGTTTATGAATGGGTATCAGCTGATTTTGGCGATCGATGCCATGACCGGGTTTTCTCAAGCCGAGCACGATCACGTGAAAAATTTTATTTTTCCACGCATCGGGCGTGTTCGGACAACACAGGAAATCATTTCTGCCTTTGCTGAAGTTTGAACCCAAAGGAGATGTGCCCTTGGATTTATCAGGTTCCAGGGGTCGTTTTTTTATTTCAGGAGGTTGGTCTCTATGACCCAAAAGAGAAGTCCCAAGTCCGATAGGATGTACCCCTGGTATGTCTTATCTGTAACCAGTCTCGGAGCGTTCCTGGTTCTGGTCAATATCGGAACGCTTAATGTCGCATTGCCGGAATTAAGCCAGCAATTTCATGCGAATGCGGCAGCTTCCAGCTGGATTTTACTTTCCTATATGCTGGTAAACACTATCCTGATTTTAATCTTCGGACAAATTTCGGATATTTTCGGAAGAAGCCGAATGTATTTAATAGGAATGGCCATCTTTACCGTATCCAGTTTACTACTCGGTTATGCTTTTAATGTAGAGGTACTAATCCTTCTTCGGATCGTACAGGCTGCCGGAGGAGCGCTCGTAGTGACGAACACAACACCGCTGATTACCGATGCGTTTCCCCAATCGCAGCTGGGCACCGGTCTCGGTCTGAATTTATTGTCCGCTTCCGTCGCGCAGGTGCTTGGCCCGGTCGTCGGCGGCGTGGTCACGACCGCCTGAGGCTGGAGGTGGGTGTTCTGGTCTAATGTTCCCTTCGGGATCATTGCTCTCATCTGGGGGCTCTGGATTCTAAGGGTGAAGCCCCTAGCGCAGCTCCATAAAAAAGTGGACGGATATGGAGGCATCATGATCTTTGTCGCTTTAGCGGGTCTAATCATTGCTTTATCCAAGGGGGGAGAACTGGGCTGGGGAGACAAGCAGGTGATCGGAGGTTTTGCGATATTCGCCATATTTACTACTATATTTTTATGGCATGAGCATCGTTCAGCATCACCTCTACTAGATTTAAGCCTTTTTGAAAGCTGGACGTTCAGTATGGGGAACATCGCTACATTCTTTAATTCTTTTGCCCGTACGGCGGTTGCTCTGCTCTTCGCTCTCTATTACCAATTTGCCTTCCACCAAAACGCGCTTAATGCCGGTCTAAGGATCCTTCCAATTACGATAGGGATGTTGGTCATTTCTCCGATTGCTGGCATGTTGACTAAGAAGGCGGCCATTCGAGTTCTGGCCTCACTTGGAATTCTTATTTCTATAGCAGGACTACTACTACTCCTATTCGTGGTCGGTGGAAATTTCTCTTACGGGGTCACCGCTTGCGGCATGTTGTTAATCGGGGTCGGGACCGGTTTATTCCTTACCCCCAATACGACGGAGGTCATGTCAAGCGTTCCGGAGCAAAGCCGCGGGGTGGCGAATGGACTGCGGTCCATGCTATATAACTTGGGTCAAGTGCTGAGTACGGCTCTTTCTTTAACCATCGTCGGCGCAGCGCTGCCAGCCCACCTGAAGAACGTGCTGTATTCCGGAAAGAACAATGTGATTTCTGCCGTTGATTTTGCTTTCGTCATTCACGGTTACCGCTGGGTCATCATCGCACTAATAGGGACTTCTCTACTCGCTCTTGCTGCCTCGTGGTTCCGTCCGCAACAGAAAAAAGCTTACGAAAGCTCTTCAGCGGCCTCTTGACTTTGACGCATTGATGCCGCGTCAATCCGTCCGATCCTCATCGATCGGTCCTGCGGCTGCCGCCATAACCCCAGCGCGTCCGGTAAGCCCAAACTTCTGGAGCTAGCGATATATATCCGGCGGGTAGTGGAGCGTTGCGATATACTTTCACACGACACCAAGATATCCTCTTCTCCTAAATTCCGCCTTTTGGAGGCGCGAAAAAGATGAGAGTTCTAAAGTTAGAACATGTAGGTGTTCTAACACATAACGAACATTGTTCTTTACGAACAATGTTCGTTATGGTATAAATATTGTATGAACGTCCAAATACTGCATATGCGGTAAATGATACAGTAACATATAGTGGAAGTACTTATACCTGTCGTCAGGCACATACTTCCCTC